>SVGO01000060.1 GCA_015056305.1 Clostridiales bacterium | reverse complement strand
CAGTCGTCGCAAATACATTGCTGGGCATGGATACAACGCCACGCAGCATATGGTTTTCGATCAGGTGCTGGCGTATCTTTAGCGGAATACCGGACCCTGCTGTCAGGAAGCCGGTAGGTACGACAACGGCTGCCTTGCCGTGCTCGTTCAGCGAAACGATGATATGCTGCAGGAACATCTGGTAGATAGCCATGCCGTCTTTCTTCTTGTTGGGGACATTCGGTACTCCAGCAAAGAAACGCTTCTGGTAGGCTTCACCTGCCAGTGTATCCCGTGTTTCGCTGAAATCCATATTGAAAGGTGGATTGCTGACGATGTAATCGAAGGTGGCGATGCCGTCCTTCTTGGCATTCAGATGGCGCGGAGAAACAAGTGTATCGTCGTGCACTACGTTCGGCAGGGAATGCACCAGACTGTTCAGGATCAGGTTCAGGCGCATGAATTCGTTGGCCTTCTGGGAAATATCCTGCGTGTATACGGTGCAGTTATCCTCGCCGATTTCATGTGCAAGTGCAAGCACCAGCGTGCCGGTACCGGCAGCCGGATCGTATACAGTTACATTCTTTGCGCCGTCCGGCACAAGAATTCTGGCCAGAATGGTAGCGATAGAGTGCGGCGTGTAGTATTCGGCATACTTGCCGCTATCCTTGTTGTAATCCTTGATCAGGTACTCGAACACATCCGCAAAGAAATCGTACTTTTGTTCAAATACGCCGGAGAAAGAGGCGTCTGCCAGCTTATTGATCATGGCCCGGCAGAAGCCATCGCGCTTTTCGGCTTCGATCACGTAGGGCGAGAGCGCATCGAACAGACGAATCTTGGAAGAACCGCCTGCCTGCACGGAGAAGATATCCATATTCTGATTGGCGATATCCAGCAGCGTCTGATCAAACAGCTTGTGGAAATCTTCCTCGTTCTGACGATTGAAGAGATAGGAAATGAACTGATTGCGCATCAGCTTCGCCGTAGAGCCGCCGATGTCAAACAGCGCCATCTCATAATCATCATCCGAAAGGGCGTTCAGCTGTGTTTCCACCTCAGCATCGGACATGCCGTGCCAGGCGGGATTGGCTTTGCGCATTTCAAAGATGAATTTGTCATTCAGATACTTATACAGAAAGATTTCTGTGATGATCTTATATTCGCTGCTGGCGTTGCCAAGGCCATAGGTGGTACAGACAGCTTTCAGGCTGTCGATCATTGCCTTGGTTTGCGCCTTGATATCTAAAATCTCCATTACTGTGCCCAAGTCCTTTCATGGAAGTATTCCTGTGAGAGCGTGTGGCCGACCATTTTCAGCTGCGGAAGCGTGAAGGACAAACCATGACTGGTGAGCGCACGCTTGATCACCGGCATCATGTCCTGCACAAAATACGCTTCGTTCAGCAGCATGCGGCTATTCGCCAGCACCTTATCATCAGCGATGTGCTTCAGATCCAGCAGAACCGGGAACAGCTGAATATCCGTCCCAAGCGGAGGAGGGCTGGTACGCAGGCGTTTGTGGATGCGCATGTATTTGGGATCGTTTTCATATTTCGCAGTCAGCATGGCATCCTTCTGATTCAGCACCGTCACACGTGACCGGATGCTGTCCAATATGCTGATGCTGTCCTGCATCTCCTGAGAAGTCAATTCTTCGATATGCTTTTTCTGAAACAGGCGCTGCAGTTCCTCCAGCAGGCTGATATACTCCGGATCCTGAGGATCGAAGTTGTGCTGCATGGCCTGACGTGCCTTTTCCAGCGATTCGCGGAAAGCATCGGCGATGACCATTTCATCTTTGGAGATTCTGCGGAACACGAACTGGATTTCGTCCATTGCCGTATTCAGCACAGCGGTCATGTCCTGCGCATTGTTAAGCGAATTCTTCAGATTGATCAGCGCAATGCGGTTGTTTACCTCGCCGAACAGCTGATTGGCATTGTCCAGCGTGAAGGAATCAGCCAGTTCATCGTAACCAAACAGCTTGGCAACATTCTGCAATTCCTTATAGCTTTCGAGGGCTTTGCGCAGGCCGATCAGCTCTTCTTTATCATCCGATGCGGAAATCTGCTGCGTAAAAACAGAAATGTTATCTGTGTTGTACAGGAACAGTTTCTGCTGAATGTCCTGCAGGGCGGCAGTGATTTCCTCCTGTGTCATGAAAATGCTATCGTACTGCTTGAATTCATCGCCCAGTTCAGCCTGCAGTTCGGCAAAATAAGCTTTATTGGTTTTGTCAAACTCTGCTCGGATATCGGCAAAGTCTACCACATATCCATAACGGTGCTTGCTATACGGACGGTTAACGCGGGTAAGTGCCTGCAGCAGGCCATGATCCTTGATCACACGACCAAGATATAGTTTCTTGAGGCGTGGTGCATCAAAGCCGGTAAGCAGCATATTGAACACCACCAGAATATCAATGGAGCCCTTCTTGAAATCGCTGCGCTTCTGTCTGCGGGTTTCTTTATCATCCGCATCATGGAGGATAAGCGCAGAGGTCAGCTGATAGTGCTGCAATTGCGAATAAACCTCGCGTGCCTGCTTGGAGGAATCGCAGACGATCATGCCGCCGATGGAGTTGTCTCCAAGTGCAATACGGCTGCGCTCAAAATCCTCAACAATATATTTGGTCAGGTCACGGACGTAGGTAGGGTGAGCGTACATTTCTTCGCGTTTAATGGAGCCCTTCATGGCAGTGATGCTTTCCAGTACGCCCTGCAGCTTTACGCGATATTCTGTTTTGATACCCTCTCTGATCAGGCGGAGAGTATAGCCATCCTTAATGGAACGGTTATAATAATATTTGTGGATATAGCTGCCGAACACATCCTTGGTATTATAACCATCACCGATCAGCGGAGTGCCGGTCAGAGCAATCATGACGGCGTTGCGGTCGGATGTCAGCAGATTTGCCAGGAACGATCCTCGCGGATTATAGCTCCGGTGCGCTTCATCCATGAAATACACACGCTGCACATTCACGTTATAGTCAGACTGCTTGGATACAGATTCATTGGTGAATTTCTGAATGTTCACAACCGTAATGGCATGTTCGCCAGTCGCACTGATCTCGCCAGTTTTGCCGATGGCATCCTTGAAAGCCTCTTTGGAGTCCACTTCATCCACATGCAGACCACGCGCCCGGAATTCATCCGCCGCCTGCTGGAGGAGATCGAGTCTATCAACGATGAAATAGAACTTGGCGATAACGCCCTTCTTCTGATAGTAGTCCGTCAGATAGTGCACATTGTAATAAGCCAGCGCTGTTTTTCCGCTGCCCTGTGTATGCCAAATGATGCCGTTCTTGATTCCGTTATCTAGACGGTTCTCAATGGCTTTTGTAGCAAACAGCTGCGGATAGCGCATGATGTGCTTTTCCAGTTCTTTTAAGCCTTCATCATTGGTGCGCTCCACATATGCAATGGCATAACGAAGCAGCATCATCAACCGTTCCTTGGTGAACAGCGAAGTAATGATGCGGTTGGTAGGTGTCATAGGATCGATATTGGTCGCATATTCCGGCGCGTGCTTGATTGCTGGCAGGTTTGTATCCTTGAGAATAAATGCTTCCTTATCCGGATCAATAGCGCCCACATGCTGATATATGGTTTGGTCTTCTTCTCTGAAATGGCTGAAGAACAAGCGTTTGTAGCTGGTGGTTGCGTAGAAGGCACCTTCCAAAGGTACTGCTTCGCTGTCATCATACTCGCCGTTGTTTGAGAAAACCATCAGCTGCGTAATATTGATAAAACGCCGAAATTTCTTATTCCGCACGCGCTTGTTCATGCGGTCGTATTCAGCCTGAATGCCATCCTTATTATTCGAGCGCTTCACTTCAATAAATGCCAGAGGCATGCCGTTGATAAGGATAGTGATATCCGGTCTGAATTCCTCATTGCCGTTGATGCAAGGAAGCTCTGTTGTAAACTGAAATGTATTACGTTCGGGATGGTCGAAATCGATAAGTTTGATCCCGTTATAGCCACGGAGCAAATGATTATAGAATTTTCTGCCGAGATCATCCGTACCGAGCATGACTTTGAAATCCTGCACGATGGTCCTAGCTTCCGCAGCAGAAAGGGATATACCGTTTATTCGATTCAGGGCAACACGAAAAGTGTCGACAAAGATATTGGTATCGCCATCATAAGCGATCCCTTTCTTCAGCGACACGTATTCATAGTCCAGCCGGGTCAAGTGCACGAGAGCCGGTATTTTCACCCGTTCATCCTCAGGCCTTCCCATTGTGGACACCCCGCAATCCCTTGATTTGTATAGAAAAACTCAATTTAATTATAACATCGATGCCTAATTCTGGCAAGGTACCGGCACTTGGAGAAAGCTGTAATGACATGCAAAATTCATGATCTCATCTCAGCATCAGATATACCATACAGGAATCTGCAACACGTTTTCTCTCAGTGCTCCGGGCTGGGGACAGGTACAGATTACTGCACCCATACCACGCTTTTTCTCAGGCACCTTATCAAGCACCTGAAATACACTGGTCATATCTGCATGCACATTGGAGGCTTTCTTGATCTCAATGGGATACAGCACGCCATTCTCCTCAATGATAAAATCGATCTCACTCTCAGTTTCAACGCTTACGCCGTTCTTCTGCACCTTCGCTTTATCCTTGCCGCGATAGTAGGAAACGAAGTAACGGTAATCTAGACCAGCATTGGAGAAGGATTTCAGAATCTCCGAAATAACGAAAGTCTCAAACATAGGGCCATTCATCGCGCCATACGCCAGTGCATCAGCGGTCAGCCAGCGGGTCAGATAGCAAGCCAGACCGGTATCTCGGAAATAGAGCTTGGGCGTTTTGATGGAGCGCTTCAGCACAGCAGAAGCATAGGGTTCCAGCAAATAGATAATGCCAGATGCCTCCAGAATAGAAATCCAATTCTTGATAGTCGCGACATCCTTGCCAACCTCATCCGCTATATTGGAATAGTTGAGCATTTCACCCGTTCGCGCTGCTGCAGCAATCATGAATCGACGGAAAGCGTCCAGATCCTGAACAGCGGAAAGCTCGCGCACATCGCGTTCAATGTAGGTACGCACATAATCAGCATAGAAAGTAGACCACTCTAAGTTCTCGTCCTGTAAGGCAGGATAGGAGCCGCGGTGAATGATTTCCCAAATGTTTTCAGGCGCTTTCGCTGTTTTCTGACGCTCCAGAATATATTCTATTGTAGGCAGGAAGCGCTGGCTGAAAGGATCGCCTTGCATCTCTCGCAAGGACAAACCAGCCAATTCAAGAATGCTGATACGGCCCGAAAGCGTTTCGGAGACATTCTGCATCAGCTTAAACTGCTGCGATCCAGACAGGCAATAAAGGCCCTTATCATCCGTTTCGTCACATTTCATTTTGATATAGCGGAACAGAATAGGCGCTCGCTGTACCTCGTCAAATGTGATAGGAGGCTGATTGAGCATCATGAACATAGAACCGTTCTGATTAGCCTGCTCCTCAAGAAAAGGGTCATCCAGCGATACATACTTCCGTTCAGGGAACACTTTCTTCAACACGGTTGACTTTCCAACCTGACGAGGGCCGGTCACCAGTACCGCCTTAAAAGTATTTGCCGCCTTATTCAAGCGTTCTTCTATGCTTCTATGAATATAAGCCATTATATCACCTTTGACTAATTTAGAATTCGATTCAAGATTCGTCATAATTATATCACATCTCTTACAGAATATGCAAGCGCAGCAGTCTCTGCTTAACATAAAAACAGCGCCAACATTGCTGCCAGCGCCGATATACCGTTTCATACTACTCTTCTTTCTTTTCAGGATCGCATACTGCCAAATAATCGCCCATTGCCTCGGGATCACCGGAAATTGAAAGAGTAACGATTTCTAAGCATTCGGGATACATATCTGACTCATAGCGTATCATCTCAACACCCTTCATTGTGTACATCCGACCATTTTCATCAATCAATACATCGCCTATACGTATCCTAATTCTTGAACTTAGTGTTACAAGGGTAAATATGCCTCTAGATCGAATACCCAGCTCACTCAGCATAATCACCTTGTGGTAAGTTCTATTATCAATTTTGACTTCACGTTCTGGATCTATCAGAAATCGCTGAATAAACTCCTTTAATGAATCATCAGCACTCTGCTTGTAAGGTTCTTTGATCACCCGAAATGATGATTTGACCGGCTGCTTATTCTTTTTCATGCCATCCACCACTTTGCATCATCATTATATACGTTATTCTATCAAATTCTGCTTGTTTGTTCAACATAAAAACAGCGCCAGAATTGCTACCAGCGCTGAAGTTCCTTTTTCGCCTAGCTTCATTGCTTTCATTTGAGTGTACTGACAAGGGCTTGTTTTAGTTCTTCCACATGCTCCGGAAATGCTGCCAGAATAAGATTTACACCCAGACGGTAGCCCTCTACGAAGCAATCCGCGTTTGAAACGCTGGCCAGATCGGCAACCGCGTCGTCGTACTGCTTGAATAGGGCTTTCTGTTCTTCTGACAGCATATTCCGCAGCTTTTCCTCCAAATCAACGACAATTCCCAGTACCTTGGCCTGTTCGGATTCACGGGAATATGTGCGTTCAAATGCTGCGTAATTTCCGTAGTACAAATCCCGAAGTATATCTCGCATAACGCCACCTCCATGGGCAGACAGTACCATACGACTGATCCACCGTAAAGGAGGACTGGAAATATTTCAAGAAACCATATTTCTGAGCTTGCTTTCCACGGGTCTTTATGTAAGCTGTCACTGCTGCAAGGCACCCACGAAAAAGGAGGAAGCAAGTATGGAATGCGGAAAGCTCACGGCAAAGCTGCGCGATGCAGTGCCGGTCTGCCTCATGGTAGACGGTAAGGAGGTAAAGCGATACAAGAACATCGAAATCCCGGACGAGATCAAGCGGCTGCCCTTTGTCGATTTCAAATTCGACGTACCGACCAACGGCGCGATCACGTTCAAAATCTATTTTGCTCCGGGCGTATTGCCGGAAGAATGGCCTGAGGTGCGACAGCGGCAGAGCCGCAGGAAGCCTGTTCAGCTGCCAGAACCGACGCCGGAGCAGAAGGAAGCTATCATGGCCGAGGTAGAAGCAGCCCTGATGGCTGGTTTGGAACGCGCTGATGCCGAAGGACAGCCGGTACACGAAGTGGCAGAAATGATAGCTCGCGGCGTGGAGATCACGGCAGAGCTCAAAGAAAACGAGCTGATCATTACGGCGGAGGAATCTGACACTATGGAGATCCGCTTTGGCTATACCGGCGAACAGCGCAAAGAGCTGGTGAAAACCATCAGCGAATTCACTGACCAGTCGCCAGTATATCAGAACGCACCAACATTCGCGTACCGCATTGGCGAATACAAGGTAGATAAGCGCGGCACGCTAACTGGCCCGAATGACCAAGCATTACGCAAATGGCTGAAAGATAGCGGATTTGAAGCAGAATAACGAAATGCCCTCCAGCGCTGGAGGGCATCATTGTCAATATAGGTTTATTATGTGAGCTGGTCCGTAATCGTCAGCTTTTCCACGAGCCGGTATACCTCGGTGAATGGATTTGCATCAAGGCCAAGGGGCAAGGTGAACCCATTCTCTACTTGATGTGCTTCCAAGCGTTTTGCACACTTGATCGCCTCAATCGTCTCGCTGGCCAGCTGTTCGTAAAGGTCATTATGCTTTTCGTAGTCCTTTATGCCAGCTTGCTCCAAAGCCTTTTTCACCGCATCATAGTCAGGAAGATGCGCTGTTGTGTAGCGCAAATGGAGTAAATACCAGAGTTCAAAGCAAGGATTAGAGATAAGCAGTGAATAGGCCTCTTTTTCTGCCGTAGCTCGCGCTTGTGTCAAAGCCGCGTTCTTTTTCTTGATGGCATCTGCCGCTTGATAATTCACGTCACCATCGGCAACAATCCATACCGAGTCACCGGATTTGGGCGAGAGGTCATCATCTTTGCATATTCTGGAGGCTTTACGGATCAAATTCAAATAATCCGTTTTGCCGCCATTTTTGCTGTTGGGTACGACTCTGACTTCTACATTGTTCTGACGGGTTCTGAAATGCTCAAAGTACTTCGGTTCGGATTTTTCACCCTCTGTAACAATGAGAATAACGGGTTTAGTCCGGCGTGGTTTGGATCCGCGCCGCTCAATTTTGCCTCTGCCCATTATCGACGCCCTCCCTTGATAAACGGAATTGCGCCATAACGGCCCAACAGATAGCCTTTCTCCACCTTTGCCTCTTTACGCACAGAGAAATCGACCAGAGAATACAAATCAGTGGCTCCGGTATTCTCATCTTTCTCTGTAAACCAAATCTGGTCGCGACGCATCAAATCGAGGTTCAGGAAGTTTGTATTGTGGGAACAGAAGATCAATTGTGCTCCAAGCGGATTATTCTCGGTACTGTTGAAAAGAGAAACCAGATGTTGCGTGAGCAGGGGATGGAGATAAGCATCCATTTCATCCGCTACTAACAAGCATCCTGTCTGCAATGCCTTTTCTATTTCGCCGATCAAACGGAAATAGGTATTTGTACCAGTAGATTCTTCTGCCATACTCAACGGATACATGGCAAATTCACCATCAGCGTTTTTTACCTGATGGACAGCTTCTACATTATCCAGAATACCCGTAATCACGCCAGTAAAACTTTGAGGGCCATCCTTAATGCTTAAAGCCTGAATACCGAAGTCTGCAATGCGGAGAAGCTGTGCGATCTTTTCTCGGTATTTGTCATCCAACAGATCTGCACCATTTACACCATACGCTCTTTCGATTCCCGTATTGAGAACTTGGCATGAAGAAAACCAATTGAACACAGGCAGTACTTTTTTGTAATTCCAGTTTGCAGCGGTGGACAGATAAAGCTTATTAGCAGTATTGCGCTCTTTCAGGCTTTCCTGAAGGTCAACATCCGCAGTAAAGCGATAGATATCTGTATTTGTGCGTTCAAATATTACTGCTTTTCGTCCCTTAGGATAGGCGTAAAGGTATTCGTCGATGATCTTCTTATCATCTGCTGAGAAGCCATATACGTATTTCACCTGATCGGCAATAAACACAACCTCAAAAACACTGGGCTCCTCGGGCGTAGAAGGATCGAATTTGAAAGGAATACGGCCAGTCGGAATATTGAGCTGCTTTTCATGTGAGGTCAAAACATAATTGACCATGAAATAGAAGGCAAGCAGCACATTCGACTTGCCCGATGCATTTGCACCATAGATGATACTCGATTTGAGACATTTATCTTTAGCACCTGTATCAATCAAATGCTCGCTATGATCCTGATCTTTGCTGGCCAGCATTGATAATATTACTTGGTCTTTGATCGAACGATAATTAGCAACTTTGAATTGAATCAGCACGCATATCACATCCTTAATTTCCTTCATGGGTATATTATATCCCGTTTTTTGCAGAAAATCAACAAAAATAGCATTTTGATTCTTGAAATTGGATTGTTAAATCATAAAATCAAGAATTCGGAAGCCGATGGTCAAATCCTGTATTGATGCAGATGTACTCCTTTGACCCCATTGCGTTCACTGCTATTTCATGGTATATTATGCGTACTTCGAGTGGTTTTGATGGTCATTCTATATGGAAGGTTGCATCCAAGTCTTGCATTGTCTTTGGTCCGTATCATCGATTTGTTGCAACGAAACGGCAACCAAATGTGTTTTTCCATGTCCGACCATGTCATTTTGCAGGGTTTCCTTCTTATAACACTGCCGACATGAAAAGACATACGAGAACATCAGTTCGATTTCGGGACCAAAAGGTCGCAGGTTCAAATCCTGTCACCTCGACCACTAAAGAAACTCTTGAGAAATCAAGAGTTTTTTCTTTTACAAAGGGGGGCATTGAAAAGAGGCGGGATTGGAATAGGCCGTAATGAATGACATGCCACCGGCATGACAAAACGGCACTGTTCGAGTCCCGTCGAGGGGCGAGAATCCAATCCTGTCACCTCGACCAAAGGAGAGCCGCGCCGTCTTTGGGCGCTTTTTTTCATGCAACGGATGCTAACCTTTGCGGAAGGACCAAAGACTGCGGCGGCTGTCCGATATGTCCGGCTGAATCTTCGGCTTTAAAATGACAAGCACGCATAATCGCAATTTGACATTCAATCCATTCTCTACTAAAATGGAATACACTCTTTGAGATTAGAATGGCGTGGCCTTTCCGGGTGACTGAACAATGAATTGCGAGAGATTTATACGCCAATTATCTCTGATTCTTTTTCCGGAATACGAAAGGAGCCTTTTCATGGAGCTCACACTTCTTCACTTTCTCATTGTCTGTCCGCTGGTGGGCATTGCCGGTTTTGTCGATTCCATCGCAGGCGGCGGCGGTTTGATCTCCCTGCCCGCCTATCTCATCAGCGGCCTGCCTGTGCATACCTGCATCGCCACCAACAAGCTCTCCTCCTCCATGGGCACGACGGTTGCTACAGCCAAATACGCGCTGGCCGGCTATATCGACTGGCATCTGGGCGTGTTCTGCGCCGCTGCATCGCTGGCCGGCGCGGCGCTGGGCGCGAACATCGCGCTGCTCATCAGCGAAAGCATGTTCCGTGCCCTGATGCTGATCATCCTGCCGCTGACCGCGCTGTATGTTCTGCGCAAAAAGGATTTGTTCTCCGGCGAGAACCGCAAAGAGCTCTCCTTCCGGCATTCGGTCGCGCTCTCCAGCGTCATTGCTTTCGCGCTGGGGTTGTACGATGGCTTCTACGGCCCAGGCACCGGCACGTTCCTCATCCTGCTGCTCACGCGCTTTGCGCACATGGAGCTGCACCGCGCCAACGGCATCACCAAGGTCATCAATCTCTCCAGCAATATCTCTTCGCTGATCGTCTATCTGATGAGCGGTCAGGTCCTTATGCTGCTGGGCCTGTGCGCCGGCGCATTCTCAATTCTGGGCAATTATCTCGGCTCGCGCTGCTTCACGCAAAAGGGCGCAGCCATCGCCAGACCGATCATTCTGCTGGTTCTGTGCGTGTTCTTTGTGCGCACGGTGCTGGAAATGGTCGGCGTTATGTAAAACGCTTATACAGGCGGCATGCTGCGGCATGCCGCCTTTCTTATCGACAAACCGCGTCTGCCTGTGTATAATGTATGGTATAGGAATATTGTCTTTTCTGATTCTCGACCCACCAAGGCAGGACTTACAAATATGAACGAAAATAATAAGCAGCCCTCAAGCACGGTTCGTTATGCGCTTTTTTTCACGGTGCTCTTTGCGCTGCTGGCACACGGCTATCGTTATCTCTCACTGAGTTTCTCTGGTGATTCCATGCTCCTGGCTCAGGTCGGCGAGGAGGCCTATCAGGCCTCTTTGGGCCGCTTTCTTCAGCCGGTATACTGGCAGATCCGCGGTTACATCACCGCGCCGCTTCTCATCGGTCTTTTCGCCACGGGTTTTTTGTTTCTGAGCGCGCTGCTGGTGATCCGTATGCTGGGCCTGCAAAAACCTGTGCACATCGCGCTGATCTGCGGCATCCTTGGCGCAAATGAAACGATGGCGATCTCCAACGCAACCTATCTTCCGTGGACGGACGTCTACATGCTCGCGCTGCTGCTCAGTCTGCTGGGCGTTTATGTTTTCATGAATATGCGCTTTGGCTTCCTGATCAGCCCTGTGCTGTATTGCCTATCGCTGGGACTGTATCAGAGCTATCTTCCTGCTGCAGCGACGATGCTCATCCTCCTTTTCCTTCTGGAGGCGCTGGACGGTAAACCGCTTGCCAGCGTCTGGCGGCGTGGCCTGCTCTCGTGCGTATCTCTGGTTCTGGGGCTTTTGCTCTATGCGCTTGTGCTTCACACGGTTCTTGCGCTCACCGGCGGACAGGCCTCGCAGGACTATAACGGCGTCGGCCGTGTAGGCCTCGTCGCCATTTCCGAGGTTCCCGCGCTGCTGCTGGATACATTCATAAGGCCGCTGCAGCTGCTCTTGAGCCCCTCCGGCAGGACCGTTCTCCCCTGGCATGTTCCCGTCATTCCTTATGCGTTCAATATTGCGCTTTTTTCCCTGTCCGGTCTGCTTCTGGTAATCCGGATGAAAAAGCGTAATCCTGGTTCTGCTGCGACGATTCTGTTCCTGCTGCTGATGCTCCCGCTGGGCATGAACTTCATTCAGTTCATTTCTCACGGTCTCTCCAACGGACTGACCATCTTCGCTTTCAATCTGCTCTATTTGCTGCCCGTCGCACTCGTGATGCGCACCGGCGGTGCCAGGCGCCTTTCACGGCTTGTCAACGGATGTATCTATGTTCTGCTTGCCGCATTCCTTGTGCTGAACATCCGTGCATCCAACACCATGGCGGTCAAACGCGATCTGGAATTCTCCTCGACGACCGCCGCGATGTCGCGCCTGCTCGATCGGGCGGAGCAGACCGAGGGCTATGTGCCCGGCGAGACGCCCGTGGTGCTCATCGGCATGCTGCCCACCTCGCTGATCTCCATGGAGCGTCCGGGCTTTGAGGATATCGCGCGTGTACAGGGCATGCGCTATACCTACGGCGCATCCTATGAAACGGCAAACTACTGGTATCTGCAGATGGCCCTGGGCGAACCGGTCAATCTGGTGCCGCATGAAGAACGTGTTTTGCTGACCAGCCATCCTGAGGCGCTCGCCCTTCCCAGATTTCCGCAGGAAGGCTGCTGCCGCATGATCGACGGATATCTGTTTGTCCGCATCAATTGATTTTTCCGCCATCAGCAAAGGAGAATAAATATGCTTTCCCTCTTCCGTAAGCAGCCGACCTTCGATCTGTCTGCGCTCAAGCGCACAGCGCTGTATTCGCTTGCCCTCCTGTTTGCGGCGCATGCGTTCTGCTTTTTCAATCTCACCTATTCCAGCGGCTCTGTCATGCTCAATGTTTCCAGCGGGCGAAGCGCTCAGATCGCCGCCGGCCAGGTTCTGCTGCCGCTATATTGGCGCATTCGCGGATCCATCTCCTCGCCCCTGCTCGTTGGCATGCTCAGCACGCTGTATCTGACGCTGACCAACCTCGTGCTTGTCTGGCTTTTGCGCCTGTCCGGCCCTGTATCGCTCTTCGCGCTGTGCGGCGCGACGACGGTCAATGCCGCCGTTCTCTCCATCTGTGCAGCCTCTCTGCATACGGCGGACGCCGCTTTCCTCGCGCTGCTGCTCGCTGCGCTTTCCTGCGCATGCTGCCTGCGCGTGCGTCTGGGCGTGTTTCCCGGTGTTCTTCTGCTCACCGGCGCGCTGGCAATCAATCCCGACGCCTGTGCGTTCTTTGCGGCGCTGACGCTCATCGTCATGATCAGCGATCTGCTGCTCTCCCGGGATGCCAAAGCCTTTACTGCCGACGCGCTGCGCCTTGTGATCGTGCTGACCGCCGCCATTGTGCTCTATGCTGCCGGCTATATGCTGATGCTACGCCGCAGCGATATCGAGCCCTCCGTTTCCTTCCGGCTCTTCGGCGGCAATCTGCTTCAGGCGTATCTTGCGCCGATTCGTGCATGGCTCGCCCCGCTGACTGCCTATCCGGCGCTGAGCGTTATCCTGCGCGGGCTGCTGGCGCTTGCATGCGCATGGGCGATCATCGTCTTGGCACGCAGGCATGGGAAAACCGCTGCGCTTGTGATCGCCTGTGCGGCAGCACTTCCGCTGTGCTGCGGTTTTACCCTCCTTTCCGCACAGGCCGGCGCGCAGGCCGCGCCGGCATACTGCCTGACAGACGTGCTGGCTATCGTGCTGCTCAGCCGCCTTATGCCCGATCGCGCCGCGCTGCGCAGGGGGCTGTGCGCTGTGTTTGCCGTGCTGTTTATGGGCGTGACGGTGTTCTCCAATCAGGTTTATCTCAAGAAGAATCTGGAATTTGAATCCACGCACTCGCTCATGTCCCGCGTGTTCGCACGTCTGGAGCGCACAGAGGGCTATCGCCCCGGCCTCACGCCCGTTGCCGTCGTCGGCACGCCGGAAGATTCCGTTTTCTCCGTCGAGCGCAAGGGGTTTGAGCATCTGGACGCGCTGGACGCTGCATCCGGCAATTATGCAATCGTCAGCGATACGGACATGATCTGGTACACATGGGAGGTCATGGGCTATCCGCTCAATTTTGTCAGCACATTCGATCTGGAAAACATCCGTGAAACGGACGACGTGCGCGCCATGCCCGCCTTCCCGCAGGAAGGCTGCTGCGCGTTTATCGGCGACGTACTGGTGATCAAGCTCTGATCCTTGTCGTCCAAACTCTTCCTGATCACAAAAGGGCAGTCCGCTTTCGCGGGCCGCCCTTTTTCTTGTTATACTGTTTTATCCCAGATTAAAATGCATCTTGAGATTGGCATTATGCCTTTGCACGCTTCCTTTTGCTCACGCTCAGCCAGAGCATTCCCAGCAGCGTCGCCAGAGAAACCCCATCAAAGACCTTCCAATATGCCTTGCCCTCAAACCAGATGCGCAGTTCACCCTCCATGCCGGCGTTCAGCGCAAGCTGCATATGCTCAGTCTCGCTGCGCTCAATGGCAAGCGGGGCACCGTCCAACAAAGCCACATAGCCGTCAAACGCATACAGCGGCATGATCACCGTCCCATCCTGCTGCGCAGAAACTCTGGCAGTAATGGTCGTGCTGTGCTGGTCAAATTCATCCACGACAATGCCTTCGGAGACGATGGGCTCCTTCTCGTCCAGCGCACGCAGGTTGGCTCTGGGCAGCGCATAATCGCCATAGCGCACATCCCAGTAGGGCAGGCTGCCTTTTTCAACAAAGCCGTATTCACGCGTCTCCTGCGAAAGAAGCGGCATCACGCAGACCGCGCACAGCGCGACCAGCGCAAACTGCAGCGCCGCCTCCTGCGTTGCCTTCATCTGCGATACGGCATAGCCGCCCGCGAAAGCAAGGCACGCGCTCGCAAACGTGAGCAGCCTCCACGGGAACTGAATATACGCCGCCATGCCATTTGTCATGCGTGTTGCCAGCCCCCACGGGAACAGATTTGTCGTCATCAGAGAAAGAATCACACCCGCTGCGCACATCACCAGCGCGATCCAATCTTCCCTGCTGCGCTTTTCTTTGGTCAGCGCGGCATAGAGCGCCGCCGCGCCCATCACAACCAGCGGCAAACCCAGACCAATGGCCGATGTCTGCAGGTGCGGCTCATGGATCGCGGCCGCGTTGTCCGGCATAATCAGAAGCTGTGCCAGAGAAACCGTATGCTCTGTCAGATCCCTGAGCAGCCACGACGTTACAGCGCCCTGCTGGCTGTACGTATACATCGGCGCAAAGAAGAACGCATTGAGCCCCAACGCGGCCAATACCGCCTTGATCAGCGCAGCCACGCGTCTGCCGCGCACGATCTGCACAAGCGAAAGCAGTCCCACAGCCACAGCGATCGCGCCGCAGATCGCCGTCGTGATCACATGGCTCTGGCAAATCAGCGCCGCACTGACAGCGAGCAGCTTCCAGCGGCGCCTGTCGCCCCAGATCACCTCATACAGGCCCAGCGTAAAGAGCGGCAGGAAGCACATCGCCAGCGCCTCGCCCACGGCAAAGCGGGTATAAATGTCCATCACGCGATACTGCGAGAGCGTGTAGAGCACTGAAGCCGCAACGCCCGCCTTCTCGCACTTAAACAGCTTCGAGGCGGCATACCACATGGTCAGCGCGCTCGCCAGATGCATGCCGACAAACAGCACATGGAAGCTATAGGTGAACGATGCGCCCAGCAGGATCATGCAGGCCGGAATATACATGAACAGTTCCGGATAATACGCCGAAACAATCGCGCCGTATCCGTTTTGCATATATCCGCTCAGGCGAACAGGAAATTGTCCGTTTCTAAGGCCGTGCACCAGATTGAGCAGGCGAGCCATATGAAACTCTCCGTCATGACCGTTGCACAGATTGCCGCGAAGATCCGGCATGGCGGCAAGCAGCACGGCAAGCATAACGACCACCACCGCGCCCCGGCGCTTTGGCGTGAGCCAGCCTGCGGCATGCAGCGCGCACAGCACGCCCGCAGCAAGCAGCGCAAAGGTCAGCGTGAACAGCCCGTCCGTATTCCGATGGCCGACCAGATCAATTCGATTGACCTTGATCGAGCTTCCCGCCTGATAATCGACCACAATCTGCAGGTCGTAGATTTCGTCCAGAGAGGCGAATGTCGCGCTGCCCTGCGCTTGCCCGGCAGAGATCACGATGTGCTTCGGCTCAATCGCCGCCTGGTTGGTCGCACGGACATGGATCAGATTGTCCGCATCGGTTTCAATATCCCAGATAAGCGTATATGTGCCGCCGCCGACGCTCAGCGCAGGACCGCTGTTCATTTCACCGTATGCGTTTTCGCTGCGTGCATATCCGTTTTCAAATACAAGCCGCGAATCCTGCAGATTTTCCCATATCCGCTGGCCCCGTCCATGGAAACATGCCCACAGAAGCAACGCTGCCAGCAGCAGCGCGAGCGAAGGCAGCCATTTCTTATGCTTCACGTTATTCTCTCCCGTTCCTCATCCTGTATGTTTTTAGATTATATCACGCTTCGCACGTTTCGCAAAGCAATTCTTTCTCTTCCTGAATTTGTCCGTCGACAAAATCTATGCGGCTGTGTATAATGTCGATAGATTCTCTATCCCAAGGAGGAGACGCCCATGCCCGCATCCTATGTGCATCAGAGCATCGCCGCAAGCGTCTGCGGCGCGCTTTCTCTGTTTGATTCCCCGTCTGAGCACAACGCCATGCTCGCAGGCAGCGAAGGCCCCGATCCGCTGTTCTTCTCCGTCATCCCCACTCCCGGCGCGCCGCTGGTACCCAAAGTCGGTTCCCTGATGCACACGCGCAAAACCGACGACTTCCTGCTCGCGCTGGCAGACGCCTGCGCGCACAGCGAGCTCACGCGCGCATACTGCTGCGGCTTTTTCACGCACTACGCCGCGGACACGGTGTTCCATCCCTTTGTCTATGCGCATTCGCTGAGCGAAGACGGCAGCTATTCCTCCACCGCGCACTGCACGCTGGAGCATCAGCTTGAGACGCTGCACTATCGCCGTCAGGGGCATGCAAAAGGCCTGCCCGTACAGATGGCAGGCTTTGAGCAGCTGAAAAAACACGAAAAGGACGAGATCGCCCGCGCGCTTGCCCGTGCGATCGACCGGGTTTTTCCCGGCGAGGGGCTGACTGCCTTCCGCGTGCGCAGAAGCTTTGACGATGCGGTGAATCTTTGCCGGCTTCTTCGCCCCCGGGATCTGTATTTGTACGGCTGAGCTTGTAGTACCGCTTGCTGGCGACCGCATGGAAACGGTGCA
>SVGO01000059.1 GCA_015056305.1 Clostridiales bacterium | reverse complement strand
GCAGACGCGACCATTGGCAAGCTCGTCGCCGAGGCGATGGAGAAGGTCGGCAAGGACGGCGTCATCACCGTCGAGGAGAGCAAGACCATGCAGACCAGCCTCTCTCTGGTCGAGGGCATGCAGTTCGACCGCGGCTACGTCTCCGCCTACATGGCCACCGACATGGACAAGATGGAGGCCGTTCTGGACAATCCGTTCATCCTCATCACCGACAAGAAGATTTCTAACATCCAGGAGATCCTGCCGCTGCTGGAGCAGGTTGTGCAGGCCGGCCGCAAGATGCTCATCATCGCTGAGGACGTTGAGGGCGAGGCCATGGCGACCCTGGTTGTCAACAAGCTGCGCGGCACCTTCACCTGCGTCGCCGTCAAGGCGCCGGGCTTCGGCGATCGCCGCAAGGCCATGCTGCAGGACATCGCGATCCTGACCGGCGGCCAGGTCATCACCGAGGAGCTGGGCTACGAGCTCAAGACCGCGACCATCGACATGCTGGGCTCCGCCCGTCAGGTCAAGGTTGACAAGGACAACACCGTGATCGTCGAGGGCGCCGGCAACCCGGCCGAGATCGCTGCCCGCGTCGCGTCTATCCGCGCGCAGATCGGCGAGACCTCTTCTGATTACGACCGCGAGAAGCTCCAGGAGCGTTTGGCGAAGCTGGCCGGCGGCGTGGCCGTCATCCAGGTCGGCGCTGCCACCGAGATCGAGATGAAGGAGCGCAAGCTGCGCATCGAGGACGCGCTCGCCGCGACCCGCGCTGCCGTTGAAGAGGGCATCGTCCCGGGCGGCGGCACTGCCCTGCTGGCCGTTCTGCCGAACGTGCAGGCCCTGCTGACCAAGTACACCGGCGACAAGAAGACCGGCGTGCAGATCGTGCTGCGCGCGCTGGAAGAGCCGGTCCGCCAGATCGCTGCGAACGCGGGCGTCGAAGGCTCCGTGATCGTCGAAAAGATCAAGCGCACCAAGAAGGCCTCCTTCGGCTATGACGCCTACAACGACAAGTTCGTCGACATGGTCGAGAGCGGCATCATCGACCCGACCAAGGTGACCCGCAGCGCGCTGCAGAATGCGGCCTCCGTCGCGGCGACCGTGCTGACCACCGAGTCCCTCGTGGCCGACATCCCGGAGAAGAATCCGGCTCCTGCTGCCGCGGGCGCTGACATGGGCGGCATGTACTAAGCCGGCAGGGCCGGCGGCCACTACGCTTCGCGCCTGTTTAAAGCGCAGCGTTCGGGCAGAAGGCCCTACGCTGCTGACTCAGCAATATGTCAAAAGGACTTTCCTGTATGGGAAGTCCTTTTTCTTTGCCCCAGAAAAGAGATTTACAACACGTTTACGATTCATTCATGTTCTCTTCATTTTTTGCCTGCATAATTAGGTTGTAGTACTATGAACTGACTGAAGGCAGCTTTCGAAGGGAATGTATCCCATCCCCTTGCGCATGAGTAAAAAAAGCGATACAATGTCGTTATCTTTTTAAAAAACATAAGAAATTTCAATATTCTGGAAATGTTTCAGGCGCTTCATGCGTCTATACAATATGGATATGGATTACGCTGCACGCAAATGACGCGAAAGGAGGGAAACGCATGCGAAGACTGTTTCATCTGCTGACAGCCTTTGTCGTATTCACGCTGCTGTGCGTTCCCTCCGTGGCGCTGGGCACGACGCGCGCGCTGCTGGTGGCCTGCTCGGATTTTGTGACGCAGGAGGATCTGGGCGCGGCGACGTCCGGCAATCTGCACATGGTCGGTTCCGCGCTGATCAGCGCGGACATCGGGCTGGGTAATCTGCATATCGAAGACGGCACCATCGGCACGATTGACGCATTCCGCGCTGCGATTGACGATGCGTTTTCTCACGCCAGCGAAGAAGACCTGTCCATCCTCTATCTGTGCACGCACGGCGTGCTCTCCTCCTCCGACGACGAGCAGGTATATCTGCTTCTGGGCGACGGTCAGACGGAAAGCCCGCTTTCCGGCACGCAGCTTTACGACCTCGTCCGGGATATTCAGGGCGAAAAGCTGCTGATCATCGACGCCTGCTATTCCGGCGCGCTCATCGGGCGCGGCCAGCCGGAAATCGGCATGCTGCCCGGCAGCCGCAGGACAGAACCCAACGCACTTTCCCCCTTTCTGCTGGATTCAAGCATCCATGTGCTGACCTCCTCCAGCGGCAGCGAATCGAGCTGGTATTACGACAGCGAGGGTCTCTCCTCCGGC
This sequence comes from Clostridiales bacterium, assembly GCA_015056305.1. Taxonomy (GTDB): domain Bacteria; phylum Bacillota; class Clostridia; order Christensenellales; family Aristaeellaceae; genus Ventricola. The sequence continues at coordinate 15,421 of SVGO01000059.1, read as the reverse complement.
GCGGTATCCTATTTTGCCTCCGCGCTTTCCAGCGGTCTGGGGCTCTATGGTTCCCCCGAAGCCGATCTGAGCGGCGACGGCGCAGTATCGCTGCCCGAGCTGCACCGTTATCTGAGCGTCGCTGTTCCATCTTCCTCATGTCAGCTGCTCTCGACCCGGGCTGCGAACCTTTTGCTGCCGGTTTCACAGGGCGCCATGCTTTACCGTCCGCTGATGGGCTTTTCCTATGGCACGTCGCTGCTCTCTTCCGACGATCCCGTTCTGGATTTCTCCTTCACCGTCACCCGTGACAAAGTTTCTGTGCAGTATCGTCTGGTCGATTTTGCCGATGGCAGCTGGGACTGGGATAACGCAAAGACGTTTCTGGACGAGGGCGACGACGGCAGCGCACTTTTCAGCGCCGGACGCAAGATGCGCACGCTCTCACTGGACAGCGCCGCCGCCGAGGACAGCGGCTATCTGATGCTGCAGGTCTTCTCCGTGATGGACAACGAAATCCAGCTCTGCTCCGAGCGGCTGATTGCCGTGCAGAACGAATTGGCAGAACCTTCGCTGTCCATCAGGTGCCGGAGCGATCTGCGCAGACCCGGTCTTGAAGAGCTGCCCATCGACGTGAGGCTGAACGTTCCGGCGGAGCTGACCGTTTCCGTCCATGATGCTGAGGGCATGCTGGTTCGCCGTCTGGCATCCAGCCAGCTGACCCGTCCCTCCGCGGACGGCGTCTCGCATCTGTATTGGGACGGACGCGACACGCAGGGCACCCCCGTAGCGGGCGGCGCCTACACCCTGACGGCAGAAATGCGAATCGGCGCAAGCCGTCACAAAGCGTCCTGTGAGATCAAAGTCGGCTTTTGACAGGATCAAACGGATCTTTTTCTGAACGCAAGCACGCGGCAATGCGCCATGCCCATGCAGTCAAAGAGCATATCGAGTTCCTGCGAAGCGGCTTTTTCTCCGGCGAGCGCGCATGCTTCCAGCCGCGAAAGTGACAGCGCGCCTTCGGGCATCGTCACGCGCAGCACGCCCACATCCCCGCCAAGCGGCCGCTCTCCCGCAAACCGGATCACACTTGCGCAGAGATCCAGCGCGTCCGGCACGCGCCCCACGGGCGGAACCGGCGCAATCACCAGCACGCGCTGCGCGCCCAGCAGCATCAGCTGGCGGCAGGAAAAAGCCACGTCTGTCTCTCCCATCAGCGCGGAGCCCATATACTCCAGCGGCGCGAGAAACGGCGAAAGCCCCATCGCCGCACGAGCGGCAAAGCAAGCGCTCGCCTGCATCGACAGCATGGGGCCCGGATCGGGCATATAGGCGCGCGTGGAAAAGAGCACACGCTGCCCGGTACGGATCATCCGGCAGGGAAATACTGCCGCGCCGGGACACAGCGACAATATCCGCTGCCCTGTCTGCAGGGCAAGCAGGCGATTCAGGCGCAGCCCGCCGGGGATCCCGTTTCCCACAAACCCGAGACGCTCATACCACATCGGCGCAATCATCTTTCTGCCCATTCCGGCAGCCTGATGAAGCGCTTTTTCCATGCTCTGCATGCCAAGACCTGCGGCAAAGAGCGCCGCCGGCCATGCGCCGGCATGCAGGCCGCACACGGCATACGGCTCGACGCCCCGCTTTTGCAGTTCTCTCATCACGCCTATGCCCGCCGCCGCATGCGCGCCGACGCCCGTCATCACAACGCCAAGACGCAATGCATTTTCCCCCTTTCATTTCCTCGCTGCGTAGTGTATGCCGCTTTGCGCATTTCTATGGCGGATTTCCGCGCAATTTTCTATCATACAAGAAAAAAATCATATTCAAAGCACGCTAGAAAGTTTTTCTTTCCCTTTTCCTGCGACACTTTTTATGCTATAATGATCCCGGCAATTTGTCGAATTTTGAAAGGAAGTCTTCCATGCGCTCCAAACGGACCAGAAAAGCCAGCCCGCCAAGGAAAAAACGCCGCGCGCTGCGGCGTGTGAAGCCCCGCAAGGGAACACTGTCGTTCCTGCTTGCCATGCTCGCCCTGGTGATCCTGCTGATCATTTTCGCTCCGGGAATGAATCTCACGCCCGCAGCCAATATCTCCGGCACGGAGATTCCTGCGGCGGACGTGTCCACGGGCGACAGGCATCTGCGCATTTCAGAAGCCATGTCCTCCAACCGTTCGGCCTTCCCCGATGACGTCGGCTCCTTCCCGGACTGGATTGAGCTGACCAACACCGGCGAAAACGCCATCCCACTCAAGGGATACGGCCTGAGCGACCGTGCGGACAAGATCACGTTCATCTTCCCGGACATCACCCTCGCCCCCGGCGAGCACATCGTCGTCTTCGCCTCGGATGAAAACCAGAACGCGGCCGGGCAGGTGCTCCACGCCAAGTTCAAGCTTTCCTCCACGGGCGACACGCTCTTCCTCTTTGGCAGCGACGGCATCGCCTTTGAGGAGCTGAAAGTCCCGGCGATGGACCGCAACATGAGCTACTGCTGGATCGGCGGCGACGACTACATCATCACCGAACAATACACCCCCGGATACGAAAACACGCAGGAGGGCTTTGCCGCCTTCCGCGCATCAACCATCATCGAGCCCGGCGCGCTGGTCATCAACGAGATCTGCGCTTCCTCCATCACCACCAGCAGGGACGAAGACGGCGAGTATCCGGACTGGATCGAACTGCACAACACCTCTTCCAAAGCGATCAACCTTTCCAACTATGCGCTGAGCGACGACCCGGATTCTCTGGTCAAATGGCGCTTCCCGCAGGGCGCCGTTATCGAGCCCGGCGGATACTACGTGGTCTACGCCTCCGGCAAGGATCGCGTGAGCGCAAACGGCGGCTGGCCGCACGCGGGCTTCAAGCTGCGCAGCGACGGCGAGACCGTCATCCTCTCGGACATTCAGGGCCGCATGATCGATCTGGTCACCTATGACCTGCTCGACGCGGATACCTCCTGGGGCCGCGACGAGGAAGGCGCCAGCGGTTTCAAGCGCTTCACGCAGCCCACGCCCGGCCTGCCCAACACGCGCACCGGCGAGGTCGCCATGGACACGAGCCTGTGTCTGGCCAATGCCTCCGGCCTCTACATCACTGAAGTCATGTCCGGCAATCAGAACATTGTCGGCCCCAACGTCAAGAACCCTTACGACTACATCGAGATCTACAACATGAGCGGACAGGCCGTCAACCTCAAGGGTTACGGCCTGTCCGATAACATCAAAAAGCCGCGCAAATGGCAGCTTCCCGACATTACGCTCGAAAACAACAGCTATCTGGTTGTTTACTGCGATCCGACGCAGACGACCAAGGACGGCGTTTATTATTTTACGGACTACAACCTCGCGAAAGAGGGAGAAACCGTGTGTCTATCCACGCCCTCGGGCGAGATCCTGGACAAGGTGGTCGTGCCGCAGCTCTATGACGACGTCTCCTTCGGACGCACGCTCGGTCAGGCAGGACTTTTCTACTACTCCACCCCCACCCCGGGCACGGCAAACGGCGGCGGCTTCATCGGCTTTGCAGAAAAGCCTGCGTTCAATGTCGCAGGCGGCCTGTATGAGCGTCCGCTGGAAGGCAGCGCAGCCGTCACGATTTCCATCCCCGCGGGTTCTGTCGTGCGCTACACGCTTGACGGCACGGACCCGACGGCGACCTCGCCGCTGTATACCGAGCCCATTGAGATCAGAAAGAACACAGTCGTGCGCGCGCGCGCATTCCGCGATGGCGTGGAGCCCTCGCAGGTTGTCTCCCAGACGTATCTGATCTCCGTCTATCACACGATGCCCGTCGTGTGCATCACCACTGATCCGGACAATCTGTACAACGATGAAACGGGTATGTTCGCAGACGGTCCGAACATCGACCGAGAGAACACCAATCCCGCATGGAAAAACGCCACCTACTGGCAGAAGAACGAATTCGGCGGCTGGGTGGAGTTCTACGACGATGCCGGCGTGCAGCGGCTTTCGCAGGGCATGACATTCCGCGCGATGGGTAACTACTCGCTGGATATGCCTCAAAAGAGCCTGTACGTTAAGGCCGACGGCCAGTACGGCAAGAGCAGTTTCGATTACGCGCTCTTTGAGGATCGTCCGTTTGAATCGTATTCCAGCTTCGTGCTGCGAAATGGCGGTCAGGACGGCCTCTACACCCGCGTGATCGACGGCATGCAGGCGCGCATCATCAATCAGGCCGGTTCCAGCGTGGTCACGCAAGCCTGGCGTCCTGTGATCGTCTATCTCAACGGCGAATACTGGGGCCACTACAACCTGCGTGAGCGCGCCGGCGTCAAGAGCGTTGCTCAGCACGAAGGCTGGGAGAATCCGGACGAGCTGGACATGCTCGAATCCGACGGCCTGAGCTCCAGCCAGGTCAATCAAGGCACCCGCCACGATTATCAGCAGCTGTACAACTACGTCAAGGAGCACGATCTGGCGAATGACCGCGAGGCATACGAATACATCGTTTCACAGTTCGACATCGACAACATGATCGACTACTTCGTATTCCGTTCCTTCTTCGGCGACACTGACCCGGGCAACATCCGTTTCTATCGCAACACGAAGACCGGCAACCCCGAGGACGCCAAGTGGCGTTACCTGTGGTACGATGCCGACTGGGGATTCTTCTCCGTGCTCAACGGCAAGAACATGGCCGGCGGCGTCGCGTTCATGCTCGACGAGAAGGGCATGGGCCACGCGAACATCGTCTCCAACATCTTCATGCGCAAGCTCATCAAGGTGCCGGAGATCCAGGACAGATTCCTCAGGCGCTACGGCGAACTGTTCCAGACGGTATTCACTACGCAATATCTGACCGATCTGTTCAACCAGATGATCCTGGAGATCAAGCCGGAGATGACGATGCACATGCAGCGATGGGCCGCTGAGGTGCATCCCAAGATCAGCTTTGACCAGCCCAAAAACCCGGAGGGCGGCTACAACTACTGGGTCAGCCGCTGCGAGCGCATGCTTGAGCGCATCTTCCCCCGCCGCCCGTACTACATCTGGCAGGAAATCATCGATTACTTCAAGCTGACGGACGCGCAGATGGTCGAGTATTTCGGCCCGTGTCCGCCCAATCCTGATGCCTGATGGGCCGCTTAAAAAGCGCCTTTCATCCATACCATCACCGCACAACCAATTATTATTAGGAGGATTCATCCCATGAACAACATCATCAATGACGCGAGCGTCAACGAGTGGTTTTCCCAGCAGATGGCCAGCCTCACGCCCATGAAAATGGTGCTGGCGCTTGCCATGGGCTTCGTCGTCGGTCTGATCATCGCTCTGGTTTACCGTAAGGCGTTCCGCGGCGTGCTCTATTCCCCGTCCTTTGCAACCACGCTGATCATGCTGTGCATGATCACCACCCCGGTCGTCATGTGTATCAAGTCCAACATCGCTCTGTCCATGGGTATGGTCGGCGCGCTGTCCATCGTCCGTTTCCGTACTGCGGTTAAGGATCCGCTGGACACCGCCTACATGTTCTGGGCGCTGACCATGGGCATCCTGCTGGGCGCTGAGCTCTACACCATCGCGCTGGTCGTCGTCGCGGGCATCTCCATTGCGATGCTGGCCATGGCGTTCTTCCGCCTGCGTTCCCCGAACACCTTCCTGCTCGTCGCGCACTATGACGCCGAGGCTGAGGAGTCTGTTATGGAGTTCGTCCGCCGCATCAAGGTGCAGCGTCTGCGCAGCAAGACCGTGACCCCGGGCGGCGTGGAGCTGACCGTTGAGGTTCAGCTGCGTGAGCGCTTTGACATTGTCAACAAGCTGCTGGACACCCAGGGCGTGCACACTGCAACCCTGATCGCCTGCCAGTCTGAGGCCGGTAACTAACCAGCGTTCCGCTGGACCATGTTCCGACGAAAGCCGGTAATTCTCCGGCTTTTGCGGACGAGGCCGGTCCGCTTCGTTCGGGCAGAAGGCCCTCCCAGCGTCCCGCTGGACCATGTTCCGACGAAAGTCGGTAATTTTCCGGCTTCTGCAAACGCGGCCGACGAGCAAGCGATAATTCGTAGTTTAAAGGAGCGCCCCTATGATCACACGCAACATTCCGCTGCGGCACGAGCTCAAGTATTTCATTACCCCGGCAGAGATGAGCGTTCTGCGCAGCGTTCTGACCCCGGTGATGCAGCTCGACCCCAACGGCGACGAGAACAACGAGTACCACATCCGCTCGCTGTACTTTGATACGATCAACGACGACGCGCTGGAAGAGAAGATCGCGGGCGTGGGCAACCGCAAGAAGTACCGCATCCGCATCTACAACCGCTCCGACAAGGTTATCAAGCTCGAATGCAAGAGCAAGTACGGCGATCTGATCTCCAAGCAGTCCGTAACCATCCCCCGTGAGCTGGCCGATCAGCTGATCGCAGGCGATCCGGAGGGGCTGCAGCGCATGCGCCATCCGCTTTTCCACGACATGTTCCGCGAGATGCGGCTGAATCTGCTGCGTCCGGCGGTCATCGTCGACTATGTGCGCGAGGCGTACATCCATCCCGCCGAGGAAGTGCGCGTGACGTTTGACAAGACGCTGCGCACGGGTCTGTTCTCCAGCGACATGTTCAACAAGGATCTGCCCACCTACCCCGTCTTCGACGATTCGGTGGAGATCCTTGAGGTCAAGTACGACGAGTTTCTGCCCAGCCACATTCAGGCCATTCTCAGCGGTATCACCGCACAGCGCAGCGCAATCTCGAAGTACACGCACTGCCGCAGGTACGAGAATAAAGAGTTTTAAAGCAAAAGAGGTCCGCATGAGCGGGCCTCTTTTTTTTGCGCAATATGAATATGATGCTTAGTAAGAATGGGATTGTCGCCTGCGGGCGGGACCTCATCCGTCACGGCTGACGCCGCGCCACCTTCCCCATAGGGGAAGGCCTGCTTACTGCGCAGGTAATAATATCTTCGATATCAAAAAGGCAGTCCTGGATGGGACTGCCTTTCGGTATAGCCTCTTAAAACTACCGCGAAGCGTACATGGGGTCTGGGGATGAAATCCCCAGGCAGGTTATAGGGCGGCAGCCCTATCGTATCGTCCCCTTTACCTGCTGCCCTTATCGTAGGGAATGCCCTCCGCCTTAGGCGCGCGGGACTTCTTGCTGGTGAAGGCAAGGATAATCATCGAGGCGATGAACGGAATCATGTTGTACATATTCTGCGTCCAGCCAAGCGCCGCCATCATCGGGATCGAACTGGCGATATTCGCCAGGGACTTGAACAGCGCAAAGAACATCGCCGCAAAGAAGATGCGGAACGGCTTCCACTGACCGAAGATCATGACCGCCAAAGCGAGGAAGCCCGCACCGGAGACGCCGACCTCGAAATTCCAGCTGGAAACGGATGGAATGATATACGCCATGCCGCCGATGCCGCCCAGCGCGCCGGAGATCAGCACGCCGATGTAGCGCATCTTGTAGACGTTGATGCCGACGCTGTCCGCCGCCTGCGGATGCTCGCCGCACGCGCGCAGGCGCAGGCCCAGGCGCGTCTTATAGAGCACAATATAGGACAGGATCAGAATCGCAATACCGATGAACAGGAAGACATTGACCGTCAGCGGGCCGAATTCATAGACGAACGCGCGGTTGCTGTAATCCAGCTTCGGAGAGGCGGAACCATTGACGCCCTTGGCGATGACCATCGCCAGCGCGGTGGCCAGCATGTTGAGTGCCGTGCCGCCGATGGTCTGGTCCGCACCGAGATTGATCGAGGCAAAGGCCAGCAGCGCCGCATACAGCATGCCGGCAATCGCCGCAGCCGAGATCGAGCAGACGACGATCGCCAGCGCGCTCGCGCCCTCGGGCATGAACTGAATCGCAATCACGCCGATCAGGCCGCCGATGACCATGATACCTTCAAGCGCGATATTGATGATGCCGCTTCGCTCGGAGAACATGCCGCCAAGCGCCACCAGCATCAGGACAACCGTGTAGAGCAGCGTGTATTTCAGCAGAAGAAACATCAGCTTTCCCCTCCCTTCCCCAGTGTCACATTGCGGTTCTTGCCCACCAGCATCGCGCGGATCTTGCCCTTGAAGAGCATGGAGAACGCACACAGATAGATGATCAGCGCGGTGATGACGTCAGCGATTTCCTTGGTGTAATACTGCGTGGAAAGCTTCGTGCCGCCGACGGTGATGTAGGAAATAAACAGCGAGGAGAAGATCGTGCCGATCGGATTGGAGCAGGCCAGCAGCGCCGCGCTGATGCCGTTGAAACCGATGGCCGGCAGCGAGGTGGACACCTGCGGATTCCATTCCGCAACGGTCGAGAGATAATACAGACCCGCGCCGACGCCGGCCAGCGCGCCCGCGATCGTCATCGAGAGGATGATGTTTCGCTTGTCGTTGATGCCCGCGTACTGTGCGGCATTCTTGTTGAAGCCGCAGGCCTTGAGCTCGTAGCCGAAGGTTGTCTTATTGAGGATGACATAAACGAGGATCGCCAGGAAGATCGCAATGAAGATCGCAATGGTGACTGACTGCAGCTTGCCAAAGTGATCGCTCATGCCATAGCTGGGGATCATCGAGCCCTGAGCCACCTTGCGCAGGCTGTACGTTTTGGTTGTCGACAAATCGTACATCGGGCTCTGGCCCTTGCCGTACATGATGTCATTGACCATATACAGTCCGATCCAGTTGAACATGATCGAGGTGATGACTTCGTTGATATTCAGATAGGCTTTGAAGAAGCCCGGAATTGCGCCCCAGATCGCGCCCAGAACCATCGCCGCGAGCAGGCACAGATACCACGGCAGCTGCAGCACAATCGCGCAGTAGAGCGCGCTGAAGGCGCCAAGCGTGTACTGACCGGCGGCGCCGATATTGAACAGGCCGGTTTTGAACGCAAAGCCGACGGAAAGACCCGTCATGACCAGCGGCGCAGCATTGGCCAGCACCGTGCCCATATTGCGCGGGCTCTTGAGACCGCTCTGCAGGATGACCATAAGGCCATCGCCGACAGCATGCTCCGCATTGATGATCGCCAGCACCACCGTGCCCAAGAGCAGGCCGATGACGATACAGATCAGCGAAGCGGCAACCGAGAGAAACGCTTCAGAGGAAGCGAGACGGCCGCCCAGAGACATTCTTTTCTTATCCATAGCAGCTATCCCTCCTTATCCCTTGCGCTGCGCGCCGGCCATATACAGGCCCAGCTCCTTGGCCGTGGTATGGCGCGGATCAAGCTCGCCGACGATCTCGCCCTCATACATGACCAGGATGCGGTCCGGCACCTCAAGCACCTCGTCCAGCTCCAGCGAGACGAGCAGAACCGCCTTGCCGCTGTCGCGCTGCCTGAGCAGCTCCTTGCGGATGTATTCGATCGCGCCGACGTCCAGGCCGCGCGTGGGCTGAACGGCGATGAGCAGATCGTTGCCCAGATCGATCTCGCGGGCAATGATCGCCTTCTGCTGATTGCCGCCGGACATGCTGCGCGCCGTCGTCACAGCGCCCTGTCCGCTGCGCACATCAAACTGCTCGATAAGCTTGTCCGCATATTCGCGGATCTCGGCAAACTTAAGGAAGCCCTTGTTGGAGAACTGCTTGTCGAAATAGCGCTTGAGCACCAGATTGTTTTCCAGCGAGTAATCCAGCACCAGGCCGTGCTTATGGCGATCCTCCGGGATATGGCTCAGGCCGCTGAGGTTGCGCTCGCGGATGGACATATGCGAGATGTCCTTCTCGCCCAGATAGACCTTGCCGCTCTCCGCCTTCATCAGGCCCGTGAGCGCATAGACCAGCTCGCTCTGGCCGTTGCCGTCGATGCCGGCGATACAGACAATCTCGCCGCGGCGGACATTGAAGGAGACGTCGTTGACCAGCGGCTTGCCGTGCTTCTTGCTGCGAACCGTCAGGTTCTGCACGCTCAGGATGCTTTCGCCAAGCTTCTGAGGCTCCTTCTCCATGACCAGCTGCACCTTGCGGCCGACCATCATCTCGCTCATCTCTTCCTTGCTGGTGGTCGCCACATCGATCGTGCCGATATAGCGTCCCTTGCGCAGCACGGTGCAGCGATCCGCAACAGCTTTGATCTCGTCGAGCTTATGCGTGATGAAGAGAATGGACTTGCCCTCGGCCGCCAGCCCCTTCATGATCTTCATCAGTTCGTCGATCTCCTGAGGCGTGAGCACGGCGGTGGGTTCGTCAAAGATGAGCACCTCGTTGTCGCGGTAGAGCATCTTGAGGATCTCCGTGCGCTGCTGCATGCCGACGGTGATATCCTCTACCATCGCATCCGGGTCGACCTTCAAGCCATAGCGCTCGCTCAGCTCAAGCACCTTCGCGCGCGCCTGCGCCTTCTGCAGGAAGCCGAACGTCTTTGTCGCCGGCTCCACACCCAGAATGATGTTATCCAGGACAGAGAACACCTCGACCAGCTTAAAATGCTGATGCACCATGCCGATGCCCAGTGCGTTCGCGTCGTTGGGGTCCTTGATCCTGACGACCTCGCCGTTTTTTCGGATCTCGCCCTTTTCGGGCTGATACAGACCAAAGAGCACGCTCATCAGAGTCGATTTGCCAGCGCCATTTTCGCCCAGCAGCGCATGAATCTCGCCTTTCTTCAGCTGAAGCGTGATATTGTCATTGGCAATGATGCCCGGAAACTCTTTGGTGATGTTCAGCATCTCGATGATGTAATCGCTCAAATCCATCACTCCTTTGCTCGCAGTTCCTTTGGCTATTATTATACCGTATTTGCTAACGATTTAAAAGCAGAAATCTGTCATATTTGCTCGAAAAGCTTTATATTTGTCATCTTTTTTATCCTCTTGTTTTACTTTCTTTTTAATCTTTTCACTATTTATCAATTCATTTTATATATTTCTTAATGATTTTCATATGTTTATTAATTTTATTATTACATATTTGTTAATTCTTTTGAATATTATTGATCATTGCGTAATGTTGATGTATAATTCTGTACAAAGCTAACGATTGGTATCGAATTCTGTATCCAAAGTGCAGTCATATTCATTGAATCCAATATTGCTCAATCGTAACGGAATTATGAATCCCACGGGATTCAAATGATAGGAGGCGCGTCCCTATGATCAAGGCTGCTATCTTTCTTAGCATTGCGGCTGCGTACGTCTTTGTAGCTTTCAGCCTGTCCGTCATTCTTGGAGCGTTCATCCGCTACGGAAATGCGTAAGGCACAACTCCATACGCAGCCAGACAAGGAGCGCCATCCCCGGCGCTCCTTTGTTATTTCCTTTTATGCCAAACCAGAAAAAAGATTTGCCAATTATAGGACTTTATGATATAGTAGTAATGTTTAAGGGTTCGTGCGAACCCTGACCATTTCAATGTCTATCATGAGTTTGGAGGTAACATACAATGTCTGAGAAAGCTCTCGTCGGCGCGCTGATCGTCGGCCAGTCCGGCGGCCCGTCTGCCGTCATCAACTGCTCCGCTTACGGCGTCATTAAGGCCGGCCTGGAGAATGAGAACATCACCAAGGTCTATGGCGCGCACCACGGCATCGTGGGCGTCCTGAATGACGAGCTGATGATCATGGACGAGGAAGACGCTGCCGAGCTGGAGAACATGCTCCACACCCCGTCCTCCGCGCTGGGCTCCTGCCGTTACAAGATCGCCGATCCGGACGTGGACGATACCGATTACAAGCGCATCCTGGAGATCTTCAAGAAGTACGACGTCCGCTACTTCTTCTATAACGGCGGCAACGACTCCATGGATACCTGCAACAAGATTTCCAAGTACATGAGCCGCGTCGGCTATGAGTGCCGCGTCATGGGCGTGCCGAAGACCATCGATAACGATCTGGCCGGCACCGACCATTGCCCGGGCTTCGCCTCCGCCGCCAAGTACATCGCCACTTCCTTCATGGAGGTTTCCCGCGATTCCAAGGTGTACGACAAGGGCATGGTCACCATCATCGAGTGCATGGGCCGTCACGCCGGCTGGCTGACCGCCGCTGCCGCTCTGGCGAACGTCAAGAACGACGGTCCGGACCTGATCTACCTGCCGGAGGTTGACTTCAGCATGGAGCAGTTCGTCGCCGACATCAAGCGTGTCTACGCCGAGAAGAAGAACTGCATCGTCGCCGTTTCCGAGGGCGTGCACTATGCCGACGGCACCTTCGTCTCCGAGGCGAAGACCTCCGGCACCGACGGCTTCGGCCATGCCCAGCTGGGCGGTCTGGCTGCCCGTCTGGCCGACGTGGTCAAGGCCGAAATGGGCGTCAAGGTTCGCCCGATCGAGCTGAGCCTGCTGCAGCGCTGCGCCGCGCACTGCGCCTCCGGCACCGATATCGCCGAGTCCTTCCTGTCCGGCAAGACCGCGGTTGAGGCTGCCGTTGCCGGCGCGACCGACAAGATGGTCGGCTTCGCCTGCACCCGCGATGAGAACGGCTACAAGTGCGAGCCGAAGCTCTTCGATCTGAGCCTGGTCGCCAACACTGAGAAGAAGGTTCCGCTCGAGTGGATCAACGAGGCCCACAACGGCGTGACCCAGGACTTCATCGACTACTGCCTGCCGCTGATCCAGGGCGAAACCGGCATGGTCAAGGAAGACGGCCTGCCGCGCTTCGTGCAGCTCAAGAAGGTCTTCGCGAAGTAATTTCCAATACATACAAAGAATCCGGGATTCAAAATGAATCCCGGATTCTTTTTTCAGTTCAATGAGAACCTCCGCAGGCATTCAATGCCTGTCAAAGCACTGCGCCCATTCCTTTTCCTTAAAACCGACAAGTACGCGCTCGCCGGCGATCAGCAGCGGCCGCTTGACCAGCATACCGTCCGAGGCAAGCAGAGCGAGCGTCTCCTCTTCGCTCATCTGCGGCAGGCGATCCTTAAGACCGAGCGCGCGATACTGCAGGCCGCTGGTATTGAAGAAGCGCCGCAGCTCCAGTCCGCTCAGCTTATGCCAGGCAGAAAGCTCTTCCCGCGTCGGGTTTTCCAGCTTGATATCGCGAAAGGTGTATGCTGCGCCAATCGCATCCAGATACTTCTTCGCCTTCTGGCAGGTGGTGCACTTGGGATAGCAAACAAACAGCACGATGTTTCCTCCTTACGCTCTTCCCGCGCTGCCGAAGAGATCGATCTTCCTTTCGACCGCCGCGCGTATATAATCCTTCTTGAGATTGCGCGCGGGCAGGTATTCAAGCCCCTGCCTGAGCGCCTCAGCCTGTCCGGCCATGCCTGCCAGACACAGATCGGTGAAGATATTGACCTTGGCGATGCCGTCTTTGATTGACTGCCGGAAGTCGTCGTCGCTCAGGCCGGAGCCGCCGTGAAGCACCAGCGGCACATCCACCGCAGCGCGGATCTCGCGCAGGCGCTCAAAGGAAAGCTGGGGCGCAGTCTTATACGCGCCATGCGCCGTGCCGATGGCGATGGCAAGCGCGTCCACGCCGGTATCGGCAAGATACTGCTTCGCCTCCTCGACGGTGGTATAGCGGCTTTGGTCGGCGCTGTTCTGCGCGCTGCCCACATGGCCGATCTCGCCCTCGACTGTTGCACCGAAGGCGTGCGCGATCCGGACGATCTCGCGCGTTTCAGCGATATTTTGCTCATAAGTCTTGACCGAGCCGTCGAACATCACGCTGGAAAAGCCGAGCTTAAGCGCCTCCATGCAGCGCTCGAACGTGAGACCATGGTCGTAATGCACCACAACCGGCACGGATGCACGCTTGGCCGCCTCGATGGTGGACGGACCGATGAGCGCAAGCTCACCGTAGGGCAGCAGGATTTCGGCCGTACCGATGATCACCGGCGAGCGTTTCCTCTCCGCCGCCTCGATGACGGCCTCCAGCATATCGGTATCCGTCGTATTAAAAAGACCTACGCCATAATGATTCTTCTGAGCATCATAAAGCACTTCGTTGAGATTGACGAGCATTTTCTTCCCTCCTGCCTGGTTGTTTCACAGCGGATTCGTTTTCCATGTCTGCATGATACCAAGCAGCTCCTCATGCGGCTTCATGCCGCTGATGGAATCCGGCGCGCTGAGGTTCGCCGCCGCGGCCGCCGCCGCGTAGCGCAGCATCCACTTGGGATCTTTATCATGATAGATCGCATACAGGCAGCCCGCGCAGAAAGCGTCGCCAGCGCCCACGCTGCCCTTGATATAGCCCTTTTCGAGCTGAAACGATGGCTCAATAAACAAGCCCTTCTCGGCGTCCAGGCAGAATCCCGCCTCCGGACAGTGCACAATCACGCGCCGCCTGACGCCCTTTTTATGGATAAACTCCATGGTCCTGATGATATTCTCCGGAATCAGCGCGCCATCCTCTGTGCGCGCGGGCAGACCGGACACCGAGCCGCTTTCAAATTCATTCATGATCGCATAATCGCAGTAGCGCAGCGCCGGGATCACCTTCTCCTGAAAGAGGCCCTCTTCGCCGCTGACCACGTCGATGGACGTGCGAATTCCCCGCTCCTGCAGATCATGCAGCAGGCGCGCCATCACCGTACCGTACTGGTCATCATGCGCATCCATCGCATCCAGCAGCAGGATATAGCCGATATGAAACAGGTCGCAGTCCATATCCCCGGGGACATGCGCAGGAGAAAACTCCGCATTCGCGCCGCGATAGTGGAAAAACGTGCGCTGACCCGTGTCCACGGCGCTCATGGCGTCGGAAAAGCTGGTCTTCTTTTTGGACGACACGGAAACGCCGCTCGTGTCAATGCCCTCCGCACGCATCATATCCACCACGCTGCGTCCCGCTTCATCGTCGCCGATGCGGCCCACGGCTCGCAGCGGGATACCGCCCTTCATGCGCGCCAGGTCGATGAGCGTATTGGGCACGCAGCCGCCCACGGCCTGCTGCACATCAAAGATATCCGCCAGATTGCCCGGGCGCGGATACGTCGATACTCTCTTGATGTAATCCGTGAGGATATTGCCGGCGATGGTAATGCCTTTATTCATAGCAGCCGTCTCAGCTCCCTTCCTGTACAGACGCGTCCAAGCGCAGATTTGCACCGTTGATATTATTTATATTGTATCATGACCATCAGGCACTGTAAAGCAAAGCAGGCAAAAGAAAGCCGCCGGACAAGGGAATATCCTCGTCCGGCGGTACATGATGATTTACAGGTTTTCCATGGCCTTATACTTGTCGTATCTCGCTTCGGCGTCCGCCTTGGCCTGCTTAAAGAGCGTCTGCGCATACTCCGGGAACGTGCGCCTGAGCGACGCGTAGCGGATTTCGCCGTCGAGGAACTCCTCGTAATCCATAGTCGGCTTCTTGGAATCGACGGTCATCTTCTGCTCGGCGTTGGGATTATAGCGATACAGCGTCCAGTAACCCGCGTCGACCGCACGCTTCATCTCGCTCTGCACATTGCTCATGCCCGCACGGATGCCGTGCTGCACGCAGGGCGTATACGCCACGACGACGGACGGACCCTTGTGCTCCTGCGCCTCGCGAAGCGCACGGATGAGCTGATTGG
>SVGO01000058.1 GCA_015056305.1 Clostridiales bacterium | reverse complement strand
TCCGTCAGTCCTTCGGACTGCCACCTTCCCCATAGGGGAAGGCAGATCTTGTTGGAATGCTTCTTTTAAATCAAAGATTGTATTACCCGCGTAGTAAGGAGCCCTTCCCCTTTGGGGAAGGTGGCACGGCATCAGCCGTGACGGATGAGGTCCCGCCCGCAGGCGGCGATCACATTCTTAATGAACTAAATATCCACATTGCTCATTAAACTCGCCCATGCAAAAAGCGCCGCGAAACCGCGGCGCTTTTCTCAATCGTGGAATTCCAATTCCAGGAACGCAGCCATCGTGCGCACCAGCGCGCGCGCCCGCTCCCGTGTCGGCATCTCGGCAAAAATCCGCACACGCGGCTCCGTGCCGGAGAAGCGTGCAATGATCCAGCCCTCTTCAAAGTATACCTTGCAGCCATCCAGATAGCTGACCTGCTGAACAGGCATGCCGAAATCCGGCAGCAGCTTCTTCTGCATCAGCGTCCTGTCGATGTCCACCCGGCGCTGTGCTGTCAGCGCCCAGTCGTATTCCGCCATATACAGCGCGCCGAACTGATCCGTCAGCTCGCGCAGCAGTGCAGACAGGGGCTTTCGTGTCGCAGAGATCATCTCCACCAGCAGCGACGCGGCGTACAGGCCGTCCTTGCCGCTGATGTGTCCGCGCACGGTCAGACCACCGGAAGATTCGCCGCCAATGAGCGCATCATGCGCATCCATGCCTGCGGAAATATGCTTGAAACCCACCGGCACCTCAATGCATTTCTCACCAAAGGCCTCGGCAACACGATCCAGCAGATGCGTTGTCGCGATATTGCGCACGGCTGCACCCTTCCAGCCCTTGTACTTGAGCAGATAATAGTAAAGCAGCACGAGCACATCATTGGCGGAGACATAGCGTCCCTTTTCGTCAATGATGCCCAGTCTGTCCGCGTCGCCATCGGTCGCGATGCCCAGATCCGCATGATGATCCGACACACTGCCCTGCAGGTCGCGCAGCGTGTCTGGATTGGGCGCGGGCAGGTGACCACCGAAGAATGCGTCGTGGCGGTCATTGATCACGTCGACGTCACAGCGCGCGGTGAAGAGAATCGTCATCAGGCCTGTCAGGCTCACGCCGTACATCGGATCGAGCACCACGCGCGGTCTGCGCGCGCGGATGGCGTCCATGTCGATCTTCGCCATGATAGAATCGAGATACGCGTCGCGCGGATCGATGAAACGCACCCAGCCGGTTTTGAACGCCTCTTCAAAGGGCATGACATGGATCTCGCTCTGAGAAAGCGCATTGGCCTCCTCACCGATGGGCCCAGTCACCTGCTCGGTCGCGTCACGGCCGCCGCGGGTAAAGAGCTTGATGCCGTTATAAACCGCCGGGTTATGGCTTGCCGTCACGGCAGCGCCATAAGGCATGTTTCTGTTTTTGACGGTGAACATGATCTGCGGCGTCGGCGCAGCAAGGTTCACAAAGTCCATCCGCACGCCCTCGCCCGCCATGACCTCCGAAAACCAGATTGCCGCCTCACGGCTGAGAAACCGCCTGTCATAGCCGATGCAGAAGCCCTCGTTCTCCACGCCCTCGCGCTTCATGCGCCGCGCCACGGCGCACGCCACGCGCCGGATATTCGCCTTGGTGAAGCCATCGCCGATGATCTCACGCCATCCGCCTGTACCGAATCTAATCATTTGTATTCCTCCTTGTGGAGAACGTCAGGAAAAGACACCGGGCGGCCGCCCAAAGGTTCTCCGTATATTATTTGAGATACTGCGCATTGACGATATCCTTGTCCGTGTTCAGCGGCAGACCCTGATCGAACTTGAGGATATTTGAATAAACATAATTCACCATGTTGATATGGTTGTCCTTCGTATTGCCGCCCGCATGCGCGCTGGCGACGACATTGTCCAGCGTCAGCAGCGGATGATCCTTTGGCAGCGGCTCCTTGCCATAGGTATCCAGGCAGGCCGTGGCAATCACGCCTGTGGACAGCGCGTCAACCAGCGCGTCCTCGTCCACGATCGGACCGCGCGCCGTATTAATCAGCATGCAGGAAGGCTTCATCTTCTCCAGCTCGCTTCTTCCGATCATGCCGCGCGTGCTTTCGTCCAGCGGGCAATGGATCGAGAAGATGTCGCTTTCGCGCAGCAGCGTATCCAGATCGACATACCTGTAGCCGAACTTTTCTTCCTGCTCATGCATGCGGATGATGTCGTAATAGATGACGTTCGCGCCGAATGCAGACACCAGCGCCGCGACCTTCTTGCCTATATGACCCAGGCCCAGAATGCCCACGGTCTTGCCGCGGATCATGAACGAACGATCAAAATACTCCGTGCGCGGCCAGTGGCCCTCGCGCAGATTGCGGTTGATTTGAAGCAGATTGCGATAGCCCGCCAGCATCAGCATGATCGCCAGCTCCGCCACGATGCCGGAATTGACGCCCGGGCAGGTTGCAATCGGGATGCCGCGCTCGCCCCACGCAGCTAAATCCACGCGGTCAAATCCCGCACCCCAACGCTGCCAGAATTTCACATTGGGCGTGTGGTTGATGATGTCCGGATCGATATCCAGACGGGAGATAAGATACTCGCAGTCCGCAAGATTGCCATAGGTCTCGGGGCTGAGCGCATCGATCAATTCAAAGCCTTCCGGGACGTTTTCATGGAGCGCATTGTACGCGCCGGGGAAATAGATGCCGACCAGACCGATCTTCTTCATGTGTGCGCCTCCGTACGTTCTGCCTGCATTCTCAGGCAGTTCTGCTACAAAACATGATAACAGAAAAGAGACCGGAGAGCAATCTCCGGTCCCGTGAAATCTAAATTCTTCCTGCGCCGGAAACCGATTACAGCAAGCCAATCTCCTTGTAGTAGCGCGCCGCACCGTCATGGATCGCAACGCCGGCGACGTCATTGCAGGCTTCCTTCGGATCGGCCGCCTTGAGCGCAGCGTGCGTTTCGGTAAGCATATCCCAGTTCTCCCAGAAAACCTTGGTCATCTGATAGACGGTTTCCTCATCGACGTCCGCGGTGATGAACAGCGTCAGCTTCACGCCGGAGGTAGGAACGGCCTCATCCTGTCCGGCGTAGGTGCCGGCGGGAATCTCGCAGGCAGCGTACCACGGATAATCGGCCTTGAGGACTTCGACTTCCTCGGCGGTGATGGGCATGAGCCTGGAATCGGTGGTGGTCATGATCTGGGTAACGGCAGCGTTCGGCGTGCCGGCCATGATCCACACGCCGTCAAGCAGCTTGTTGCTCACGGCGTCGGCCGCCGTGGAGGTATCCATATACTCGGCCCTGATGTCGTCGAGGGTCTTGCCCAGGGCGCCCAGATGCACGCTCGCCTCGTCAACGGTGGTAGAGCCGGCCGCGCCGATGGAGATGCGCTTGCCTTCCAGATCGGAAAGGCCATTGATGCCGGAGTCCTTGGTCACGACGACCTGGTTCGGATTGATGTACAGACCGGCGAAGATACGCAGGTTCTCATTGGCGTAATCCTCAAAGGACGCCAGGCCTTCCTGCGCCTGATAGACGAGGTTCGCATTGGCGATGCCAATCTGAGCTTCGCCGTCGTACGCCTGATTCAGGTTATCGATGCCGCCGCCGGACGGGGTCGCCACGGCGCGCATGCCCTCGATCGCCTCATTCCACAGGCCGACGACGGTCGCGCTGATGGGATAGAACGTGGACGCGGTACCGGCGGTGACAAAGTTGATATCCGCCGCAAACGCACAGGCAGCGCTCATGCACAGGATGAGACACAGGACAGTCGCAAGAATCTTTTTCATACGGATTCCTCTCTTTCTCAAAGCGCATATTTCGGATACGGGTTTCCATCCGCATCTGTTGCAAAGGAACATCAGACGGCCGCCAGCGGCTTCGCCTTGCTGAGCACCAGCTTATCGATGACGATCTGCGCCGCAATAATCGCAAGGCCCAGCACATCGGTCGCCAGCGACGGATTGACAAAGAGCATGCCGCCGACAATCAGCATCGCGCGGCAGAGCACGCGCAGGGCCGTCGTGCCATTCGAATATTTCTGCACGGGCAGACCCGCAAGGCCCGCCGCGAGCGCCAGCACGCCCATGGACGAGGTCGCAAACGCGCGGATCGTCTCGCTCAGCGCCACGCCCTCCGTGCTGCCATAGAGAAGCACCGGATTATTGAGGAAGAAGAACGGAAGCACGAAGCCCGCAATGCCCAGCTTCATAGCGATCAGCGAGGTCTTGGTCATGTTGCTGTCCGCGATGCCTGCGGCAACATACGAGCTCATCGCCACCGGCGGGGTGATATTGGACAGGCACGCATAGATCAGGCAGAAGAGATTCGCCGCCATCTCGGTCGCGCCCGTCGCGCGCAGCACGGGAACCGCCACGACATACACGATGACATACGCCGCCACGCCCGGCACGCCCATGCCCAGGATCGTGGACATGATCATGACCATCAGACCGCCGAGGAACAGCTGACCGCCGCCCACGACCCTGAGAATCAGATTGCCGAAGTTCAGGCCGAGGCTGGTCATGTTGACCGAGCCGATGACCACGCCGATGATCACGCAGCTGACGCCGATGCTGATGGCGCTGCGGCTGCCCTCAACCGTCGCCCTGATGATCGTCTTCAGGTCCATGCGCGTATCTTTGCGCAGCCAGGAGACCGGCACGATCACAACCGTCGCCGCGATGGCGGCAAACAGCGGCGTATATCCCCTGAACATGAGCGCCATCAGCACGATCAGCGGAATGAGCAGATGGCCGCGCTCGCGCAGCACCCTGCCCGCCTGCGGGATATTCTCCGGCGCGAGGCCGGAAAGGCCCAGACGCTTGGCCTCCAGATGCACGGAATAGATCAGACCCAGATAATACAGGAACGCGGGAATCGCCGCCGCGAGCATGACCTTGGTGTAGCTGATCGCCATGAATTCCGCCATGACGAAGCCGACCGCGCCCATGATCGGCGGCGTAAACTGGCCGCCGGTGGAGGCGACTGCCTCGACAGCTGCGGCAAAGTCCTTCTTGTAGCCGGTCTTCTTCATCAGGGGGATGGTGATCGTGCCGGTGGTCGCCACGTTGGCGATCGCCGAGCCGTTGATCATGCCCATCAGCGCGGAGGCCAGCACGGCCACCTTCGCCGGGCCGCCCGGCGAGCGGCCCACCAGCGTGAGCGCAATATCGTTGATGAACTGCGAAAAGCCGGAATACTTGAGGAACGCGCCAAAGAGCACGAACACAAAGATGTACGTTGCCGAGACGTTTGCGCCGGTACCCAGAATTCCGCCCGTATCCCAGACAAGCGCCTTGATGATGCGCTTGAGGGTAAAGGCGCTGGTGCCGAACGTGCCGGGAACGTACTTGCCCCAGACCGCAAAATACGACAGGAAGATCAGCGCGATAATCGCCAGATTGCCGCTTGTGCGTCGCGCCGCCTCGAAGGCAACCAGCAGGCACACCACGCCGACGTACACATCTGTGTTGTTCAGGCGGCCCGTGCGCGCCAGGGCATCATAGCGCCAGAGGATATAGCCATAGCAGGCAACCGTCACCGCGATGTAGAGATAATCCCACACCGGCAGGCTCTTTCTCCTGCGGCGCTCCTTTTTGAACGTCGGATAGAGCGTCACCGCCAACGGCAGCAGGAACATGATGTGCGCCGTGCGCATCTTCACCGCGCCGAGCGTGCCGAATGTATTCGCCCAGACCTGGAAGATAGCCCAGATGATCAGCACGGCCGTGAAAACCTTCTCAATCGGACCGACCAGGATTCGCGTCCGGCTTTCGGCGTCCTTGTCCTCCATGAGCTTTTGTGCCTTCGCGTCCAGCTCATTGGGATCACCGATTTTTCTCAATTGTTCTCCCATAGCATTTTCCTCCGCAACGGCTTTTTGTGTTTGGACCGTTCGTGATGGATACAAGTTTAACACCACGATCAACAATTTGTCAACATAGTTTTCGCACTTTTTCAGATGCGCGCAGGATGTTTTCACATTCAATTTCATCAAAGTAGCATAAAGAAAAAACCGCCTCTTTCCGAAGCGGTTTTATATCTGAATTTATCTATGGATCACCGGAACGCCGCCCACAAGCAGGCAGCTCACATCCAATTTATTCAACATTTCAGCGCTCACATAGGCTTCCTCGCCATAGACATACACGCGCGCAGCATCGTCCGCCAGGAAGATCACACCATCCACGGAGCCCATCGCGACCGCGCAGCGGCCGTCTTTGCCGTCGGTCATCAGCGCAATCTCGCTGCCGTCCACGATGCTCTTGAGCTGCCAGCTGCCAGCCGCATAGGCACATTCATAACCCAGATGTCCCATCACGCCCGTGAGCGGATAGATCATTTGGCCATCCTCCGTCCTGCCGACAAACAGCGTCACCGGCTTGTCGTCCGCATAGACCTCCATCGGCTCAAGGGCAAACGGCGCGGCAGAAACATCCGGCGTCGCCGTCGGCTCGGGCGTGGGGATCGGGGTCGGCGTAGGCACGGGCGTTGGCGTCGGCGTCGGCGTCGCCGTCGGCGTTGGCGTCGGCTTGACGATCACATCATCCGAGAACATCGCGCTGATGGTCGCCGGCCCGACCTTGCCGTCCACCTTCTCCATCTTATGCGCGCGCTGGAAGGCATAAACCGCCGAGCGCGTGCCCAGGCCGAATACGCCGTCGATCTCGCCCAGATAATAGCCCAGCTCATAGAGCCTGCGCTGCATAAGCGCAACGTCGTCGCCCTCCATGCCGCGCCAGAGGATGCGCTCGCCCAGCGCTGCACGCTCCATCTCCTCCTGCGTCACCGCATCGGGCACAAAAGGCGTCGCCGTGGGCGCTGCCGTCGGCTCCGCGGTCGGCGCAAGCGTATCCTTCACCTGAACGCCCAGTATCACGCCCTCGCCAAGGGCGGATGCAGCGCATACAGGCAGCACAGCGAAAAGCAGCGCCGCCGCTACACGTTTGAGCATATTCATTCCTCCAGATATTTCCTCGCATCATGATATGCCCATTCAGGCAAATCATGCCGGTCATATAAAGAAACGATCCAGCATGCCATTTTCATGCAGATGGAAGCCATGCATACCAAAAAGATTTGCGCCCTCGATGTTCCTGAGCGTATCGTCGATGAATACCGCGCGGCTCTTGTCGATGCCATAGCGGTCGCACAGCAGCTGATAAATCTCCTTTTCCGGCTTGATCACATGCTCGTAGCAGGAGATAATACCGCCGTCGAAGAGATCGCCGAAATGATCGGCGAATTTCTCGCGCAGGCGCTCATAGCCGGTCTGCGGATAATTGGAAAGCAGATAGATCTTCTTGCCCGCGCGCCTGCAGCGCGCAGCGGCGCGCCAGCCTTCCTCGATCGGGGTCTTGAGCTCGATCCAGCCCAGCAGCGCATGCAGATAGTCTTCTTCCTTGCCGCCGGCCTCCTGAGCAAGGCGTTTTGCCGCCTCCTCGTAGGTGATCGTTCCGCGGTCGAAGCACGGCCAATACTTGCCGTTGTAGACGTATTTCATCATGTGCTGCTGCTTTTCCTCGTCGCCGGGGAAGAGCTGCTGGATGAAATCATCCGGCGCAAAGCGAATGAGCACATTGCCGATATCAAAGATCACGGCGTCCACCTTGTGCCAGGGCATGGTTTCATACGCAAGATCAAAGCGGATTCCTTCGCTCATAGAGGAGCCTCCTTTTGTTATGCAAATCTTTCTGCAAGGCTTTGGCCTCGGGCACAGAGCAGCAGGATTTACAGAAGCTTTTCGGTGATGCCGCCGGCAGCATGCCGATTTGCTATGTATATCTTTCTGCAAGGCTTTGGCCTCGGGCGCAGAGCAGCAGGATTTACAGAAGCTTTTCGGTGATGCCGCCGGCAGCATGCCGATTTGCTATGTATATCTTTCTGCAAGGCTTTGGCCTCGGGCGCAGAGCAGCAGGATTTACAGAAGCTTTTCGGTGATGCCGCCGGCAGCATGCCGGTTATTGTCTTGTTGTCATGCGGATCAGCGTGCGCAGTTCGGAGCGCGTTTCATTCTCGCGCAGCCGTCTGGCCACAATCACCAGCCGGTCGTCCTCCAGGCAGGTGCTCAGCGTCAGCAGCGCGTCGCTGGGCTGCACGTCGATGGGGATGGCATACTCCGAGCGCAGCTGCATCTGACGGACATACGAGGAAAACTCCGCATCGGACGAGAACGTAGCATGCGTGAAATAATTGAAAAAGCGGGAATCCTTTGTATCCAGCGATACATTCAGTATCGCAACGATGACATACTGCTCCTTATTCCAGAGCGTATCAAAATAGATGAACGGGTGGTTGCGGATATATGTATCATCATAGAGATACTGCGCCAGACGGCCGAACATGGTGCCGTCCTTCATGTTATGGCCATGAAGAAGCAGATTCTGCGTCTTTTCCTTGAAAGGATGATTCTCGTCCAGAAAGATGGTGCCCGACGCATTCTTCTGCTTATTGAAATCCCGCGTGAGGTAATAATCATTGTCGCGATAAACCACCGGCAGATCGAGCACATCCGGAATCTGAACCCATGCGACAAGATCCCGGTTCTGCTCATAGAGCGCCGCCATCTCCGGCAGCGCATCGCCGCCCATATGGCGATACTTCATCGACTTGACGACGTCGGGCGCAGGCGTTGCCGTGCTCTGCACCGCAGCCGCAACCTGCTCATCCGGCGTCGGAGTCGGCATAGGCGTATCCTGCGGGGCCGCCTCCAAAGCCATTTCGTCTTCCGGCCTCGCCGTATCCGGCGCCTCCATCAGCGCCGCGCGCTGGCTGGAAAGCTGCTCATTGAGCCTGTGTGTGCGGATGCTGCGCAGCAGAATGCTGCCGATCTGCCAGCCGCTCACCAGCACCACGCATACAAGCAGTGCGCTGAGCGCCCGATGGATGATCTGTGCATGGTCATGGTTTGCTCTTTCATGCCATGCTTTTCCGCGATTGACTTTCCCGGCTGCGGGCTTGCGCGCATGCGACGCCGTTTTCTGTGCATGTGCCTGACCGCGCCCGTGATAATCCTCCGGCTTGATCAGCTCAATCTCATATTCCTGCGCAGTCTGTACGCTTTGCTTCTGTCTGTGCGCTTTTTTCTGCGTTCTTATGCGTGCATACAGCTTTTTTGCCGCAGCGCCGAGCTTTTTCGCCCCTTCGCCCGCAAGCAGAACGCCCAGCAGGATGAACCTGCCCAGGCCCTTGAGCACCGTCTTGCCGGCCTCAGCAGACTGCACCGCAGCGCGCCTGACATGCGCACCGCGCAGCGTTTTCGGCGCAGAAAGGCGCTTCTTCTGTTTTTCTTCCTGTCTGTCAGCCCGCTGCTCCGTCTGCCCGGGCACGACCATATGCGCTGTCGCTTCGCCGTCATCAATCTGCATCGGCTGCGGAATCGGCTTTTCCGACTCAGCCATCGGCTGATCGCCGGTCCACTGCGCATTTCTCCGCCTGTGCATCTGACCCGCCTGCGCCGGGGTATGCAAAGAAGCCTCCACGCAAGGCTCCTCCGGCGCATCCTCCTGCTGCCGGATTTCCTCGAGTTCAGGCTGCTCGTCCATATTCTGCGTCAAACGCTGCGCCCTGCGCCTGCGTCCTTCCACGCAATTCACCCCGCTTTTGTTAACCATCGCCGATCGGCAAAAAGACTATCCGTATATATTTCTTCCTTTTCCTGGGTTTTCCTGCTTTTTTGCGCATTTGGCAGCAGGGCAGACCGGCAAGGGGCGTGAATCTCCTCTCGCCGCTCGTCGCGCCTCGGTCAGCCCGGTTCTGACAGCCCACTGGGCTGTCATTCATTCCCGGGCCAGGTTCGATTTCCCTCACCTTTCATGACCAAATGAAAAGACACCCATAAAGGGTGTCTTTCATTTGGTGGAGGTGAGGGGAATCGAACCCCTGTCCGAAAAAGCGACTGCCAAGCTTTCTCCGAGCGCAGTCTGCGTTTTAACATTCCCTCTCCCAGGCGCCCACAGACGGGCTCAAGGGTTCAGTAGCTTCATGATGTGGCCATGCTGCAAAGCTTAGGCATGGTCATGGCCCGCTAAATTGACGCCGGGAACCGGGACAGCGGGGATCCCGGGCCGACGCGCAGCCTAATTAGGCCGCGAGGCAATAATTGTTATTGTCAGTTAATTTTTAATTTCCCGGTTTTTACGTGTCCCGGGGACACGGCTCGCTTACCTGACCGCCCACGATCCCGTCGAAACCAGTACACCCCCGCGTCCTGTGGCTGCCTCCACTTCCGACGATGTTTTTGCGCATAGCCAGCTTGGCGGCCGAGGTCGTCAGTCTGCAATGCGCATATCGTCGAGGGTTAGCGCCCCAGTACGAAGAAATCTATGTCAAGGCTCTCGCCCTGCATACTGGATTTGACGATCCATTCGGATCAGTCGTATTTGTTGTTGCTTCTCAGCGCGCGCGCCATCTCGCGCTTGGTATCGCGCTCGGCGATGGAATCGCGCTTGTCATGGAGCTTTTTGCCCTTGCAGACGCCCAGCTCCATCTTAAACCTGCCGTCCTTGAGATACACCTGCAGCGGAATGAGCGAGTAGCCCATCTTGCCCGCCTCCTGCGCCAGATGCCTAATCTGGCTCTTGTGCGCCAGCAGCTTCTTTTGCCTCAGCGGATCGGTGTTGAAGATGTTTCCCTGCTCGTAGGGGCTGATATGCATGCCGCACACCAGCAGCTCGCCGTCCTTGACGATGGCGAAGCTCTCCTTGAGGTTCATGCGTCCCTGACGCATGCTCTTGAC
The DNA here is from genome assembly GCA_015056305.1 of Clostridiales bacterium. Classification (GTDB taxonomy): domain Bacteria; phylum Bacillota; class Clostridia; order Christensenellales; family Aristaeellaceae; genus Ventricola. The sequence continues at coordinate 6,921 of SVGO01000058.1, read as the reverse complement.
CTCCGTGCCGTGCAGCTCCATGCCGCATTCCAGGCGCTCCTCGACGAAGTAATCGTGGAACGCTTTTTTGTTCTGTGCCATGGGCTTGATGCCCTTTGCGCGCGCCATGCGATTACCTCCTCTTTCTTTCGCTGCGTAGGATAGTATAGCACAAAGCGCCGCCTGTTTGCAAGTTTGCTCTCCATTGTTTGCCCAGGAGGAAAAAGTTGAGAAATCTGCAAGATTTCCCCTTTAAAAATTATGCGTTTTGCATTATAATTGGTACAGGTATATTTATGCCCTTTTGTTTTCATGCAAATCGGTATATACGCGTTTCCAAGTATTTGATTTAAATTGGAGGATTGATGACCATGACCTATCGCGAGCAGTACGAAGCCTGGCTGCGTGACTTCGCGGACGATACCGCGACCGTCGAAGAGCTCAAGGCGCTTGAAGGCAACGAGAAGGAAATCGAGGATCGCTTCTATACTGAGCTGTCCTTCGGCACCGCCGGCATGCGCGGCGTGCTCGGCGCGGGCACCAACCGCATGAACCTCTACAACGTCCGCCGCGCGACCAAGGGCTTCGCCGACTACATCAACAGCCAGGATCCGGAATACGCCAAGCGCGGCGTCGTCATCGCCTACGACTCCCGCCGCATGAGCCCGGAGTTCGCCAAGGCTGCGGCGCTCGTTCTGTGCAACGAGGGCATCAATGTCTGCCTGTTTGACGAGCTGCGTCCGGTTCCGGTTCTGTCCTATGCCGTGCGTCACCTGCACGCCATCGCCGGCATCGTCATCACTGCCAGCCATAACCCGCCGCAATACAACGGCTACAAGGTTTACTGGGAGGACGGCGCGCAGATGCCGCCGGAGTACGCCGACCAGGTGCTCAAGATGATCCGCGCCTGCAAGTATCAGGACGCCGTGGAGATGGACGAGGCCAAGGCGCTTGAGTCCGGCCTGCTCAAGATCATCGGCAAGAAGGAGATCGACGACGACTACATCGCCGACGTCAAGACCCTGTCCGTCCAGCCGGAACTGATGAAGACCGCCGGCAAGGAGCTCAAGATCGTCTACACCCCGCTGCACGGCTCCGGCAACAAGCCGGTCCGCCGCATCCTCGCGGAAATCGGCATCGAGAACGTCTACATCGTCAAGGAGCAGGAGCTCCCGGATCCGAACTTCTCCACCATCAAGGTCCCGAATCCGGAAGATCCGGCTGCGTTCGCCATGGCCATGAAGCTGGCTGACGAGGTCGGCGCGGACTGCATCTTCGGTACCGACCCCGACTGCGACCGCGTGGGCATCGCCGTCAAGGACAACGAGGGCAAGTACTACCTGATGAGCGGCAACCAGATCGGCTGCGTGCTGCTGTACTACATCCTCATGAGCCGCAAGGCGCTGGGCACCATCCCGGCCGACGGCGCTGTGGTCAAGTCCGTCGTCTCCACCGAGCTGGCGCGCAAGATCGCCGCGGGCTTCGGTCTGGTGATGTTTGACACCCTGACCGGCTTCAAGTGGATCGCCGAGAAGATCCAGCAGTTCCAGGACAAGGGCGATCACACCTTCGTGTTCGGCTTTGAAGAGAGCTACGGCTTCCTGTCCTCCACCTTCGTTCGCGACAAGGACGGCGTCAACGCCTCTCTGCTCATCGCCGAGGCTGCTGCCTGGGCCCGCACCCAGGGCAAGACCCTCTACGACATCCTGCAGGAGATCTACGCGACCTTCGGCTACTACGTCGAGAACGTCGTGTCCGTCACCCTGCCGGGCAAGGACGGCGTCGCCAAGATGCAGGCCATCATGAAGAGCCTGCGCACCGACGCGCCGAAGACCCTTGCCGGCAAGAAGGTTCTGGCTGTGCGCGATTACCTCGCCGGCACCCGTACCGACCTGGCAACCAGCGATGTGACCCCGGCTGGTCTGCCGAAGTCTGACGTGCTCTACTTCGAACTCGAGAACGACGCGTGGGTCTGCATCCGCCCGTCCGGCACCGAGCCGAAGATCAAGCTCTACGTCAACACCAACGCCGCTTCCCACGCCGAATCCAAGGCGGAGAACGACGCGCTGGTCGCGGCCTGCAAGGAGATCATGGCCTGATCCGCTTAACCGCATAAATGTGGCGCTGCAAGGAATCCTTGCAGCGCCTTTCATTACGCAATGTGGATATTCAGTTAACTAAGAATGTGATCGCCGCCTACGGGCGGGACCTCATCCGTCACGGCTGACGCCGCGCCACCTTCCCCATAGGGGAAGGTCTCCTTACTCCGCGGGTAATACAATCTTTGATTTGAAAGAAGCATTCCAACAAGATCTGCCTTCCCCTTTGGGGAAGGTGGCAGTCCGAAGGACTGCCGGATGAGGTCCCCGGCCGCAGCCGGATCATTCATGCAGACATTCTATCGAAGTGTATCAGAATCAAAAGCGTCGCCTATCGGCTCCTGTTTGATTCCCGCTTATCTTGCGCTTCGCGCATGGGATACGTTGGGGATTTCATCCCCAAGCCCCTGACAAGGGATTTCATCCCTTGACCCTTCTTCGCTTCGCGCCGGTTTCAAGCTTCCTTACTGCGCACTATCCCCCTTCAGCACATCATCCTGCTTAGAACCCCGTTCCCAGCGCCGCCGACGGCGTAACCATGTGCTCATAGTGCTGCGCGATGCGCGAAGGACTCAGCGGCGTCTCGTCCAGCTCCGCAATCGTCTCCAACTCGCCCGACAGATAGCGGCACAGTTCATCCGTCACATCCGCAAGGCGCGCCATCGCCGCGCCATAGCGCATGCACACAACCTCCCATCCGTTGCGCTTATAGTCCTGCTCCCAAAGACGGCGATGCAGCCCCATCAGCCTGGCATACTGGTTCGTCAGCGCAGGAAGGTCGCTCTGCGCCAGCTGCACAAGCCATACGCGATCATCCGCCAGATACTTGGCTCTGAGGTCGCGCACAATGCGCGCTTTCTCTTTGGCAATCTCAAAGAGCAGCAAGGCATACTGCGCAGGAAGCTCTTCCTTATATATACCCAGCGCCGCCAGCGCACGTTCGCTGCGTGCAATCGCCGCGTCCATCGTATCGCCCATCGGATCAAGAATCGGATACAGCGGATCGCACCAGATCAGGCTCTTACCCGTGCGCACGTCCTTCTCGCTGGGATAAAACTCGCCCAGCGCTTCCAGCACCGCACGCGGCATGCCCGTCAGGCACTCGCCCGCAAGGATCATCTCCTCCTTCGGGCAGTCATGCCCCTGCCAGCAGCTCTCCGAGAAGATCGGCAGCAGAGAGGACGCAAGGAATACGTTCGTCTCCGCGCCGTCATCGCCCCAGAGCGTCGCAAACACCGTGTCCACCTTGTGCTTCGCGCAGGCGGCAAGCGCCGGGAACATTGTCGCCTCGGTCTTCTTCACCTGCGGCAGGAATCCCGACCACGTCCACACGCCGCCGGCGAACACCGTGCGCTCGCCCATGCGCGCATGCTGCGTAAGCATCGCGTCGTAGAACGCCTCGTCCTCATGGTAGTAATCCCAGTAGCACAGATCGACCGCCGGAATGCTGTCGATGACCTGCTGCGGCACATCGGCATCCAGATCATAGTATTCGTTCGTTTTGGATCCCAGCCGGAAGAACATGTCGCTCCACATGACCGGCCGGAAGCCATACTTCCCGCAGATCGCCACCACGCGCGCGAGATGGCGATTGAGCAGCGCATGCCGGTCCGTCGTGCCGTTTTGGAGCAGATATTCGCCAAGACCCACGCCGTGCGCCTCGTCCATGCCGATGTGGATGCGATCCGTCTTCATGCATGCGCGCATCGAGCGGATCTGCGCCTCAATGAGATCGTAGGTTTTCTCCTCATCAATAAGCAGCACGTCCATCTGATCGCGAAGATGCGCATTCTCCTGCCACTGCAGGAACTGGCGCATATGGCCCAGCGTCTGGATACAGGGAACGAGTTCCACGCCCAGCGACACAGCGTACGCATCTAACTCCTGAAGATCCTTCTGGCTGTAGCGCCCGCGTAGATAGCCCATATACGGGTACTCCGGCACCTCGTAGGTATCCTCGGTATAGAGCATGAGCATATTCATGCCCAGACAGGCGAGCTGGTCGATATAGCGCTTGACCGCGTCCACCGTCAGCACGCCGTTTCGCGAGCAATCGACCATCGCGCCGCAAGAAGCAAAATGCCGGTTCTGGCAGACGGAATAAGACGTCTTCCCCTCTCGCACGCAGCGGCTGAGCAGGAAAAAGCCGCGTGCGAGCGCGTTCTCGTCCTGCGCGGCAATCTGCGCACGGCCGTTCTCCAGCGTGACGCTGAGTCCTTCTCCTTCGACGACTTTCATATCATATGGAAGCAAAACTCCCGTGACGCTCTGCGCACATGCGCGGATGCGGGATACCGTATCGGCTGTAAACATGGCCATCCCTCCATGGTTTTATTGAGTCTTCTGATTTCATTATACAGGTCAGTGAGAATTTGCACAACATTCCGTTTGCATTTTCGCGCGGATGTGGTATAGTGAAATACAGTGAATCGAAATGCAGCGAGGAGGAGCCGTCCATGCCCCTGAGTCCTGTCGAAGTGTCCAATATCGTCTACCGCCAGAGCGTAAACCGCAAAATCCCCACGATGAACAAGGTCATCCTGATCATGATGTACGTCGCCGTGGCGATCTTTACGTTTCTGGGCTCCATGTGGGGCACGCTGATGCTTATCCCCACGCTGGGCACGCTGTTTTTCGCCTGGTATTACAAGGGCGTGGTCTCCATTACGTATGAATACGAGCTCGACGGCTATGATCTGCATATCCGCCGCATCTCCGGCACGCGCGCCAAGCCTGTGAACATCGCCTTTGCCTATGTCAACCTGGAAAAGCTGATCGTCATCGCCGACCAGTTCTCCCCGGAGATCGAGATCGGCGAGGCGGCGTTTAACGCTGCGGACAAGAATCACCGCGTCACCTACTATACCTCCGCGCAGGACCCGGACAAGCCCTCCTGCGTGCTCTATGCCCATGGCTCCGGCCCGGAGGACGGCTACATCGTGCGCATCTATCTGCAAGCGACCGGTCCGCTGCTCCACTGCCTGAAAAAGCTCTGTCCGGGCAAGGTACACACCCATGCCGAGCTCGTCTGATCTGGAGCTGCGCAGGCAGCTGGAAGAGCCCCTCAATCAGGCATGCCGCAATTATCCGATCCCGGAGACGGGCATGCTGGTGACGATGCTCGATGTGCCGTATTATCCGCCGTTCATGGAGGATGCGCCTCATTATCACAACTGCATGGAGATCGGCATTTGCGTGTCCGGCAGCGGCAGCGTTCGCCTTCGCGAAAAGCTCTATCCCTTTTCCGCAGGTTCGATCATCGTTGCGCCCAGGGGCGTCTTCCACAATCAGGAATACGCCAGCGAGCAGATGATCTACTGGCGCTATCTGGTCCTCAATGACGATTATCTGCTGCGCCATCTGCCCGAGCGCTACCGGCATTTAATCACTGTCTTCTTCGATTCCATCCGCGAAAGCGGCCTGTTTCTGGACAGCAGTCCGCTCAGCGGCACAGACGGCGTGATCCAGCTGATGTTCGATCTGCGCAGGCAGGGCGGCGCAGAATCCTCCGCCGAGCTGGAGCTGTGTCTGCTGCTTCTGCTGCAGCTCATCGCCCGGCACGCCGAGAGCTCGACGCTGACTGCCGTCGGCGAGCCGGTTGACGCCCAGCAGCGCCAGCCCATCGAGGCAGCGCTGGCCTACGTCTATGAGCACTATAAGGAAGACATTCCCATCAGCGAGCTGGCGCGCAGCTGCTCGATGTCCGAAAGCTACTTCCGCAAGCAGTTCCTTAAGATCATGGGGCAGAGCCCGCTGGAATACGTAAACGCCTATCGGATTCACCGATCGATGAATCTGCTGCGCACGACCAACGACTCCATCCAGAACATCGCCGTGCGATCCGGCTTTTCCTCCATTGCAGCGTTCAACCGCAATTTCCGCCAGCTCGCAGGCGTCAGTCCGAGCCAGTGGCGCCGCACAAAAAAAGAGAGATGAGGCAGCTTCGGCTGCCTTTTTTCTGTCCGGATCGCTTGTTCAATCTGCCGCGAAGACATACGACGATTCTGTCACTCCAATGAGTTTTCATAAAAATCTGCATACAATATAATTCAAAAAGACAAATGATGAGCGTTTTTGATTAGGAATAGATTGAATATGCGCACAATCGTCTTGTAATGCATGATATAATGATACCAACAATTCGGCTCAAGAATTGGCCGAACTGAACAAACATCATGAGGAGGAAAACTACCATGAAGAAGCTTGTTTCCCTGCTCCTGGCCCTGACGATGATCGTCTCCTGCACCGCCGCTCTGGCTGCTGAGGATGGCAAGATCACCATCTGGACTTGGGACCCGAACTTCAACATCGCTGCCATGAAGGTTGCGAAGGAAATGTACGCGCAGATCAAGCCGGACGTTGAAGTCGTGATCGAAGAGGTTCTCTCTGAGGACATCGAGACCCGCGTCATCACCGCCGCTTCTTCCGGCGACATCTCCAACCTGCCGGACATCATGCTCTGCCAGGACAACTCCTTCCAGAAGATGGTCATGAACTATCCGGAAGTGTACGCTGACCTCACCGGCAAGTATGACTACGAAGGCTTCCCGGCTGGCAAGCTGGCCTACTCCACCGTCAACGGCCAGAACCACGGCATCCCGTTCGACGCGGGCACCGTCGTTGCTACCTACCGCACTGACTTCCTCGAGCAGGCTGGCTACACCATCGCCGACCTGACCGACATCGATTGGGATCGCTTCATCGAGATCGGTAAGGACGTCAAGGCCAAGACTGGTCTGCCGATGCTGACCGGCCAGGCTGGCTCCATCGACACCGTCCTCATCATGATGCAGTCCTGCGGCGCCTCCATGTTCAACGAGGATGGCTCCGTCAACTTCGTCAA
>SVGO01000057.1 GCA_015056305.1 Clostridiales bacterium | reverse complement strand
TAGGCGACGAAGATCTTGCCCTCGCCGCGCAGGATCGCCGGGCCCTCGTTGACCCAGAACTCGTGGCGCTCCCAGGCATAGGTCGGAGAGGAGAGCAGCATCTGCGGCGTGGACATGGTCAGCGCATCGGACATCTCGGCGATGTAGAGGTTGGAGATCTTCCTGCCGACGCTGACCTTCTCCGCCCAGATGCAGTAGCGGCGGCCATTCTGCTCGAATGTGGTCATGTCCAGCGAGAAATCTTGGAAGGAGAAGCCGTCCTGCGCCTTGACCAGGCCGCATTCCGCCCAGGGATCGTTCATGGGATCGCTGCCCAGGCACTTGAGCACATATGGGCGCAGCGCCCAGATGTTGTCTTTACGGCTGGCGGCGTAGTAGATATACCACACGCCGTCGATAAGGTGCAGCTCCGGCGCCCAGATGTGCTGGCTCATGATGCCGCTTTCGTGGCAGTGCCAGACTTCCTTCTCCTGCGCGGTGCGCAGGCCTTCAAGCGTGTCCGCGCGGCGCAGAATGATGCCGTCGTAAGCCGGGACGGAGCCGGTGAAGTAGTACACATCGCCGTCATGGAGGATATAGGGATCCGCGCGCTGGGCGATGAAGGGCGTGTTGTAGGCGGTCTTGATGTAATTATGCTGATTCATGTGTGTTCCTCGTGTGTGATGATGGATATTACAGGGTCATGTCGTAGAGCAGGCCCAGATCCCAGAGCATGGAGCTGGTGAGGTATTTGTTGCGGGTGTTGCGCGCATAGTGGAAGGCGTCGTTGGTGTCCTGGTTGTTGATGGCGATATCGGCGGGGACCATCGGTGCCTCCACCTCGCGCATGAGCGCGACGATCTTCTCGGTCTCGGGCAGCTCCTCGCGGATGATTCTCTGGATATCGTCCCAATGGGCGATGATGCGCTCCAGACGCTCGGCGTGCGCGGCCTTGTCGTTGTTGTGCAGGGTTTCGTATTCCTGGCGAATGAGCTCGTCGCCGGCGGAGCCGAAGATGCGGCGCATTTCGCCTTCCCACCTGGCTGTGTCGAAGTTCTGCACGAAGGCGAGCGCCTTCTCCCTGTCCGGGGTCATGGTGCGGATCTGGTCATACACGCGCAGGCCCAGCAGCGTGCCTACGCCGACCTGAATACCGTGCAGCTCGTAGGGGACGCCGCGCTCCAGCGCCATCATCTCCCACAGGTGGCTGAAGTAATGCTCCAGGCCGCTGGCCGGGCGGGAGCTGCCCGCATAGCTCATCGCAATGCCGGAGAGAACGAGGCCCTCGACCGTCGCCTGCACGGCGGCAGGCTCGCGCCTGCGAAGGCCGGGCGCATTCGCGACGATCTTATCCACCGAGGCGCGCATGAGGGCGGCGACGTTCTCGCAGCGGTATTCGCCATTGATCAGCTCCACGATGCGCCACTCGCACAGGCCGATGTACTTGGCCAGCATGTCGCCAAGACCCGCGTGCAGCATGCGCATCGGTGCGTCCTTGATGATGTCGATGTCGCAGATGATGGCTGCAGGGCAGGCGTTGATCAGCGAGACCTTGCAGCCGTTTATGACCATCGAGGAGGAGCTGGAAGCGTAGCCGTCCATCGACGGCGCGGTGCCCACGATCATCTGCTTGCGGCCCATCGCATGGGCGAGCACCTTGCAGCTGTCGTTGATCACGCCGGAGCCGATGCCCAGCACGCAGTCGCACGCGGGGTCAAAGGCGAGCACCATGGAGCCCATGGCGTGCTCGTCCGGCTCGACCTGCTCCATCGGGAAGCAGAAGAAGGTATACTCGATATTCGCCGCATCCAGCACGGGCTTGACCTTGTCCCATGCGGCCTTCTTCGTGTTCACGTCGCAGACGATGAAGGGACGCTTTGCGCCCATGGCGGCAAGGCCTTCGGGAATGGAAGCAATCGCGCCGGAGCCAATCTTGATGTAGTCCATGTCCATCTGATGATGGCGGCCGCAGGCACAGTCATAGCCCTTGGGATCGATGAGCGCCTCGATAGACGCTTCGCAGAATCGAATCATGGTGAACCTCCTGTTATTCAATCAAATGTATCGTAAAACCGCGCGAAGCAGGAAGGGAGTCTGAGGGATGAAATCCCTCAGGCGGGTTTGGGCGGCAGCCCAACGTTCCCCAACGTCACCTGCGCGCACCTGCGCGGATGGCCTTCAGCCGCTTCATCACGTCGTTTTCGCCGCGGCCGAAGTAATCGTGAAGCAGCTTGTATTCTGCATACAGGGCATTATAGATGGAGACGTTTTCTTCCCTGGGCGTGTAGACCCGAAGCACAGGCGCGCCCATGGCATGGATCGCCTGCTCAAAGTCCGGATACGCGTTTGCAGCGACCGCGCCCATGATCGCGCTGCCCAGCGCGCCGCCCTGCTCGCAGTCCACCACGCGCACGGGCACGCCAAGCACGTCGGCATAGATCTGCATGACCATGGGGTTTTTCTGGCTGATGCCGCCCAGCGCATAGACCTCGTCGATACAAGCGCCGTGCGCAGCGTAGTTTTCCACGACCGTGCGCATGCCGTAGGCCGTCGCCTCGACCAGCGCGCGGTAGATCTCCTCGGGCTTGGTCTGCAGCGTCATACCCAGCAGCATGCCGGTCAGGTCCACGTCCACGAGGATGGAGCGGTTGCCGTTCCACCAGTCCAGCGCGAGCAGGCCGCTCTCACCGGGGGTGAGTTTTTCGGCAAGGCTCGTCAGATAGGCATGGATGTTCATGCCCTGCTCGCGCGCGGCCTTGTGATAGTCCTCCGGCACGAAGCGAGAGGTCATCCATGCGTAGTGATCGCCCACGCAGCTCTGGCCGGATTCATAGCCCCAGAAGCCGGGGATGATGCCGTCGCCTACGCTGCCGCAGATGCCCGGAACGGGCAGACGCTTGGTGTCCAGCAGCATATGGCAGGTGGATGTGCCGATGATCGCCAGCATCTGCCCCGGGCGCGTGATGCCCGCCGCCATGACGGCGACGTGCGCGTCGATGCCGCCCGTGGCGATGGCGATGCCCGGCGCGAGGCCGAAGCGCGCGGCCATCTCCTGCGTGAGAGAGCCCACGCGCGTGCCGATGGGCACGACCGGCGCCCAGAGCTTTTCGCGAACGACATGGCGCAGGCGCTCGTCCAGCGCGGCGAAATAATCCTCGCTCGGATAGCCGCGCTCCTTGTCGTACATGCACTTGTAGCCCGCGCAGCAGCTGTCCTGCATCCATACGCTGCAAAGCTGCCAGACGATCCAGTCCGTCGCCTCGACCCAGCAGTCCATATTTTCGTAGATGTGCGGCGCCTCGTCCAGCACCTGCCAGAGCTTGGGCAGCGACCACTCGCTGGATACCTTGCCGCCGTAGGCCGGGAGCCACCATTCGCCGCGCTCAAGGGCGACATGCGTCATGATGCTCGCTTTGTCCTGCGCGGCGTGATGCTTCCAGAGCTTGACGTAGGCGTGAGGATCATTTTCGTATTCAGGGAGGAAGCAAAGCGGCGTGCCGTCCTTCTTGCAGGGCATGGCGGTGGAGGCCGTCACGTCCAGGCCGATGCCGATCACGTCCGCGGGATTCACGCCCGAGGTTTTCAGGATTTCGGGCAGCGTGTGATCGAGCACGTCCATGTAGTCCTGCGGATGCTGCAGCGCCCAGTCGGGCGCAAGCGGCGTGCCGCAGGGCAGCGCCGTGTCCATGACGGCATGCGGATAATCATAAACCGAGGATGCGAGCACGCGGCCGTTTGCAGCGTCCACCAGCGACGCGCGGCCGGACAATGTGCCGTAATCGATGCCAATGACGTACTTGCTCATATACCCTCACCTGTCCATATTTTTCTATGATCATCATATCATCAAACGCGTATGAAAGCAAACAAAATGAGACGGATAGAGCGGATTATGACAAAGAAAGCGGCCTGCATCCAATTGATGCAGGCCGCAAGAAATGATAGGGTTTTCAGTATGGGAATCAGATGCCCAGCAGATCGCTGTAGACCTTGAGCGCGCCGTCGGTCTCATGCGCCAGCACGCGCTTGGCGAGCACCTTGCCCAGCTGCACGCCTTCCTGGTCGAAGCTGTTCACGTTCCAGGCAAAGCCCTGGAACATGACCTTGTTCTCAAAGTGCGCCAGCAGCGCGCCCAGCGCCTTCGGGGTCAGCTTGTTGCCGATGATGATGCTGGACGGGCGGCCGCCGGCAAAGTTCTTGTTCAGGTCGTCATCCTGCTTGCCGCAGGCGAAGGCCATGATCTGCGCGGCGACGTTGGCGCAGAGCTTCTGCTGGCTGGTGCTGCCCTGGATGACCACGTCGGAGCCCATCTGGCTGTTGCGGAAGCCGACGAACTGCAGCGGCATCACGTCCGTGCCCTGATGCAGGAGCTGATAGAAGGAGTGCTGGCCGTTGGTGCCCGGCTCGCCGAAGATGACCGGACCGGTGACGTAATCGACCGGCTCGCCGAAGCGGTTGACGCTCTTGCCGTTGGATTCCATATCCAGCTGCTGCAGGTGCGCCGGGAAGCGGCTCAGCGCCTGGGAGTACGGCAGAACAGCGGTGTTCGGATAGCCGAGCACGTTGCGCTCATACACGCCGATGAGGGCGTCCAGCAGCGCCGGGTTCTTGAGCAGATCTTCGTTCTTGGCCAGAACGTCGGCCTCGGCCGCGCCGTCCAGGAACTGGGCGAACACGTCCGGACCGAAGGCCAGGGACAGCACAGCGCCGCCCACGCCGGAGGTGGAGGAGTAGCGGCCGCCGATGTAGTCGTCCATGAAGAAGGCGGCGAGGTAATCGGCGCTCTTGGCCAGCGGGGAGGTTTCGCTGGTGACGGCGATCATGTGCTTGGAGGCGTCCAGACCGGCCTTGGCGAGCGCATCCTTGACGAAGGACTCGTTGGTCAGGGTCTCCAGCGTGGTGCCGGACTTGGAGACGAGCACGAAAATGGAGTGCGCCAGGTCCAGCTTGGAGAGCACGCCGGCGGCGTCATCCGGATCGACGTTGGAGATGAACTCGGCCTTCATCTTGAGGGTGCCGTTGACCTTCGCCCAGTTCTCCAGCGCCAAATACATCGCGCGGGGGCCGAGGTCGCTGCCGCCGATGCCGATCTGCACGACGGTGGTGAACTTTTCGCCCGCGGCGTTGGTGATCTCGCCCGCATGGACCTTGTTTGCCAGCTCGGCGATCTTCTTCTGCTCGCCCACATAGAATTCGCGCTTGTCCACGCCGTCGGCAATGACCGCATCGCCCAGCTGGCCGCGGCACATGTGATGCAGGACGCGGCGCTTCTCGCCGGTGTTGATCACTTCGCCGTTGTACAGAGCAGCGAACTTCTCGGTCAGCTGCGCTTCCTTGGCAAAGTCGGCAAGCAGCGCGAGGATATTGTCATCGACCGGACGCGCACCGAAGTTGAAATCCATCTCAGCGCCCATGGGCACGGAGTAATTCTTCACGCGCTCGGCGCCATTTTCGCCGGACATCGCGGAAACGAGATTGACCTTCTCGGCCTTGGCAAGCTCCTGATAGGAAGCGAGGGTATCCATGTTCTTCCAGGCAACCATTGGGAAAACCTCCTTAAACTCTCTAGAGAATCAGAATATGCAAGTATTCATACATGTTAAATTATACTAGCAATTGAGGGAAATATCAAGAAAATATGCATCGATCCCTTAAATCTGCAAAACTTCGTAATACAGCCGCGAAGCGTACATGGGGTGCAGGGGCGAAGTCCCTGCGAGGGGTTCGGGGACACGGTCCCCGAGCGGGTTTCAGGGCGGAAGCCCTAACGTTCCCCGTTGCGCTTCGGCTCAAAACACGCTATACTGTCAGAAGAAAAATTGACCGAAAGAGGAGCGCCTGATAGCATGCATGCAGCCACGCTGAAGACGTTTTTTGATTCCGAGGGATTTGAATATCAGTATCACTGCGACGCGCCGCTGGGCTCGTCTGTTTCTGTGTATGGCACGCATTTTGCGATCTGGGCGCCGACGGCCCAGCGCGTGGTGCTCTATCTGCATCACAGCGGGCATGAAGGCTGGGCGTATGCCAGCCATGACCTTGCGCGCGGCGAGCGCGGGCTGTGGACGTGGGATACGCCGGAGAATCTTGACGGCGTGTACTATGGCTACGACGTGACGGTGGACGGCGAGACGAGGTTCATCGCCGATCCGTATGCCCGCGCCTGCGGGCTGAACGGCGTGCGCAGCATGGTCGTCGATCTGGCAAGGACCAACCCGCCCGGCTGGGAAAAAGACCGCGCGCCCAAGCGGCAAAGCGAGGATATCATCTATGAGATCCACGTGAAGGATTTCTCCTGCGATGCATCCAGCGGCGTGCCGGAAAAATACCGGGGCAAGTATAAGGCGCTGACGCTGGAAAAGACCACGGTAAACGGCATGGGCAGAAGGCCGACCTGCCTGAACTACATCAAAAAGCAGGGCTTTACCCATGTGGAACTGATGCCGGTGTATGACTATGGCTCCGTGGACGAGGCGGGCGATCCCAATGCGTTCAACTGGGGCTATGATCCGGTGAATTATAACGTGCCCGAGGGCTCGTATGCCACCGATCCATATCACGGCGAGGTGCGCATCCGCGAGCTCAAGGAGGCCGTGCAGGCGCTGCATAAGAACGGTATTCGCGTGATCATGGACGTGGTATATAACCATACGTATCATCTGGAGCGCTCGTGCCTGTTCGGCGCCGTGCCGTGGTATTATTATAGGCAGAACGCGGACGGCAGCGCGTCCAACGGCTCCGGCTGCGGCAGCGAGATCGCCAGCGAGCGCAGCATGTGCGCCCGGTATATCCTCGATTCCGTGCTTTATTGGGCAGAGGAATACCATATCGACGGCTTCCGCTTTGATCTGATGGGCCTGCTGGATACGGATCTGATGAACAAAATCCGTCAGGCACTGGACAGCAAATATGGCGAGGGCGAAAAGCTGCTCTTCGGCGAGCCGTGGGCCGGCGGCCGCAGTGCCGAGCGCCCGGGCACGCAGCTGGCGCACAAGGGCAATCTGCATCTGCTGCATCCGTCCATCGGTGCATTCTGCGATAACACGCGCGACGCTGTCAAGGGCGGGCTTGGCGATCCCAGAAGCCGGGGCTTTGCCAGCTTCGGCGAATTCAACAGCGAATGGCTTGCCTGCTGCGTGCGCGGCTGGGCAGGAAAGCATCCGATGCACGCCTTCAGCGCGCCATCGCAGACGATTTCTTATCTTTCTTCCCATGACGATTGGACGCTCTGGGATAAGCTGGTGTACAGCCTGCACGGCGACAGGCGCTTTGTGCCCCGGCGAGAGGATGTGCTTCGCAGCAATAAGCTCGCCGCAGCGATTCTCTTCTGCTGTCAGGGAAGACTATTTATGCTCTCCGGCGAGGACTTCGGCCGCACGAAGCTGGGCGTACGCAACAGCTATAAGTCCCCACTGCGCATCAATCGGCTGGACTGGAAGCGCGCTTCCAGATTCCGCGGGCTGACGGAATATTACCGCGGCCTGATCGCGCTGAGAAAGACGCTGCCCGGCCTGTGCGACAAGCGCGTGCAGGCAAATCAGCGCCTGATCGAGGTCGTCTCGCCCATGCGCGGCGCAGGCGCGGTCCGGCTGGACAACAGAGGAAAAGGCACGAAATACAGCGAACTGATGATCCTGATCAATACCACGCAGGAGCCCTGCTCAATGGCTTTGCCCGAGGGCAAGTGGCGTGTGCTTGTGGACGGGACGTCGAGCTTCCTGTGGAAGAAGCCTCAAAGCGTATCCGGGGAGGCGGAGGCGGCGCCGGTTTCGGCGCTCGTGCTGGGACGAGAATTGGGCTAATCTTGGAAAAAGGCTTGCAAAAGTGACCCGAATGTACTATATTGAGGTATATGATAAAGAAATGACGGACGATCGTCATGAAAGCGCCGCATGCGGCGTTTTCTATCGGAAACGATGGAAACGTTTCCGAAAGGCGTTGGTCATCCGCACAAAACATGCGCCGTTCTGCGCGACGGGGACGGCGATAAAGGAGTTATGCATATGAAACGCGCTTCCGGTGTTCTGCTTTCCGTGACCAGCCTGCCGTCCAAGTACGGCATTGGCTGTTTCTCTCAGGCTGCGTATGATTTCGTCGATTGGCTGGCCAAGGCCGGTCAGACCTATTGGCAGATTCTGCCGCTGGGCGCGACCAGCTATGGCGCGTCGAGCGATTCCCCGTATCAGGCGTACTCCGCCTTTGCCGGCAATCCGTACTTCATCAGCCTCGAGGCGCTGGTGGAGGAGGGCGTGCTTGAGCAGGCAGAGATCGACGCAGTCAATTTCGGCGATGATCCGGCCGATGTGGACTATACCGCGCTGCATGAGTATCGCTTCAAGCTGCTTCGCAAGGCGTATGAGCGCAGCGACATCAGCCGCAATCCGGAATACCAGAAGTTCGTGAGCGAAAATCACTGGTGGCTTAACGACTATGCGCTGTTCATGGCGGTGCATGAGTTCTTCGGCGGCGTCATCTGGACCGAGTGGCCGCAGGATATCCGCCTGCGCTGGGGCTATTCGATGGATTACTACCGCCGCGAACTGTATTTCGATATCGAATTCCACATGTACATGCAGTTCCAGTTCGATAAGCAGTGGAAGAAACTCAAGGCCTATGCCAACAGCAGGCATATTCAGATCGTGGGCGATATCCCGATCTATGTCTCGCCCGACGGCGCGGATGTGTGGTCCCACCCGGAGCTGTTCCAGCTGGACGAGGAGAATCATCCCATCGCGATTGCGGGCTGCCCGCCGGATGGCTTTGCTGCCGACGGTCAGGTCTGGGGCAATCCGCTCTACAACTGGGACTATCACAAGGAGACAAAGTACTCCTGGTGGGTCACCCGTATGTGGCATAGCTTCCAGCTCTACGACGTAGTGCGCATCGATCATTTCCGCGGCTTCGACGAGTATTTCTCCATCCCTTACGGCGCGAAGACCGCGCACGGCGGCCATTGGGAGAAGGGTCCGGGGCTGTCGCTGTTTGCCCGCATCAAAGAATGCCTGGGCGACAAGGCGGTCATCGCCGAGGATCTGGGCTATATGACCGACACCGTTCGCAAGCTGGTCAAGGACACGGGCTATCCGAACATGAAGGTGCTTGAGTTTGCGTTCGATTCCCGCGACACCGGCGCAGCGAACGACTACCTGCCGCACAACTATGACCGCAACTGCGTCGTCTACACCGGCACGCACGACAACGAGACCATCGTCGGCTGGTTTGAGGGTATCAAGGAGGAGGAGCGCCAGATGGCGCGCGAGTATCTCTGCGATCCGTATACTCCGGCCGGCGAGATCCATAAGCCGTTTGTCAGCGTGGCGATGATGAGCAAGGCGGACACCTGCATCATCCCGATCCAGGATTACATGGGTCTGGACAACAGCTGCCGCATGAACCAGCCGTCCACTGTCGGCAAGAACTGGCGCTGGCGCGTGAAGGCGGAGCAGATCACCGAGGCGCTTTGCGAGGAGATCGCCGCGATCTCTAAGCGCTATGGCCGCATGAACTGGGCCGCGCTTGAGGTGATTGAGCAGGAGGAAGCGCAGAAAAAGGCGCTTGAGGAAAAGCTCAAGGAGAAGCTCAGGGCCGAAATCAAGGCTGAGCTGGAGGCCGAGGCGAAGGATGCCGAAGGCAAGGAAGCTGAGACTGAGGAATAAAAAGGGGCTGCGGAAGCAGCCTCTTTTTATGCCATGAAAATTGAAGAAAATCCTTGCTGGGAACAGGCACAGGCCTTATACTGTAAGGCGATATGCGATTCGCTGCGGCGATGCGCCGCTTTCAGAAAAACACAGGAAACAGGGGAAATGTATGGATTTTCAGATTCTGAGCATACAGGCGCGATTCTCGCGCTGACGTTCTTTTTCTGCGGCATCATCGATGCGGTGTGCGGCGGCGGCGGCCTTTTGTCCATGCCGATGTTCATGGCGATCGGATTCCCGGCGCATGTGGTCACGGGCACGAACCAGTGCTCGATCTTCTTTGGCGGCGCGACGTCGCTGCTGCGCTATACGAAGGCGAAGCGCATCCACTGGCCGACGGCCTGGCTGGCCGGTCCGCTGGCGGTGCTGGGTGCGTTTCTGGGCGCGAGGCTGAATCTGGTCATGCCCGAGCGGATTCTGGAGATCATCATGATCGTGCTGCTGCCGGTTGTGACGGCGATCATCCTGATGAAGCCGAACTTCGGCGCGGAGAACCGCGTGCATGAGCTGAGCAGGCGGCAGTATGTGCTGGCGAGCCTGTTTATCGGCGTCGTCATCGGCGGTTATCAGGGGTTCTATGGCGCGGGCAGCGGCACGTTCTTCATGCTGGGCTTTGCGCTGCTGTGCAAGCTGGATCTGACGACAGCCTCGGGCAATACGAAGTTCGTGGCGTTCTGTGCGAACATTGCATCGGCAGCGACGTATGCGCTTTCCGGCGCAGTGATCTGGCCTGCCGTACTGCTGGCGACGGTGACGAACGTTGCGGGCAGCTACTTGGGCGCGGGGCTGGCGATGAAGAAGGGGGCGAAGCTGATCCGGCCGATGTTCCTGTTTGTACTGGCGCTGCTGTTTGTGCGCCTGATTTTTACGATGCTGGGCTGAGGAGGCTGTGAATGAAGAAAGCTATCGAGGTTGTGGCCGCGCTGATCTGGCGCGGAGACCGCTTTCTGGCCTGCCAGAGGCCGCCTGAGAAGGCGCGCGGCCTGCTGTGGGAGTTTGTCGGCGGCAAAGTGGAAAGCGGCGAGAGTGGTCCGCAGGCGCTTGTGAGAGAGTGTCAGGAGGAACTGGGCGTGACGCTGGACGTCGGCGATGCGTTCATGGATGTGACGCATGAGTATCCGGATCTGACGGTGCATCTGACGCTGTACGAGGCGGAGATTGCAAAGGGTGAACCGCGGATGATTGAGCATCATGATATCCGCTGGGTCACGGTGGAGGAGATGGATACACTGGAGTTCTGTCCGGCGGATCAGGTCTTCCTGGAGGAGATTAGGAAACGAAGGGCTTAATTCGCAAAAGGGAGATAGTGCGCAGGAAGGATATAGGCGGAATTGTAAACTGAATAAGCAACTTCAGCGCCTGCAGGCTCCCTCAGTCAGCTTCGCTGACAGCTCCCTCCCGGAGGGAGCCTCCTCGTATACGCTTCGCTTCTAAATCAGCGCTGCTGATGCGCAAAAGATTCTTAGAGTCTGAGCCTCCCTCCGGGAGGGAGGTGGCTGCCGTAGGCAGACGGAAGGAGCCAGCGGGCGCAAGCGTTGCTTTGCGCGCAACGCTTCGTTCTCTTTGGCGCTTCGCGCATGGGTTACGTTGGGGATTTCATCCCCAAACCCCTGACAAGGGACTTCGCCCCTTGACCCCTTCTTCGCTTCGCGCCGGTTTCAAGATTCCTTAATTAACTAAATATCCACAGTGACGCATAAAAACAGCCGGTTTCCCGGCTGTTTTTCTATATTTGCTTTTCCTTATTCGATGCCGCAGAAGCTGAACTCAAACTCGAACTTCTTGGTCACATCAATCAGATACTCCTCATGCGTCGGCGCGCCCCAGCTATCGTCGCCCGCGATGCCCATCTGCTTGAGCGCGGCGCGGATGACCGTGTAATGCACCGGCGGCAGCTCGTCGTGATGATCGGCGCTCTCGATCTCATGCGGCGTATAGGGCAGCGCAGAGAACTCCATCGCGTCGCCCATGAAGCGCAGGCCGCGGCCGCGATAGTCTGTCACATCCGCCCAGCGCACGCCCGTGCGGTTGCCGCATTCCTGCGGACGCATGTACGGCGTCAGGTTCTCCTTCGCCGTCGTCTTCCAGATGCCCAGCTTCGCGCCTTCGCTGCGGTCGCTGTAGCACTCCTGCGGACCATTGCCGTAATAACGGATCTGGTCGTAGTCCGCGTCCAGCTTCATCAGCATGCCGAACTCCGGCATTGCAGAGAGTCCCTCAACCGGATCATAGACAAGCTTCACGCTTACCGTGCCGCACGGATGGACGGTGTAGGTCACGTCGCAGGCGGAAGCAGGAACGGTCGGCAGCGGATAATGGAAGCGGATCGACACGCAGCCGTCATGCTCCTGGACGGTGGGCTTCTGCGCGTGCGCCGGGTTGCGCATGTTCGCGTAGAGCGAAGCCAGCTTCCACTGACCATAGCGCATGGGCATGCTGTTGCCGCGGTCGTTGTCCGTCGGCGCGCGCCAGAAGTTGGGCATCGGGATGTTTTTCAGCATTTCCTTGCCGCCGAATTTATAGGACACCAGACCATTTTGCAGATAGGAGAACAGCACGCTGAAATGATCGCCGTGCACGCCGACATTCATGCCGCCATAGACCACGCGCAGCGGATGGGTCTTGGGATAGGCAACAGGCGCTTCGATCTTGTAAACGCCCTGACCGAAGGCGACCTCGTGGCCGCGCTCAGCCCATGCGGTATCCTCCCTGAGCAGGAAGGACACGGTGATGCAGTATTCGCCGGCGCGGGTCTGCCTGGCAAACGGCAGCTTATAGGCATCCTGAGTCAGCGGCGGCACGTCAGTCTCCAGCGCTGCTCTGGCGATGATTTCGCCGTCACGCGCGAGGGTCACGACGCAGTCATATTCGCTGGTGCTGAGGAACAGATGGCGGTTGCGGATCAGCACGCCATCCTCGGTCACATCGCAGACGATGTTCTGATAGTTGTACTTGACCTCCTGCAGCTTCGGGCTTTCGTCGCCGTTGCCGAAGAGCACGCCGTTGCCGGAGAAGTTGCCGTCGTTCGGACGGTCGTCAAAGTCGCCGCCGTAGCCGTAGCGCACCTCGCCGAAGCGGTTCTTTGTGCGGATGCTCTGGTCGAGATAGTCCCAGATGAAGCCGCCCTGAAACAAAGGCTCTTCATAGGCGTACTCGGTGTACTTGTGCATCGCGCCGTTGGAGTTGCCCATGGAGTGCGTGTATTCGCACAGGATATACGGCTTCTCGCGATAGGTGCTCAGGAACTCGCGGATCTGCTTGACAGGATGATACATCGTGGAGACGACGTCGGTTTCGTTCGGCGTCACGGGCTCGCGGAACGCGCCCTCGTAATGCACGATGCGCGTGTCGTCAAGCGCATGGAACAGATCAGTCATAGACTGGATGACCTTGCCGCTGGCGGATTCATTGCCGCAGGACCACATCAGGATGCAGGCGTGGTTCTTGTCGCGCTGGAACATGGAGTTCACACGGTCAAGCAGAATGTCCTGCCAGTCCATGCGATCGCCCGGCAGCAGGTATTCCTGCGGCTTCTGGCCCATCATGCACATCTGCCATACGCCGTGGCTCTCCATGTTGTTTTCGTCGATCACATACAGGCCCAGCTCGTCCGCGATGCGGTACAGGCAGCTGGCGTTGGGATAGTGGCTGGTGCGGATGGCGTTGATGTTATTGCGCTTCATGGTGATCAGGTCGCGGCGCACCTTCCACTCGGGCACGGCGCGGCCGGACTCGGCGCAGTAGTCGTGACGGTCTGCGCCCTTGAAGACGATGCGCCTGCCGTTGAGATGCATCACGCAATCGATGATCTCAAAGCGGCGGAAGCCGACCTTCTCGCAGACGAATTCGGTCTCGCTGCCGTCAGCGCTCATGACGCTCAGCTCCAGATCGTACAGATTCGGCGCTTCCGCGCTCCAGAGCTTCGGGCTGGCGACAGGCAGAGCAAAATGTACCTCGCCGGCAATCTCCTGCTCACCGGCGACGATGGTGTCCTCGTCCTTGAGCGCAAGGCGCAGCTGACCGGCAAAGCCTTCGGCGCACTCGAGCTTAACCACAACGTCCAGCGTCGCGTCGGTATACTGATCATCCAGCAGGGTCTTTACATGAATGTCCGCGATATGCGCGGCGGGCTTGCTGTAGAGGAATACGTCGCGGAACAGGCCGGAAAAGCGCATGAAGTCCTGATCCTCGAGCCAGCTGCCTGCGGTGAAGCGCACAACCTGGCAGCAGAGCTTGTTTTCGCCCGCGACCAGATACGGCGTGAGTTCAAAGTCGCTGGGCGTAAAGGAATCGGAGGAGAAGCCGACATAGTGGCCGTTGAGCCAGAGGATCACGCAGCTCTCCGCACCCTGGAAGGAGATGAACACGCGCTGACCCTGCATGCTCTCCGGCAGGAAGAAGTACTTGCAGTAGCTGGCGACCGGGTTGAAATCCTGCGGGATTTCGCCGACCTCGAGCTGCTCGTGGCCATCCCAGGGATACTGCACATTGACGTACTGCGGCGCGCCGTAGCCCTCCATCTGGATATGTGCGGGCACGGGGATGTCCGCCCAGCGGCGGCAGTTGTACGCCGGCTGCTCAAAGCCGCCCGGCAGCTGGTCGAAGTTCAGCGCATGATGGAACTTCCACAGGCCGTTCAGGCTATGGCGAAGGCTGGTTTCGCCCTGCTCCCATTCGGTGCGATTGGCATAGGCGATATGGTCGCTATGCGCGGGGATGCGGTTCTCCGCAAAGTATGCGGGGGAACTCAATTTGCTGTAATCGAAAGCCATAACATACCTCGCTGTGATGTGTATTTTGCTACTTGCTTAATTCGACAGACATCAAAAAACTCCCCCACCGAAGTGAGGGAGAAATTGCTTTTTTATTCTTCTTATACTTGCTTTCGGCCGCGTCCGCTCAAGACATTTCACAAGGAAAGCATCGTCGGAAGCGGGTGCAGCAGCATGCTGCTTACTTGACAGCGCCGGCAACGGCGTTGGTGAAGCTCTTCTGCAGGATGAAGAAGATGATGATCGTCGGCAGGGAGCAGATGGTAACGCCCGCCATAACCACGCCGTAGTCGATGACGTAGCCAGCCATCAGGTTGGAAACGAGCATCGGCATGGTGGTCGCGTCCGCGGTCTGCATGATGACCTTCGGCCAGAGGTAGGAGTTCCACGCGTTCATGAAGGTGATGGTCGCGGCAGACGCGTAGGTCGGCTGCATCATCGGCACGAACATCTTGACGAAGATCTGGAACTCATTCAGGCCGTCGATACGGGCAGCCTCGATCGTGTCGCGCGGGAAGGTACGCGCGCTGTTGCGGAAGTACATGATCAAAAACGGCGTCGCCAGGC
This sequence comes from Clostridiales bacterium, assembly GCA_015056305.1. Classification (GTDB taxonomy): domain Bacteria; phylum Bacillota; class Clostridia; order Christensenellales; family Aristaeellaceae; genus Ventricola. The sequence continues at coordinate 2,792 of SVGO01000057.1, read as the reverse complement.
TCGGCATGAAGAAGCCGACCCAGGTGTTGAGCAGCTTCGCCTTGGACATCATCTGGAACAGCGGAACCAGAATCGCGACGAACGGAACCATCATCGCCAGCATGATGACGGCCATGACGCCGTCCTTATACTTGTCGTGATAGATCTCAAAGCCGTAGCCGGCGATAGAGGAAACAACCAGAGACAGGAAAACCTGCAGCAGGGAGGTGGCGAAGGAGTTCTTCATCGCCAGGCCGACGTTCTGCTGAGCGAACAGGTTCTTGATGTTCTCGATGAGGTGGGTGCTCGGGATCATGCGGCCGCCGAGGATCTGCTGCGTGTTATTGAACGCAGAGATGATTGCCCAGTACAGCGGGAAAACGGAAATAAAGGAAACGATGATCAGGAACGCGTACATGACAAAACGCGTCGAGTACTTGGAAGCAGCGCCTTCTCTCATCGCTTGTCACCCACTTTCATCTGAATTGCGGACAGGACGGCAACCATGATCAGGATCACGAAGGACATCGCGGCCGCGTAGCCGAAGTTCGGGTTCTTGGTGAACATGACGTTGTAGATGTAGTGAGACATCGTGATGGTCATGTTCGCCGGGCCGCCGCGGGTCAGGTTGACAGACTCGTCGAAGAGCTGCAGCGTGCCGTTGATGGACATGATGCCGGTAACCAGGATGATCGGCTTGAGCAGCGGGATGGTGATCTTCATGAGCTGCTGGTACTGGTTCGCACCGTCGATACGGGCAGCCTCATAGATGGAATACTCGATGCTCTGCATGCCGGACAGGTAGAACACCATGTTGTAGCCGGTCCAGCGCCAGACAAGACCCAGGATGATGACGACCTTGGCGTAGAACGGATCGTTCAGCCAGTTAATCGGCTCGGACAGGATGCCGATATTCATCAGCAGGGCGTTGATCATGCCGTCGTAGGTGAACAGCGTACGGAAGATCATGGAATACGCAACCAGACCGGTCGCGCAGGGGAGGAAGATGCAGGTACGGAACAGGCCGCGGAACTTCAGGTCCTTGTTGTTGAGCAGGGACGCGAAGATGATGGCCAGGATCAGCATGATCGGGACCTGCACGATCAGGTAGGTGAAGGTGTTCTGAACGGACTGGATGAACACCTTATCGCTGAGCAGACGCTGATAGTTGCGCCAGAGCGGATCGGAATACTGCAGGGCGGTCGGGAGGCCTCTCTTGAAGGAGGTCAGCAGCGCTCGGAACATCGGATAGAAGCTGAACACGCAGATCATGATCGCTGCCGGGGCCAGGAAGCACCAGCCGGCCGCGCTCTGCTTGCGCTCCATCGTCCAGAAGCGATGCTTCTTGTTCGGCGCGGGAGTCGCGTTGGTCATGGGGAATCCACCTCTCTCTTTTGATTGACCCCTTGGTGAAACAGCATAACGTGATTTACGTATAAGCTATTTCACCAAGGGACAACTGCCGCCCCGGAGCCCCGGAGCGGCAGCTGCGATTGTGTGAAATCTGAGATTGGGAATCTAATGTGAATTAGAAGCCCATCGCGAAGTTGACTTCGTCCTCAGCAGACTGGAGCTCGCTCATCAGGTCGCCGCCGTTGAGGTAGTTGGTGACAGCAGTGCCCAGAGCGTCGCGGGCGTCGTAGTAGTACGCGCCGGTCTGATTCGGCAGGACGTTGGCGGTGTACTCGACGATGGTCGCGAAGATCGGAGCGCCATAGTACTCGTTGTCCGCGGTGTAGTTGGAGCCTTCCTTCGCGCCGGCCCAGGTGCCGATGGCGGAAGTGGTCGGCAGGATGGCGTTGTAGAAGTCGACGTTGCGATACATCTGCATGAAGTCAAGCGCAAGGTCGAGGTCGGTGCCCTGAGTGAAGACCCAAGAAGAACCGCCGTTGTTGGAGTAGTTGACCGCGCCCTCGATGCCCGGCATCTTCGGCATGTTGGTCAGAGCCCACTTGCCAGCGTGCTCCGGAACGCCCATGATGGTGCCCAGGATCCAGCAGCCGTTGATGGTGCCCACGCAGGAAGAGTTGGCCAGGGTGCCGCAGTACTCGTCCCAGGTGTTAACCTCGACGAAGATGCCTTCCTGAACCATGGTCTTGTAGTACTCGAGAACCTTCACGATCTTGTCGTTGTTGGTGAAGTTGACGGAGCCATCCTCGTTGAACATGGAGGTGCCGCAGGACTGCATCATGATCAGGATGGTGTCGACGGCGCCGGCCTGGCCGGTCAGCATCGGCAGACCAGTCTTGGCCTTGACGTCCTTACCGATCTCGATGAAGCGATCCCAGTCGATGTCGGTCAGGTCAGCGACGGTGTAGCCAGCCTGCTCGAGGAAGTCAGTACGATAGGTGCCAACGACGGTGCCCGCGTCGAACGGAACGCCGTAGTTCTGGCCATCGATGACGGAGTACGCGAGCTTACCAGCCGGGAAGCCCTCGAAATCGTACTTGCCAGTGATGTTGGTGTAGACTTCCGGATAGCTCATGACGAACTTCTGCGCGGAGTTGTCCTGGATGAGCATGATGTCCGGCAGGTTGGACAGGTCGCCAGCGGAGGCGGCGGTGATGACGCGGGTCTCGATGTCCTCAGAGAGAACCTCTTCGATCACGACTTCGACGTCCGGATTAACGGCCGCGTACATTTCCTTCGCAACCTTCATGGCAGCGATGTTGAAGTTCGGGTCCCAGGTCCAGATGGTGATCTTGCCATCCTCAGCAGCCAGAGCGGCGGTGCAGGAGACGATCATCGTCAGGGCCAGGAGCAGGGAAACAAGCTTCTTCATGGTAGTTTTCCTCCTCATGATGTTTGTTCAG
>SVGO01000155.1 GCA_015056305.1 Clostridiales bacterium | reverse complement strand
TTCGAGGCTTATCCGGACATCGACCTGATCATCTGTAACGACTCCACCGCTCTGCCGGGTCAGTGCGGCGCTGCCCAGAACAAGGGCCTGACCGCTGAGAACGTCACCATCACCGGCTTCTGCCCGCCGTCCGGCATGACCACCTACCTCGAGAACGGCATCTGCACCCGTTGGGGTCTGTGGGATTGCGGCATCCAGGGCGCTCTGGGCTGCTACCTGGCCGCTTATGTGTCCGCTGGCAACACCGTTAAGGTTGGCGACATCGTGAACGTCCCGGGCATCGGCGACGTGACCATCCTTGCCAATGGCGACCTCGTCGCGGGCCAGGAGACTGCTGCTGAGAACAACGGCGTCGTGCTGCTGCCGGAGCGCGTTGTCTTCACCGCTGAGAACGTTGCGAACTATCCGTTCTAATCCGTCTCACAATCACAAGAGGAGCCCTTCGGGGCCCCTCTTCTTATGACAGGGGATGCGGCAGGACGCGTCCCCTGGCACTATGGCCCGTATCGGGCAAACATCATTTACAAATTCAAAATTCAAGATAGAAAAGGAGACTGATCATCATGGCTGATAAGGATGGACTGAAGGTTGCAAAGGATTATCACGTGGATACGGCGTTTGCCAATCAGGGCAGCTTCCATGTGAAGGGCGCCAACAATCTGGATTGGGGCATGAAGAAGCACCTGTCCAATATCTTTGACCCGGTCAGCGGCAATACCGTGATGTTCGCCTTTGACCACGGCTATTTCATGGGCTCCACGGCGGGCCTGGAGCGTCTGGATCTGGTGATCCCCAAGCTGCAGGAGCAGGTGGATGTGTTCATGGGCACCCGCGGCGCGCTGCGCACCTGCGTGAGCCCGGCGTTCAAGAAGGGCATCGCGCTTCGCGTGACCTCCGGCTCCTCCATGCTCAACGACGACCTGAGCCACGAGGTTGTGGCGGTGGATATCGAGGACGCGATCCGCATGAACGCGGACTGCATTGCCGTGCAGACCTTCATCGGCGCGGACGGCCAGCTGTCCTCCATCGATAACCTGTCCAAGTGCATCAACGCCGGCATGCGCTACAGCATCCCGACGCTGGGCGTTGTGGCTGTGGGCAAGCAGATGGAGCGCACGCCGCGCTTCTTCAAGCTGGCGACCCGCATCGTGGCTGAGATGGGCGCGAGCCTTGTGAAGACCTATTACTGCGACGATTTCGAGGAGATCGTGGCGGCCTGCCCGGTGCCGATCGTGGTCGCCGGCGGCAAGAAGCTGCCCGAGCCGGAGGCGCTGGAGATGGCGTATCGCTCTATGCAGGGCGGCGCGCGCGGTCTGGACATGGGCCGCAATATCTTCCAGAGCGAGCATCCGGTGGAGATGGCCAAGGCGATCCGCATGATCGTGCATCACGGCGCGACCGACAAGGAAGCGTACGAGTTCTATCTCGACGCCACGAAGTCCGGAAAGTAAGGGAACGTATGGGGACGCTGTCCCCATACCCCTGGCAGGGACATTGTCCCTGCACCCATCCTCGCTGCGCGATGCGCAGCGTAGGTAAAGATTTTCAAGCCGCCGCGAAGCGGAGAAGGGGTCTGGGGATGAAATCCCCAGATGGGGTTTGGGGCGATAGCCCCAACGTAACCCCTGCGCAAATCAAAAACAAAGGCTGCGAAACCCGCAGCCTTTTTTAGAAGAGGCGATTACATATGATTACGCAGATTCTTTCCATGGTGCTGCCGGTGCTGGCGATGATCCTGCTTGGCCGCCTGTGCGCGACAAAGGGCATCCTCAACGACGAACGCCATGCGGGCCTGAAGGCGATCATCGGCGATATCCTGCTGCCGGTGGTGCTGTTCAATGCATTCTTTACCGCTCAGTATGACGGCAAGCTGCTGCTGGTGTTTGCGCTGGTGTTTTCCAGCTGCCTGATTGCGCTGATCGCGGGCTATGCGCTCAAAAAATTCGTAAAGCCCTATGACCGTTATATGCCCCTGCTGATGACCAGCTTTGAGGGCGGCATGCTGGGCTATGCGCTCTATGCGCTGGTTGCCGGACAGGGACAGACCTCCATCTATGCGATGGTGGATATCGGCCAGACGATGTTTGCCTATACCGTGTTCCTCGCCGCGCTCAAGAGCGCGGAGGGCGGCAGGATGTCGCCCAAGGCCATGATCAGCAACATGGTGCATAACAAGGCCTGCATCGGCATGACGCTGGGCATCGTGCTGGGCGCGCTGGGCGTTCATAAGGCGATTGCGCCGACCAGCTTCGGCACGGTGCTGGCGGAGCTCATCAGCTTCATTACCGCGCCGACCTCTGCGCTGATTCTGCTGGTTGTGGGCTATCAGCTCAATTTCAGCAAGAAGCTCATGAAGCCGGTCGCCATCACGCTGGCGCTGCGCACGGGCGTGATGCTGGCCGTGTTTGGCCTGGTGTCGCTTGTGCTCTTTGCGATCATCCCATATGACAAGCTGCTGATGCTGGCGCTGATGCTGCAGTATACGCTGCCGGCGCCGTTCATCATTCCGCTGTTTGCGGATCTCGGCGAAGACGGCGAATACGTCTCCACGTCGCTTTCCATGGGCACGCTGGTGAGCGTTTTCCTGTTTGTGTTTGTGGCTGCATTCAGCCTCATTTGATAGAATAAGGAGGAAACAAATATGCTGAAGGGTATCTCTCCGATTCTGAGCCCGGAATTGCTCAAAATTATTGCGGAAATGGGCCATGGTGACGAACTGGTGATTTCGGACGGCAATTTCCCGGGCACGTCCATCGGCAAAAAGTGTGTGCGCTGCGATGGGCACGGCGCGGCCGAGGTGATGCGCGCGATCGTCGCGCTGTTCCCGCTGGATGACTTTGTGAAGGCGCCCATGGCCGTGATGGAAGTGCCGGACGGCATGTTCGAGGGCAACAAGGCGCCGATCTGGGAAAAATTCCGCGAGGCGGCGGATACCGATATGCCGTCGGCAGAGTTTGAGATGATGGAGCATGACGCGTTTATCGAGCGCGCGCGCAACGCCTATGCCGTCGTGCAGACGGGCGAAACCGCGCTCTACGGCAACATCATCATCCGCAAGGGCGTCGTGCGGCTGTAAGGTTTGG
>SVGO01000154.1 GCA_015056305.1 Clostridiales bacterium | reverse complement strand
CAGAAGGTACAGAAGATCAACAGAAAGCTCTCCATTCAGGGCGTCGTGCTCACGATGCTGGACGCCCGCACCAACCTGGGGCTGCAGGTCGCGCAGGAGGTGCGCAAGGTATTCAAGGGCAAGGTATACAACACCGTCGTCCCGCGCAATGTGCGTCTGGGCGAAGCGCCCAGCCACGGCCTGCCGATCCATCTGTATGATCCGCGCTCTCTGGGCGCGCAGAGCTATCAGGCGCTGGCCAAGGAATTCCTGGCACGCTGACCTCATCCGTCACGGCCAATGCCGTGCCACCTTCCCCCAAAGGGGAAGGTTTGCTTACTTTAGCTTCCCTTTTGGGGAAGCTGTCGCCGCAGGCGACAGGTGAGGTCTCCGGCAGCAGCCGGATAATATGAGGAAAGGATTATCATTATGGCGAAGAAAATGGGCCTGGGCAGAGGTCTGAGCGCGATTCTGCCGGATGTGGAAGAGGTCGTCGAGTCCGTCGGCCATCAGCTGAGCGCTGCGGCTGTGCCCGCAGATGCTGTGGTCGAACTGCCGCTGGGCGATATCGATCCCAACCGCGATCAGCCGCGCAAGAAGTTTGACGATGAGGCACTCGAGCAGCTGGCAGAATCCATCCGTCACAGCGGCGTGCTTTCGCCGATACTCGTCGCCCGCGACGGCAGCCGCTACACCATCATCGCCGGCGAGCGCCGCTGGCGCGCCGCGCGGCTGGCGCAGATCGAAAAGATTCCGGCGATCGTGCGCGAATGGGACGAAATCAAGCGTCAGGAGGCCGCGCTGATTGAGAATATCCAGCGCGAAAACCTCAATCCCATCGAAGAAGCGCAGGGTATCTATGTGCTCATGAACGAATGCGCGCTCACGCAGGAGCAGGTCAGCCAGCGGCTGGGCCGCAGCCGTCCGGCGGTGGCGAATCTTTTGCGCCTTCTGAGCCTGCCCGCCGCTATTCAGCAGGCGGTCATCGACGGCGCAATCTCCGCAGGTCACGCGCGCGTGCTGGCCGGCGTGACGGACAAGAAGCTGCAGGCGGCCCTCTTTGCCAAGGCGGTGCAGGACGGCTGGTCCGTGCGTCAGCTGGAAGCCGCCGCCAAGCAGACAAGCGCTCAGCGCCGCGAAACGCCCAAGCCTGCGCCGCTGCCGGTGGAGTATGAAGAGCTGCGCGAGCGTCTGCGCAGCGCAACGGGCCTGAAGGTTTCCCTTTCCGGCACCGAGCACAAGGGAAAGATCGTCCTGGAATATGGCAGCCAGGAAGAGCTCCAGCGCCTGTGGGATATGCTGGGGGAATAACAGAATCAACAACCGCTCTGCACTGATCATCCGGTGCGGAGCGGTTTTGTTATGGCGCAATCGGGATATAATGACGAGTAACGAAGATAGACGCGAAGCGAAAATGGGGTCAAGGGGCGAAGTCCCTTGTCTGGGGTTTGGGGATGAAATCCCCATCGTTCCCATGCGCGGAGCGCCAATAACAAGAATCGGAGCGGAGCCGTCAGGCGACAATTACGATTCTGATACACTCCGATAGAATCTTTGCGTGTATTCCAACAGGCTGCGCGCTGCGCTGAGCCTTAGGGGAGTAGGGGGAAAATTCGTTTTCCCCCTAACTCCCCTAAGAACCCCGTTACCCCCTCCGAAACGCTGGGGAGGTATGAGCTGCGGTACAGGAAGTAACGAACGCTTTTGATGCACGCGTGCGACGGAGTCGCAACTGTGCTTTTGCGCCCTGAAACCGGGGCTGTATAAGATTCTATTCGCGATCGGATTGTTAGTCTGCTTGAGGCTCAGTTTTCTCTTTTCCTTAATTAACATTCTCATCCTTTTGCGCAGCAAAAAGGAAGCTGCCTCCCGGACAGCTTCCCTCATAATTCCGTTATCCCCCGAGGACCTCTTTGAACATCTCGGCGTCCATGGTAAAGAAATTCTCCTCGCCCAGCAGCACTCCATCGCTGAGCGCCTTCTTGCGCTCCTGAATGCTGAGAATATGCTCCTCGACCGTATCCGAGGCGATCAGGCGAATGACCTGTACGCCCTTGGTCTGTCCGATGCGGTAAGCGCGGTCGGTTGCCTGATTCTGCGCGGAGACATTCCACCAGGGATCGTAGTGGATGACCACGTCCGCGCCTGTCAGGTTCAGACCGGTGCCGCCTGCCTTGAGCGAAATCAGGAAGACGTCCGCGCCGCCTTCGTTGAATTGCTCCACCAGCTCCATGCGCTCTTCCTTGTCCGTATCGCCCGTGAGCACGTAGTAGCCGATGCCTTCGCCGTCCAGCGCTTCGGCAATCAGATCCAGCATGGTCGTGAACTGCGAGAACAGCAGAATTCTGTGGCCTGCTTCCAGCGCATCGCAGACGATCTCCATCAGCTGCATCAGCTTGCCGCTGCCGCCGGTGTAATCCTCCAGACACAATCTCGGATCGCAGCACAGCTGGCGCAGACGCGTGAGCTCGGCAAGCATTTTGATCCGGTCCTGATTGCTGCCCAGCAGGCTCTTTTCGTCCGCCTGCAGGCGGGATACATAGGCGGTGTAAATCTTGCGCTGCTGGGGCGTCATCTCGCTGGACATGACCGTCTCCACCTTCTCCGGCAGATCGGTCAGCACATCCTTCTTCATGCGCCGCAGGATGAACGGCGCGACCATCATGTGCAGCGTCGTGCGCGCGTTCTCATCCGCCTCGCGGACAACCGGCGCTTCGAAGCGTTCCTTGAATTTCTTGTAGGTACCAAGATATCCGGGCATCAGGAAATCAAACACAGACCACAGTTCCGACAGGCGGTTTTCAATCGGCGTGCCGGACATGGCAAAGCGGTGCTCCGCCTTGATGGTTTTGACGGCTCTGGCTGCCTGCGATGCGGCGTTTTTGATGTTCTGCGCTTCGTCCAGCAGCATGTGCGAGAACGCCACGCCCTCATAGGCCTGCACATCCCGGCGCATCTGATCATAAGAGGTGATCAGGAGATTCGGACGGTTTTCGGCCCTGATGATTTCCAGACGTTCCTTGGAGCCGCCCATCAGGCTCAGGCTTGTCAGGCTGGGCGCAAACTTTTTGGCTTCCGCGAGCCAGTTAAGCTGCAGCGAGGCGGGACAGACCACCAGCGCATGCACCTCTTTGCCGCGCTCCTGCTCCCACAGTAGCAGCGAAAGCGCCTGAATCGTTTTGCCCAGACCCATATCATCGGCGAGGATGCCGTTGAAGCCGGCGTCCGACAGTGCGCACAGCCAGG
>SVGO01000153.1 GCA_015056305.1 Clostridiales bacterium | reverse complement strand
GTGCGAAAAATACCATTGCTACCTGCCGCCGTTCTGCCATTTCACGCCCGAACAGTGGCAGGAGATCGGCCATGAATACGACGAGGTGCGCGACTGCATGCTCGGCTGGGACATCACCGATTACGGCCTGGGCAATTTTGATCAGTTCGGCTTTTCGCTGATCACGATCCGAAACGGCAATCGAGCGATGGCGGACAAATATCCCAAGGTCTACGCCGAAAAGCTGCTCTATCTCAAAGAAGGCCAGTATGCGCCCAATCACTTCCACTGGTACAAGACCGAGGACATCATCAACCGCGGCGGCGGCAATGTGCTCATCCGCGTGTATAATTCGCTGCCCAACGAGGAGATCGACTACGAAAGCGACGTGACTGTGCATACCGACGGACGCACCTATACCGTCCCTGCGGGCACGCAGATCCGCCTGACGCCGGGCGAGAGCATCCATGTGCAGCAGTTCCTCTATCACGACTTCGCCGTGGAGGAAGGCACGGGCCCCGTGCTGCTGGGCGAGGTGAGCCAGTGCAACGACGACAACACGGACAACCGCTTCAATCCGCCGGTGGGCCGCTTTCCGACGATCGAGGAGGACGAAGCGCCGTACCGCCTGCTGTGCAACGAGTATCCGGCGGCAAAGTAACCGCCTGCCGGCGGCGGCATTTCCGACGATGCTTTGGTAACTATGCTGCAAACCGATCGAGGCCGACACTTTAGCAAAACATGAAGGAGAGAGTATTGATGATTGACGTCGTGGCTCTGGGCGAACTGCTCATTGACTTTACCATGGTCAGCGCGGACGGCGAGGGCTATCCCACGATGGCGGCGCATCCGGGCGGCGCGCCGGCGAATTTCCTGGCGGCGCTCACCAAGTTCGGCAAAAAGACCGCGCTGCTGGGCAAGGTGGGCACGGACGCTTTCGGCGGGATGCTCACGGATACGCTTCAAAATGCCGGCATCGACACGCGCGGACTGATTGCAGCAGGCGACGTGTTCACCACGCTGGCCTTTGTCACGCTGGATGAAAGCGGCGACCGCGCGTTCTCCTTCGCCCGAAAGCCGGGCGCGGATACCTGCATCCGGTTTGAGGAGCTGGATCTCTCGCTCATCGACGAGGCGAAGGTGTTCCACTTCGGCACGCTGAGCCTGACGGACGAGCCCGCGCGCAGCGCGACGCAGCAGGCTGTCGCGTATGCAAAGGCAAAGGGCAAGCTGATCACCTGTGATCCCAACCTGCGAAAGCCCCTGTGGAAGGACATGGAGCAGGCGAAGGTGCAGATGCTCTGGAGCCTTGAGCAGGCGGATGTGGTGAAGATCAGCGACGAGGAGGTTGAGTTCCTCTTTGGGCTCAGTCCCGAGCAGGGCGCGGAGCATATTCTGAAAGAATACGGCGTGAAGCTGGTGTTCGTCACCTGCGGCGCGGACGGCTGCTTCTTCATGAATGCACGCGCGGGCGGTCATGTGCCAAGCCTTGCGGATGTGCGCGTGGTGGATACCACGGGCGCAGGCGATATCTTCGGCGGCAGCGCGGTGTTTAAACTGCTGGAGGCGGGCAAAGCGCCCGAAGCGCTGGACGAAGCGGAGCTGAAAAAGATCGTGGCCTTTGCCTGCACGGCGGCAGGCCTGTCCACGCAGAAGCACGGCGGCATTTCCAGCGTGCCGGAATTGGGCGACGTGATGAGGAGACTGGGCTGATGCTGCATACGATCCAAAATGCGCAGCTGTCGGTGACGGTGAATGACCTGGGCGCGCAGCTCTGGTCGATTCTGGGCGCGGACGGCACGCAGTTTCTCTGGCAGGGCGATCCCAAGTACTGGGCGGATCGCGCGCTGACGCTCTTTCCGTTTGTCGCCCGGCTCTGGCAGGGCAGCTATACGCTGGACTCTCAGACGTATCATTTGCCCATCCACGGCTTTGCGCCGGAGAGCGGATTTGCCCTGATCGAAAAGACGGAAAGCCGTATGGTGCTCGAGCTGCGCGACAGCGAAAAAACGCTTGCGCAGTATCCGCGGCGCTTTGCCTTCCGCGTGATCTATGCGCTTCATGGCGCTGCGCTGACGGTGTGCTATGAGGTGGAGAACCTCGACGACCGTGCGATGTTCTTTGCGCTGGGCGGCCATCCGGGGTTCAATGTGCCGATTGAATCGGGCAAATTGTTTGAGGATTACCGCCTGCGCTTTGGCGCGCCGTGCGCGCCTGTGCGCGTGGGCTTTTCGGAGGATTGCTTCGTCGTGGACGAGGACAGGCCCTTCCCGCTGGAGGATGGTCAGGTGCTTGCACTGCGCCATGATCTGTTTGACGACGACGCGATCGTGCTGCGCGATATGGCGCGCGAGGTGACGCTGGAAAGCGAGGGCGGATCGCGCAGCGTGACGGTCTCCTTCCCCGATATGCCGTATCTGGGCATCTGGCATTGGCCGGGGACCGATGCGCCGTATGTGTGCATCGAGCCGTGGAGCTCGCTGCCGGCAAAGCGCGGGGAGATCACCTGTATGGAAGAGAAAGCCGATTTGATCCGGCTGGAGCCGGGCAAGGCCTATCAAAACAGCTGGTCGATCAGGATCAATGGGTAAAACAATATTAAGAAGAGGCTGCCAAGCGTTGGCTTGGCAGCCTCTTTTTCTTAAAAATACATCGTAAAACCGCGCGAAGCGAAGAAGGGGTTTGGCACCGTAGCCGAGCGCGTCCAGTGGACGCAATCAGCGAGGCGGAGCGTGGAGAATCGCAAGGAGCGATGGAACATCGCGACTATGCGAGTTCTCGGGACCGGCAGCCCAACGTCTCGCCTGGATGCTCCTGTTGTCAACCTATTTGAGATCCGCATCAGCCCTGATAGAGCTGATTGTTAAGACTGAAGACGGGCATGCCGTCCTTCCAGTCGATCTTCATGATAAAGCAGTGGCGGTTGGGATCATAGAGCGGATCGCCGATGATCTGGTCGTACGGACGGGCGTGGTAGGCCATGTAGTCCTGTCCGTTTTCATCCTTGAAGAAGGAATTGTGGCCTGGGCCGAAAAGACCTTTTTCAGCGTCGGTGGTGAAGACGGGGACGTTGGACTTGTGCCAGACGGAGATGTCCATCAGATCGGCGTTCTCATCCGCCCACAGAAGGCCGATGCAGTAGGCAGGGCTGGTGTCGCTGGCGGAATAGGCGACGAAGATCTTGCCCTCGCCGCGCAGGATCGCCGGGCCCTCGTTGACCCAGAACTCGTGGCGCTCCCAGGCATAGGTCGGA
>SVGO01000056.1 GCA_015056305.1 Clostridiales bacterium | reverse complement strand
CGCCGCCGATGACGACGACATCAAGCCTTGTCTTTGCCAACATAGACCCTGTATTCATCCCAGATTCCTTCCATCAGACGGAAATGCTCGCTCAGCTCTTCCTTTCGGCGCAGGCCCAGCGCGACGATCAGCGCGTTGATCACCGACAGCGGCGCCGCCATGGAATCGACGAAGGACGCCATGTCCGTCCTCGCGGTCAGGCAGACAGTGCTCGCCGCGCAGATCGGGGACATCGGGCCGTCGGTCAGGCCGACCACCTGCGCACCGCGCGCCTTGGCGAAGCTCATCGCCTCGAGCGTGCGCGTGGAATAGCGCGGGAAGCTGATGCCAAAGAGCAGATCGGTCTCGTTGATGCGGCTGATCTGCTCAAACACGTCGCCGCTCGCCTCGGAGACGATGCGAACATTGTCGAAGATAAAGTTGAGATAATAGGCCAAGAACTGCGCAATCGGCGCCGCAGAGCGCAGGCCCATCACATAGATATGACGCGCGGAGATGATCTTGTCGACAACCTCGTCGAACGCAGCAGCGTCGATCTCCTCCGTCGTCGTGCGGATATTCTGCATATCGGCGTGAAGTACCGTGCGCAGCACTTCGCTCTGGTTGATGTCGGTCGCCATCTCAAAGCGCTGCACGGCAGTCAGCCAATGGCGAACGAGCTCCTGAAGCGCGCGCTGCAGCTGCGGATAGCCCTCGTAGCCCATCGCAGAGGCAAAGCGCACGACGGTCGACTCGCTCACGCCAACCTTCTCGCCCAGCTTGGATGCGGTCATGAAGACCGCTTTGTCATAATGCTCCACGATATACTCGGCAATCTTGCGGTGGCCCTTGCTCAGGCGCTTACCGGACTGATTGAGCCGGCGCATCATGTCCTGCATGTCCTGCATATGGTTATTCGACCTCCTGAATCGAGATTTCTGCATTGTATATTCACATTGTATCAAACGCGAACAAAAAATGCAAGAAGATTATTCCTTCTTGCATTCATTTTCTTTTTTAGCTTTAAACCAGCGCATTCCAGACATTTGTGGAGGTTAAGTCCGTCATATCATACTGCAGGATCGTCACCGTCGCATAACCCTGACAGAGCTTTTGATAATCGTCGCTCTGCAGCTTGCCTTCGTCGATAACACCGCTGAGCGCATAGGCCGGCAGCCCGTCGTGCACGGTCGGGCTGTACGTCTCCGTGTAATGCAATTGATCCATTTTCGCCGTGACGACGCCCCTGATCTCGTCGCATTCCGGATAATTCACATTGAGCACGCGAAGCGGCCCAAGCGGATGTTTGATCATCGTTTCAAACAGCGACGCCGCCAGATCGGCCGCTTTTGAATAATCCATCCGTCTTTCCGTCTGGGAGATCGCCAGCGCCGGACGGCCGCAGATCGCGCCCTCCATTGCCGCGGCAACCGTGCCGGAATAGAGAATATCCGAACCGACATTGTATCCTCTGTTCACGCCGGAAACGACCGCCTCCACCTCAGGACAGAGCACCATCAGTCCCAGCTTCACGCAATCCGCCGGCGTGCCGCCGATAGCATAGGCCTTTTTCGCACCGGGAAAATCCATCTCCTTCACTGTCAGCGGCTTCCCGATGGTCAGACCGTGGCTGGCAGCGGATCGCTGGCTGTCCGGCGCACAGACAATCACCTCATGCCCGGCCCCGGCAAACGCCGCGACCAGTGCCTCGATGCCCGGCGCGAAGATGCCGTCGTCGTTGGAAATCAGGATTTTCATACGCAGTTCCTTTCCTCATCGCGAGGCCTGTGTCTCGTCTTCGTAATCCCTGAACAGAAACGCCGTCATGACGCCTTCCAGATTCTCGAATTCAATGCGCAGATCATACGGCAGAATATTGCGCACGACCAGATCGCTGTTGGAGCCGACCGTCGCATCAAAGCCGGCGGGCAGATAGCTGACGCCGCCCTGGGAATGCCAGTGCATCTCCTCGATGACCATCGGCACGCGCAGCACGATGTTGTAAAGCGTCGAGCAGACCTGACAGACGCCGCCGCCATAGCCCATCTCGCTCTCACCGGAGAGGATCGGCGCGGAGCGATAGCCGTTTTCCTTGGTATACGGTCCGCAGACGTCGTTGAAGGAGAACGTTTCGCCGGACTTCACGCGCACGCCGCTGAGCCGCTCGGCTGCCAGCGCAATGTTGTGGAGCCTGCCGTAATTGCCCTCTTTGTTCATGCTCGTGGTATAGAACGTCGTGAACGCATAGAGCAGATCGCCCGGCTGCGCCTCATCCCACGGCACAAAATCGTAAATTCTCAGGTTCTCCGTCTTGACGCTCACGTCGTCCGGTTCTCGTCTGTACGGGAAATAGGCACGACCGTTTTTCATGCGCTCGATGGACAGCCAAGAGCCCTCTTTCACCGAGATCGGATACTTGTATCCTTCCGGCTTGAACGAGATATTCCTGAGCACATAGCCCACAGCCACATGCTTGCTTGTTCCGGGCATCGGCCCCTGAAACGGATCCTTGCGCTGAACGCGCTCGATAAACTTGGTGAGCACATAGCCCTGCCGCCCGTCAAAATCGATGCGCGTCCAGGTGCGGCCCTTGTTGTAGACATCCACGACGCGCCCGGCTTCAATGATCCCCAGCGGGGGCGCGTCCTCCTCACCCCAGCGATGCACAGTCATCTTCTTGCCGATTACCCCGTAAAAGAGCGCCTGCTCGTCTTCCTTCTCTTCAGCCATGGCAGGCGCGGCGGCCATGGTCATCAGAAGGATCATCAGCAGCACGGCGGCTGCATATAGCATCCTTTTCATCAGCTTGCCCTGTACACCAGCACGGTGAGCACGCCGTTTTCCGCCTGCAGCACAAGACGCACATCATAGGGCAGCACATTGCGCAGGCGCAGGTCGATGTTGCCGTTGCCCACCGCCGCGTCAAAGTCCAGCGGCGCATATTCGATGCCGTAGGAGGAATGCACCTGCTGCTTGATGACCTCGATCGGGATCTGCAGAATCGCATTATACAGCGTCGTGGACACCTGACAGATGCCGCCGCCATAGCCCAGCTTATCGCTGGAGACATAGTTGATGATCGGGCCCTCCTGATAGCCGTTGGAGGCCGTGTACGGCGCGCAATAGTCGTTGAAATAGAATTTCTCGCCGGCGGGGATGATCACATTATTGAGCCGCTCCACGCCCTGCATGATGTTGTGCAGGCGGCCGATCTGCTCCTGCGTATTCTGCACAGGATCGTAGTATGTGGAAAACACCGCAATCAGATCGCCCATCTGTGCCTCCGGCCAGAGTTTGACCGGCTCCAGATCCAGATTGGCCGTAGAATAGATACGGCCTGTGATCCGGTCATACGGCAGCGTCACAGACATATCATCGCAAAATGCGCTGACCGCCATGATCGAGCCCGGCGTCGCCGTGCGCAGCTCCTCGCCCGTTTCCTCGCTGTAAATCGTGGTATCCTCGAGCACATGCGCGGCATACGGATACCAGACCGTACCCGGAATGAAGGGACCGAACGGGTCGTAGCGCTTGTAGTAGCGCAGGTGATTCGCGCGGACATAGCCCTCCGCGTCCTTCTTGCGCACATGCGCCCACTGACCGTCGGTGCTCATGACGTCAACATATTCGTCCTGATAGACCGTGCCCAGCAGGCGGGAATTCTCGTCCTTATCGCGGCGGATCGAGAGATTGACGTCCGCCATCGCGCTGTAGTACGCCTCAAACGCCGGCGCGGTGACGTATTCATCCGGCACCACGGTCTCCTCGCTGGCGCCCTGCAGGCCCGTGATCGGATCGGCAAGCACATAGCCCTGAACGCCGTTTTTGACGACCTGATGCCACTCTTTTCCCAGCTCCAGAATATAGACGGTCTCGCCCGCCTCCAGCGTCTGCATCTTCAGCGCGGACTTGCTCTGCGTCTGGCGGATGGTCAGTTCCTTGGAGGCAACGCCCAGATACTGCGCATCGTCAGCGTCGCTATAGCGATTGGCGGAGGCAAGATTGATCACGTTTTTGGTGAGGACATAGCCGGTCTGTCCATCCTTTTCGACCTTGGTCCATTCCTTGCCATAATCCAGGATATCGATCGACTCGCCTGCCTCCACGCTGCCCAGCTTTCTGGCGGACGTGGACTTCTTCTCTCGTATGGTCATCGCTTTGGTGACTGATCCCGTATACAGGATATCCTGCGCCAGCGCCGGCGCCAGCGCGCACAGCATCGCAGCAAGAATCAGAAGAGAAATGATCTTTTTCATAGCACAATCCTTTGGTTTGTCATCACAGCAGGTCAAGCCCACAGAATTTTCCAGATGAAGAAAAAAGGACTGTACGGATGATGCGCAAGCAAGCGCGTCGTCCGCATCAGTCCCTTTATGACTTCTTATTTCAGGCGGCGATTACTCGTCGTCCTCGTCATTTTCGTCCTCTTCAAACACCTTGCGGCTGCAATTCGGACAAAGATGCTCCTGCTCCATGTCAAAGGCTTCTTCATCGAAGAAGATGACCGTGCCGCAGTGCGGGCACTCGTACTCGATCAGGGCTTCATCATCCTCATCGTCGTCCTCGTCATCCTCGTCGTCTTCGTCCTCCTCGTCTTCATCATCCAGGGAGAACAGCGCTTCTTCCATATCGCTGACGTCGTTGTCGATCTCCTCGACATACTCCTGCAGCTCGGCGAGATCCTGCGCGGTCTCTTCCTGCTGCTTGGCGAAGGCTTCCAGCGTATCGATCATGGCCAGCATCAGCTTGCCCTGCTCAGTCTCGGCACTCAAGCCAAGGCCCTCCGCAAGGCCCTTGAGGTAAGCCACTTTCTCGCCCATCATGCTCATGGTCAGGCCGCCTTTCTGTTTTGCTTTGAATTACGCGCGGGACATGTAGGAACCGTCGCGGGTATCCACGCGGATCTTGTCGCCGATGTTGATGAACAGCGGCACAGAGATCTGGTAGCCGGTCTCCAGGGTCGCCGGCTTGGTGGTGTTGCTGGTGGTGTCGCCCTTGAAGCCCGGCTCGGTGTCGGTGACCTCGAGCACGACGAAGTTCGGAGCGTCAACAGAGAACGCCTTGCCCTTGAAGAAGCGGATGGTCGCCATGGTCTCTTCCTTCATGAACTGGATCGCCTCTTCGACCTGATCCAGGGTCAGCGGGATCTGCTCAAAGCTCTCCGGATCCATGAAGTAGTAGAACTCGCCATCGGTGTAGACGTACTGCATTTCCTTGGTCTCGATGGTCGCGCGCGGCTGCTTGTCAGTCGGGTTGAAGGAACGCTCGACAACGGCGCCGGTCATGACGTTCTTGAGCTTGGTGCGCACAAAGGCAGCGCCCTTGCCCGGCTTCACGTGCTGGAAATCAACAATAGACCAGACGCCGCCTTCCCATTCGATGGTCACGCCCTTACGGAAATCGCCTGCATTAATCATGTGGAATCCCTCCATAAACAAATCTTGGTTATTCATGCATGCCAGGCACCATCGTCTGTATATAGCGGTGATCCGGCAAATTACATTCGTGCTTAAGATTGTATCACGTCTTGTGCAAAAGATCAAGCTTTTTCATCTGTTTACAGCCTTTTACGCGCAAACCGCGCGGGGGTGTCCGCCGCGACTCAGCCCATCTGCCCGATAATCAGCGACAGGCCCGACACAATCAGCATGACGATCACAATTCTTTTGACCGTCTTTTCATCAAGCACAGCGCCGCTCTTTGCGCCTAGAAACAAGCCCAGAAGCGCAAACGGCAGAAGCCTTGCCGCCTGCAGCGCCATGCCCGCATTCAGAATGCCTGACGCGCTGTAGAGCAGGATACGCAGCGTATTCTCCACAAAAAACACCACGCAGATATTCGCACGAAATGCGCCCGCATCCCTGGTCACGCGGCTGATGTATGCGCCCAGCAGCGCGCCCACGCCGTACAATCCGCACAAGACGCCCGAAAGCAGGCCGATGACCGCCAGCGCCGCTTTGGATTCACGGGCCCGGGCGCTCTCCCTCTCCCGCAGGAGCATCTCCACGCCCAGCAGCACAATCACCACTCCGAAGAGCAGCTTAACAGCGCCCGTATCCGCGTTTTTGAGCAGCAGCATGCCCGGAATGCTGCCCAGCACCACCAGCCCAGACAGCGGCAGACAGAGCTTTGGATCGATGGACCTGCGCTCCCTGTATGCCATGATCGCATTGGTCGGGTAACCCAGCAAAAGCTCGACCGGAGAAATATTGCGGTTGCTCACGCCAAAGCTCATGATCGTCGTAAACACGAGCGTATTGGCAAAGCCGCACAGCCCCTTTACAAAAAACGCGCACACCGTCGCAGCAATCCACCAGATCATCTTTTGTCCCCTTCTTTCATGCGGACATTATAGCATGTTTCCCGCGCAAATCAAGCCGTTACCGAATGCTCTGCGCGCCGTTTTCAAATGCTTCGCGCAGCCGTTCCATGGCCTTTTTCTCCATGCGGGACACATACGACCGGCTGATGCCCAGCTTATCGGCCACCTCCTGCTGCGCGTAAACCTTTCCGTCCAGCAGGCCGTAGCGCATCTCGATCACGGTTCTCTCGCGCCCGCGAAGGCTGCTGTGCACCAGCGCGCGCACCGTCTGCAGGCTCACGCGCCGCTCGACATGACCGTGGACCTCGTCGGCATCCGTGCCCAGCACGTCAATCAGCGTGATCTCGTTGCCCTCGCTGTCCGTTCCGATGGGATCCTGCAGAGATATCTCACTCTTCCTTTTCTGACTCGAACGCAGGCACATGAGAATTTCATTTCCTATCGGGACTCCAATGTAACAGATTCTGCCCATCTTCCCCAGTGCTTTGAGCCTCTTTTTCCGCTTCATCATCAAGGGAAAGGATGCCAGTGAGATCAACGTCGCCCTCTGCGCCGAAGAGAATCAGATGCGCCTTCTCGCCGTCCCAGACGACCTTGCGCACCAGCGTGCTGATCATTGTGCGCTGCTGCTCAAGGCCAAGCCCATCAATGCTCCCGGCAAACGTGGTCAGCAGATCACGCAGAACATCGAATTCGTTGTCATTGAGCTCCTGCTGATTCGCCAGCGCTTCCATCTCGCTGAGGCGAATCTCTATCGCCTCACGCTCGTGTCCCAGCGCCTCGATACGCCCGGACACCTGCCTGCGCGCCACGCCCTCAGTCATATCCGCCAGGGAATCGACCAGCGCCGTCATCTTCTTATCCAGCTGCGCCAGCTCCTCCTGCAAGCCGGCGCGCGATTTATCCACATCCTCGCGCTTGCCTGTGTAGAACTTCTTGCTCTCCTCCAGCTGCGCAAGGAAGTTCTCCTTGTCCTCGCCCAGCTGCTTGATCTCCTCGATGATCGCGCTGTCGAGCCAGTTGCCGCGGACGTTCTTGCGGCTGCAGAGTTCCTTCTTGCTGCGTTCCTTCATGTTGCAGACGTAGGTGTACTGGAAGCCGCCGTCCGGATCGGGCCTCTTGGAAACCTTCGGATACATCTTGTTGCCGCAGGCGCAGAACAGGAGTCCCGTCAGCAGCGCCTCATGGCTGCGCGGCCTGCGGAAGGCCTTCGACTTGTTCTGGTCCAGCAATCGCTGCACCTGCAGCCATTCCTTCGAGGGAATCAGACCGACATGCGCGCCGACCGCGATGATCCACTCCTCAATCGGCAGATAGACCGTCGATTTGCCCTTGTTCTGATCGGTGCGGTTGTAGCACATCACGCCGTGCTGTCCGTCAAATGCAGCGCGTTCGGAGAAGAGGTCGGCGTCCTTTTCGAGGAAGTAATCGTACACCGCACCGTCGGCCACAACATAAACAGGATTCTGCAGAATCGCCTTGATCGAGAAGCGCGTGAACTGATAGCCGTTCTTCGTCGTGATGCCGCGCTTCATCAGTTCCGCTTCCGTTGAGGTGAGCGACCGCGTTTCAAGGAACAGATCATACACCAGCCGGACGATCTGCGCCTCTTCCTCCACGAGCTTCAGCTTGCAGGCCTTTTTCGTCTTGCCATCCACGGTCACGCTCTTCACGCTCTCGGAGACGAAGCCCGTCGGCGTGATGCCGCCCAGCCAGCGGCCCGTCTTCGCCAGTTCATGCATGTTATCGCGAATGCGCTCGGCGATCGTTTCGCGCTCCAGCTGGGAGAACACCGAAGCGATGTACATCATCGCGCGGCCCATCGGCGATTCCGTATCGAACTGCTCGCGGATGGAGATGAACGCCACATTCAGCCTGCCCAGTTCTTCGATCAGCGTGGAGAAGTCGCTGATGTTTCGGCTGATGCGGTCGAGACGATAGACAATGATCGCGTCGATCTCATGCGCACGCGCCGCCTTCATCATTTTCTTAAAATCCGGCCTTTCCAGATTGCCGCCGGAGAAGCCCTCATCCTCATAAATGAGGATGTCCTTTTCCTTCATATCCGCGTAGTGCATGCGCACGAACTCCCGGCACAGCTCGACCTGATTGCCGATGCTCTCGCCCTTGCCGGTGAATTTCGACTTGCGCGAGTAGATCGCAACGCGGCGTATGTTTCCCTTCATGGTGCTTCACCCCATTTCATTAGATGTTATTTCTTTGTTATTGTACCTTAGCGTAACGCGTCTGTGAAGAGGGTTTTTCATTTTTCCTGAGGTTTTGGTGTGAGAAATAGGATGGAATAGGAAAAGGCGCGCCAGATCAAGCGCGCCCAGTATTCTATCTTCCTCATTGTTTCAATCATTGATGATCGCCGATCACAGATGCCATATGTGATTCCATGGACCATCTCAGCGAGTCAACAGATGATCACAATCCTGTTATCGTCCAATAAACTCCATCAGCTGCTGGATATTCTTTTTGCCAAAGGTGATCCGGTCGTCACCCATCACCAGACATGGCACGCTCATCACGTTATACTGCTTTTTCATCTGCTCAAAATGCGCAAGATCATACGCTTCGGCAGTGATTTTCGGATTGAGCGACGCCATGCGCTGCGCTGCAATCACCAGATCGGGACACATCGTGCAGGATAGAGAGACGAGGATCTTCATGCTTACGGGATGCTCAATCGCCTCGATGGCCCGTCTGATATCCTCGTCCAGCGCCTGTCCCGGGCCGCTGGCATTGTACAGCCCCAGCACAAAAGACGTGAATTCATGCCCCCCGGGAACGCCATGGAAAGCAAGCCCCGCCGGCGTTCCATCCGCCAGGCAGATCTGAACGCAAGGCGCCATTTCCGAAGAGGCATCGCGCCGAGCCACCTGCATGCTGAGCTTGT
This sequence comes from Clostridiales bacterium, assembly GCA_015056305.1. Classification (GTDB taxonomy): domain Bacteria; phylum Bacillota; class Clostridia; order Christensenellales; family Aristaeellaceae; genus Ventricola. The sequence continues at coordinate 9,746 of SVGO01000056.1, read as the reverse complement.
CCGTCATCTCCGCCAGAGATGAGATAAAGGATTCCAGCTCCGCTGAGACCGGACGGCTGTCCAGATAAAGCGTCAACCGCAGCGGACGAGCCATCCGGCTGAATACAGTGTCCAGCTGCCGGCGCATTTCCGGCGTGAACACAGAATCGCCCTCATGCGCATCTTCCCCCGGTACGGCAGGCGTCTCCTTCTTCTCAGACGTTGGCTGCTGCGGATGGATGCCGGTTTTTCGCTGCATCATCGCGGCGTATTTTTCCAGCTCCGTTGCGGCCAGCGCGCCGTCGCCCGTGGCCGTCACCACCTGACGCAGCGGCTTGATGCACACATCGCCCGCCGCATATACGCCCTCCACGCTAGTTTTGAGCGTTCCGTCCGTAATCACGTAGCCCTTATCATCCAGCCTGACAAGTCCTTTTACCAGATCGGTCGCCGGTTCATAGCCGGCAAAGACAAATACGCCGAAGGTTTCTCCGTCTTGGCTTTGATACTCCGTGATCTCACCGGTCTGCGTGTTCTTCCATCGCGCGTGGTCAAGGCCATTTTCTCCGGAAACCTCCAGCAGCTCTGTGAAGGGCAGAATCGTGATCTTCTCATGCTGCCGGGCAGGCTGCGCCGCCGCCTCGGCGCAGGTAAAGTCCTCGCTCCTCATCAGGATGGTGACATGCCGGGCAAATTTCGTCAGGAAAACGCTTTCTTCTGCCGCTGCAAAGCCGCCGCCCACGGCAAACACTTCCTTGCCTGTGAAAAACTCACCGTCGCATGTGGCGCAGTAGGCAACGCCCCGGCCCTTGTGTTCCTCTTCGCCCTTGAAGCCCACCATGCGGGGATGTGCGCCCGTGGCCAGCAATACGCCGAAGCACTGAAAATCACCCCGCCCGGTGCGAACCGTCTTGATATCGCCCGCCAGATCCAGCCCGGTGGCCTCCGCCAATAGAAATTCCGCGCCGAATGCCTCCGCCTGCTGCTGCATGGTATCTGTCAGCAGCTTTCCGCTGGTTTTGCCGATACCGGGATAATTGACCACCTCGTGCGTAATGGTGATCTGCCCGCCAAACTGTTCCCTTTCCAGCACCAGCACCCGATAGCGCGCCCGGGCAAGATAGATGGCGGCGGTGAGCCCTGCAGGCCCACCGCCGATGATAATCACATCGTAGAGGTTTTTTGTGCTTGTCATCACAGCTGTCCCACCAGATCCAGGCTGGGTTTCAGCGTTTCGGCGCCGGGCGTCCAGTTGGCCGGGCAGACCTGATCGCCGTGAGCATGGACAAACTGGCACGCCTGCACCTTGCGCAAAAGCTCCTCCGCATTGCGGCCCACGTTGCCTGCAGTCACCTCATAGCCCACGATCTTTCCCTCGGGATTGATGATGAACGTGCCCCGCTCCGCCAGACCGTCTGACTCGATCAGCACCTCAAAGTCGCGCGACAGCGCATGGGTGGGGTCGGCCAGCATGGGATAGTTGAGCTTGCGGATACGCTCGGAGGCGTCGTGCCATGCTTTATGCACAAAGTGCGTGTCCGTGGACACGGCATAAACCTCGCAGCCGATGCCGCGGAACTGCTCATACTTGTTTGCAAGATCCTCCAGCTCCGTGGGACAGACGAATGTGAAGTCCGCGGGATAAAAGAAGAAAACGCTCCATTTTCCGAGGATATCCTCCTTGGAGATGAATTTGAAATCGTTTCCGTGATACGCGTAAACCTTGAAATCGGATACTTCCTTATTGATCAGGGACATGTTTATTCCTCCTTTTCCTTTTTCCACAGGTCGTGCTGATTGCAGAACGCCCAGACTGAGCGAACCTCATCCCCCTTGCACAGGGCGAACTTGGCCTTGGGTTTGTCCGTCGGCTTCAGGTGCGCATACTGGATAACGTGCTCCGATTCCAGACAGATCCATTCGATATAGTGCTCCTGCGTCATGGGATGCTCCACAGATCCCACCGTCACGTGAACGGTATCGCCGTCTTTGTGATAGACCGGAATATGCTTCTCGCCGGAAGCTTCGGTGGTTCCCGGCTCCAGGCGGCGCATCTTTTCGCCGCAGCACTGCACGCTCACGCCGGCATCGTGGATCATCGCCATGATATTGCCGCAATGTCGGCAGGTATAGAACGTTTGCTTCATGCAATTCCCTCCTTCAGCATCAAGTATGTCCTGCCCGCGATAAATAATGCGCCGAAACGGGGACATAATAGCATGCAGTACCTGCAAGGAGTGTATGCGATGGAAGCAAACAGATCCTATGTGAAAGGATTTATTCCCTATGCGCTGGCGGCGTTTCTCATCAGCGTGGTCGGCGGTTTTTCTGCCGTGCTGGGCCCGGCCTTTGTTAAGGACATGGGCATTGCCTACAACAATACGACGTGGACCGCGCTGGCGCAGGCGATGTCCACCGCTGCCTGCGCACCGATCCTTGGCAAGCTGGGCGACGTGCTGGGACGGCGCTTCACGCTGCTTGTCGGCATCATCGTCTACACGCTGGGCAATGCGCTCGCAGCGCTCGCGCCGTCGCTGACGGTGATGCTGATCGCCCGGTTCATCGTCGGCGTGGGCAGTGCGGCGGTCGCGCCGGTGGTTTTGTCCTATATCGTCACCGATTTTCCGCCCCATGCCGTCGCCAAGGGCTTCTCCATGTACATGCTGATTTCCAGCGCATCCGTGGTCTTTGGCCCGGCGCTGAGCGGCCTGATCATCAGCGCCTATGGCTGGCGGGCGATGGTCTGGGTCTGCGTGGCGATCTGCATCGCGGTGTTCATCCCCTGCGCGCTGCTTAAGGACAAAAACGCGCCTCCCCGCAGGCAGCTTGACCATTTCGACGCTCCGGGCGCGGTATTCGTGCTGATCTTCTTCAGCCTGATGCTGTGCATTCCGTCCTTCGGCCAGAACTTCGGCTGGGGTTCCTCTGCGTTCCTCGGCGTGCTGATCGCCGCGCTCATCGCGCTTGCCGCCCTTGTGCTGGCGGAGCGCAGGGCTGTCCATCCCATTCTGCCCGGCAGCTTCATGCGCCGCCGCGTCTTCATCCTCAGCGTGCTGGCGCTGACGCTCACGCAGGGACTGATGCAGGCGAACATGACCAACACCATCGTGTTTGTCAACTATACGCAGCCGGACAATACTGTGATCTCCGCCTATGCCATTTCGGTGATGTATCTGGGCATGTCGCTGGGCGCGGTATTCCTGGGGCCGCTGGCAGATCGGTTTGAACCGCGCGCCGTGCTGTCCTTCTCTCTGCTGCTGACCGGCGTCAGCTGCGCGCTGCTGCTGCGCTTCACCGCAGACGCCTCTGTGCTGCTGCTGATGTCGGCGCTGGGCCTGCTGGGCTTTGGCCTTGGCGGCAACGGTACGATTTTCATGAAAGTAGCGCTGAGCGACCTGCCCGGCAATCAGGCAGGCGCGGCCACCGGCACATACGGCCTGTTCAGGGATCTGGCTGCGCCCTTCGGCGTGGCTGTCTTCGTGCCGCTGTTTACCAATCGGATCACCGGCTATATGGCGCAGGGTCTGTCGGGCGCAGACGCAGCCGTGCAGTCCATCCATTCCCTGGCGATCATCGAAATCCTTTGCGCAGCGGCAGGCATCGCCGTCGTGTTGATGCTGCCCCGCATCCATCAGGAGAAGCAAAATCAGGAGAGGAGAAATCATCATGCGGCTCAAAGATAAAGTCATCCTTGTCACCGCCTCTACCCGGGGTATCGGCCTGGCCATTGCGAAGGCATGCGCCAAAGAAGGCGGCGTTGTCTGCATGGCGGCCCGCGACCTTATCCGGGCGCAGGAGATCGCCGATCAGCTTTGCAGCGAAGGCTGCCGCGTGCATTGCGTCTACAACGACGCCACCAAGCCAGAAACCTTTATTTCCATGGTCGAAGAAACCGTTGAAAAGGCCGGGCGCATCGACGTGCTGGTGAACAACTTCGGCACCTCCAACCCGGGCAAGGATCTGGACTTTGCGCACACCGATCCGGAGATCTTCATGAGCACCGTGCAGCTCAATCTGCGCAGCGTATATATGGCCAGCCAGGCGGCTGCCAGGCATATGGCCAGCCAGGGCGGCGGAAGTATCGTCAATATTTCCTCCGTAGGCGGCGCTGTGCCGGATATCTCGCAGATTGCCTACGGCACAAGCAAGGCGGCAATCAACTACCTGACCCGGCTGATCGCCGTTCACGAAGCGAAAAACAAGATCCGCTGCAACGCCGTTCTGCCCGGCATGACCGCCACCGAAGCGGTGGAAAAGCACCTGAGCGGTGATTTCCGCGCGCTGTTTCTGAGGCATATTCCGCTCGGCCGGATCGGCCTGCCGGAGGAGATCGCGCAGGCAGTCGTCTATTTTGCCAGCGACGAATCGGCTTATACCACCGGGCAGATTCTCAGCGTATCCGGCGGCTTCGGACTGGGGACGCCGCTTTACGGCGAGCTATCCGGAAAGGACATGCGCAGGTGAGCCGTGCTGGATCATGGCAGCATAGCGGCGATATCACAGCAAAAGCCCAGAAATCAAGCTCTGCATGATTTCTGGGCCATGTTTTTGTTTTCCAGCGTGCATTCTGTCGCGGAAAAAGCCTATGCCTTTTGCTCAATGGCATTCATTTGGCTTCCTCATGTTTTCTGTTTTTCTTTATTCAAACTCCGGCAGGTTCTCTTTCTTCCTGCGGACGAAGACATATGTCTGCGCATCGGAATACGTCTCATCATAGCGATAATCCAGCCCGTCAAACGCCTTGATCTCTTCCGGCTTTTCGATTCCATTAACCGCCATGAAGCGCACCATTTCGCCGCGCGCCATTTTGCACATCGTGCCCTTCTCGATGATCTTCCCGTCCTTCTCTTCACCAAAGACGCAGGTGATCATTCGCTTATCCCTGGGCAGATACTTCGAAATACAGACACTGTACTCCCTGGAAGCCAAGTTGATCACGCAGTCCGCTTCATCCAGCACGCTGCGGGCAAGCTCGTCACCCCAGAATGCATAGAGGTCTTTTGCGTCGCCCATACGCAGCTTGGCCTGCATCTCAAGCCGGTACGGCGTCACGCCGTCCAGCGGGCGCAGCGCGCCATAAAAGCCGGACAGAATACGCAGATGCTCCTGTACGTAGTCATATTCCTTCTGCGTGAATACGTACGGCGCCATGTACTGATACTGAATGCCCTCGTAAGCGATGATAGCCGGCGTGAGGTTTCTGTGCAGATCCATCTCGCGCAGGCGCTGAACATTGAGCGCCGCAATCTGATCATTGCACTTCCAGAGGCGCTTGAGCTCGTCTTCGTTCATCGCACGAAGCTGGTCAAGCAACTGCTGCGTCTTAGGCAGAAACGCGGGCAGGTCGCGCCACGGCAGCGTATCCGTGTCCGCGTTCATCTTCTTCGCCGGGGATATGATGATGCGCATTTTACTTGTCTCCCGTCAGGTACGCAAGGATTTCTGCCGCGTTGGTATCCGGCTTGACCTTGGGCATCGCCTTTTCGATCACGCCGTTTTCGTCAATCACATACGTCGTGCGCACAACGCCCATGCTCACCTTGCCGTAGAGCTTCTTCTCCTGCCAGACGTCGTAGGCCTTGATCGCCTCAAGCTCCGGATCGGCAAGCAGGATGAACGGCAGATCGTGCTTCGCCGCGAACTTCGCATGCGAAGCGACGGAATCCTTGCTCACGCCGATGACGACAGCATCGAGGGATTTGAACGCTTCAAAGCTTGCTGCAAACGCACAGGCCTGCCGCGTGCAGCCGGGCGTATTGTCCTTCGGATAGAAATACAGGACGACCTTCTTACCAAGGAAACCCGACAGGGAAACGGAATTACCGTCCTTGTCAAAAAGAGTAAAGTCCGGTGCCTTTGCGCCAATTTCAAGCATGGTGATTTCTCCTTCAGCAAATTCTTTATATATGTTTCTTTCCGGAAAGTCAGTTTTCCTCTGACGGTTGATTCTCCGTAGCGATCTGCATCAGCAGCTTTCGAAACACCGTTTCAAAGGCATCGTCTTCTTCCTTCGTCCTTTTCTTCGGCCCTTTGAGATGATGCTTGCCCTTGCCCATTCTCGCCTTGCGCGCCAAATGACGCTCCATGAGCATCTGGTCGATGTTGTCCTGCGTATAAAGACCGCCATTTTGATGAATCGCGTGCGCGCCCTTGCCAAGCGCCAGCGCCGCCACGCCGTAGTCCTGCGTCACAACGACGTCGCCGCGCCTGCACAGATTGATCAGCGCGAAATCTACGGCGTCCGCACCCGCGCCGATCACTTTCACTTCGGCATAGTCCGACGAGAGCACATGATTTGTATCGCACAGCAGCGTCACAGGCACGCCGTGCGCTTTTGCAATGCGCTCCACGATTCTAATCACCGGGCAGGCGTCCGCATCCACAAGTACTCGACTCATATCCTCACCTTGTCTCAATCGCCACTTTGATCACGCCATCACGTCGATTCTCAAAAAGCTCATAGGCTTCCTCATCCTCTCGTGTGCTCGATCAGCCAAATGAATCCCTGCGCGATGCGGTGATCCACATCTGCAAAGTGTCCGCCGTTATGCCAGACCAATTCACTCGCACGCACATTTCTATCCAGCTGCACCTGTTCATATTGCCAGCGCGTCATGTCGCCGACGCTGGCCATTTTCCGGTTACGGGTCTTCTCCTCTTTTCGCCCGAGGCTCAGATACACGCCGCTGCCTTCCGGCGCACTTTGCCCCGCTGCGTATTCCTTCCATCCCGGATACCACAGCGAGGCGCTGCAGCTGGCCACGCCGTCAAACATGCGGCTCTCATAAAATGCGAAGAGGCTGAACAGACCCGAGAGCGAATATCCGCCGATCATGCAGCTCGACACACCGCACGGCAAATTGTTTTCGATATATGGAATACACATATCCGTAAGCCAGACAAGCGTTTCCTTTGCGCCGCCCGTGAATTCAGATTCACCCTTCACCGACGGCAGCGCCCACGGTGAATAATCCCTGTTCCAGTTTTCTGCTTCGTAAGCGACAAGTGTCCACGGTATAACGCCCAGATGCTCCGCCATGAGGCTGGCAACGTGTTCTCCCTGTTCTTCTCCGTGCGCAGTGCCCCAGTAGATCACCGGTCCCCCTTGACCCTGTATCCACATCCTGCAGCAGACTCCGCCGATCTGTTCAACCCTGTATTCCATCTATCCGGCTCCATCTCTAGCAAATTCTGATTCCATCCAGAAGATTGAGTTCTCCCTGTTCGTTCATCGACCAGGAAGGATGTTGAATCTCCCGATCATCATCTCATTATATCATGACCATGCGCTTCATCACAGCGGTAAATCCGTCATACCGCTGATTTTGAATTCATTTCTCTCTCGATATGCAATGCATGTGTTTTCTCTTGCGGCTGTGCTGCCGCCGCGTTCATCATCCGAAGCATCAGCTGCGCAAACAGCGAGCGCGAAGTATCATCCATCGGTATTCTCTCATTCAGTTTTTCCAGCACGATGAAAATGACGTCTTCCTTTTCGATCTTCTCTCTCCTTCTCCACTTCGCGCGGATCTTCTCCCTGAAAGCATTCAGCATGGAAGCCGTCATCGTCTGCTTGGGCAATTCGCGATGATCCATCTTCTTCACATCGCGAAGAATTTTCATAAAATGATTTTTGATTTTCTCCAGCTCCGCTTCGTGCGTACAGAGTTTCTGTGCACTCAGCTGGAGCATGTCCTTCTGAATTACCTGCTGTTTTTTCGGCCGGCTCATACTCCATTCGTCCGCCATGTCCGTCATGAAGTCAATCATTTCATTGCGGGCCATGTTGCCAATCTCAAGGCTGTTGTCCAAATATGCGCGCATCAGCAAGAGCACCTTTGCAAATTCTTTGTGCTCCAGCAAACGGCTGAGCATCTCCAAATCCAGTTTGCCGCTCGCAAGCTGAATGGCAGCGTCTTCAGAAATATTCATCTGAACGACGTCCAGATTCTTCTTCGTCCGCACATCAGTCAGGCCCAGCAGATAATCTGCCGAAACATCGAACACTTCCGCCAGCCGAATCAGAATATCGCTGCTGAGCGTTCCGGTTTCGCCGCTTTCAATTCTGCTGACTTGCGAATGACTGATGCCAAGCCTCCTTGCAAGCTCCGTTTTCTTCCAGTCGCGTTCTTCTCTGAGTTGGGTAATTCTCATTCCAATCTCCACGTGTGTTTCTCCTTTCTCGTCCGATTCTGCACAGCATCTTTTTCATCTTGTATGCCGATTTGCAATTCCGTGCAGAACCCAGCGCATGCCTTTAGACTCTGCTACAATAGCACCACGATCTGACGCGGGCGGCCGTCATGCCGGACAAGCCGCACGCCATATCATGGAGCAGTCGGGAGGTGTTGCGCTATCAAGGCTCGGCAAAAAATCTGTATCGTCGTGCATAAGCCCACGACCGCCGAAGGGCAGCGCGAACTGATGGCGCGCACAGCCACCGCACACGCTGATGCCGTCAGCAGCCATCTTCGAAATCTGAACTGCTCCAGCAAGCAAAAGACTGCACTCATCGACGCAGTGATTCAGACCGCCAGACGGCAATAAGCGCTAGCACACAACTACTTTTTCACCCGAGGGTGTCCCAAGAGACTGGGATACCCTTTTTCTTTTTTGGCGCAAGAATACTCCCTCTACTAACCACCAGAAAAATCACCCCAAAGTTGCCTCCTTTCAGAAAAATAGTATTCATCAATTTTCAAAATGTTCGGCTTTTTCATTTCGCGCAAATAACGCTCCCTAATATCCGTGACAAATTCAAGGGGATTCTCAACCATCCGGAGCAAGATTTAACACTTTCTTCGAGAGATTTAACACATTGCAAATCTGCACGCCGCATCCGCATTCCTGCCTCATCTTGTGTAATTCCGTTCAGATCCCGGCGTATTCGGTTCCAGTACAATATACTGTTTTCGCGATCGCACCCATCCCTTCAGCATGAAGGGCGCACTTCTATACAGGTACCTTGTCCTGTATCCGTGCGCTCTGCGAGGCTTGCTCTCGTCTCCGCCTGGCCAGCGGTTTAGAGAGCTCTTCGGAACTGCGTTCCGTCCAAGAGGGCTGCACCCTCTTGCGGCTCTTTGAGCCTATCCCCTGCGTGCTTTGCACCGTGCGGGATCACAAGCTCCCGCCCCGCGCAAAGCGTTGATTCCGGGTACCCGCTTCATTTTCGTTCACCCACGACCTTAATTGAAAGGAGCTACGTATATGGCTATCCATGACGAACATCGCGAGTCCATCCTCAAGCAGCTCGACAACGCAAACGCACAGAAGCTTCTCTACGAACACCGCGTCACTCGTCTTGAAAACCGCAGCCAGTATCTCGCAAACGGCGATCGAAGAAAGCGCGTGCATCATCTATGCAACATGGGCGGCGCGATTCAATCTCTCTCTCCTCAAGCAGACGCGCTGCCTAAATCACTGTTCTACGAATTCATGGAAGAGGTCTTCGCGCTTAGCGAAGTACAGCGGCTGCTCGATGATTTTTCTTCGAGGGCAGCCAAGCCGGAGGACCTGTGATGGCGCTCTTCCATTTCAGCGTCACACAGGTTCGGCGCAGTGCCGGTCAGAGTGTCATCGCCTCTGCCGCATATCGCGCTGGCGAAAAACTCTACAGCGAATACTACGGCGAAACCAACGACTACACACGCAAAGGCGGCGTCATCCATACAGAGATTTTTCTTCCGCCTCATGCGCCGGACATTTACCGCGATCGGGCTACGCTCTGGAACGCCGTCGAAAAATCTGAAAAGCATCCCAAGGCTCAG
>SVGO01000055.1 GCA_015056305.1 Clostridiales bacterium | reverse complement strand
TCACGCTGATCGGCTTTGCCGACAGCCAGAAAACCTACGACGCCTGGTCCGAAGCTGTGCATCAGCAGTATATCTACATGCACAAGCTCTTTGATACCTATCACAGCTATGAGAGCGAAGGCATTGTCAGCGTCTACACGCTCAATCAGAAAGCGGCCAAGGAGCCCGTTAGGGTTGATCCGATCCTCTACGGTCTGCTCAAGTTCAGCAAGAGCCATTACGAAGCCTGCCAGGGACAGACCAATGTCGCCATGGGCAGCGTGCTCTCCATCTGGCATAACTACCGCGACGCCGGTCTGAGCGATCCGCTGCACGCAGAGCTGCCGCCGATGGACGCTCTTCAGGCTGCCGTTCCCCATACGGATATTGATAATCTGATTCTGGACGATGAAAACATGACGGTTTACTTTGCCGATCCGCAAATGAAGCTGGATGTGGGTGCCATCGCCAAGGGCTATGCCACCGAGATTGTCAGCCAGATGCTTCTCTCCGGCGAGATGAATTCCTTCATCATCAGCGCGGGAGGCAACGTGCGCCTGGGCAATCCTCCGCTGGACGGCCGCAAGGGCTGGGGCGTGGGCATCCAGGATCCGGACGGCGCGATTTTCGGCATGTCCGATATCGTGGAAACCCTGTTCCTGGCAAACAGCTCCGTGGTCACCTCCGGCGACTACCAGCGCTTTTACACCGTGGACGGCAAGAACTATCATCACCTGATCGACCCGGATACGCTGATGCCGGCCGATCATTTCCGCTCCGTATCCATCATTACCGAGGATTCCGGCTGGGCGGATATGCTCTCCACCGCCGCCTATCTGATGCCCTATGAGCAGTCCCGCGCGTTCATCGAATCGCTTAGCGGCGTGGAAGCCATGTGGATCTTCCCCGACGGCAGCAAGGAAATGACCGACGGCGCGGCGAAGATCGCCAAATCCCGCGGCGCAACGAATAAATGAGCCCTCTCCGTCACGGCTTCGCCGTGCCAGCTCTCCCTGAAGGGAGAGCCTTTTATATGCTTTTTACCGCAAAGCAGTATCGGAGGGCCTATTGCCCGAACGATACGATTTTAAACTGGCGCGAAGCGCAAATGGATGCATGCACAGCATGCAAAAACGCAGCCCAGTTTCCTGGACTGCGCTGATCGCCAAAGTATCCCAAAGTGCCGCTGCCGTCGTTTTTCACCCACCGCTCGCGGTAGGTCGGTGCCCTGTGACGCGCTTCTGCCGTCCCCTGGCGTACAAAGTACGGGGGCATGACATCCACGAATCAACATCCGGGCTCCTGTTATGTAAATGTAGGAGAAAATACAGACGACTGGCGCACACCCCAGGACATCTGACCCAGCGGCTTGCTCCGCTGGCTTCTGGGATTATTATAGCAGTCTCTCCGCGCGGATGTCAACGGGTTTTCAGCCATTTTCGCCAGAGGAATCTTCCGTTAATTTAGGCGTATCGCTGGGTTTCGGTGTTGAAACTATAACATTTGTCTGCTGATTGGCAACGCTGACTTCCATCGCCTCTTCAAAGAAAGCAGCGGGCACATAGACCACATCATCCAGCGTCGTCAGGCGCGCATCCACGGGAATCAGCAGGCCATCCTTCTGCCAGGAGATATTCTTGGCCGTGTTGTCGCTGACCGTCCAGGAGACGGTAATCCGGCTGTCGTCCTTTTCCAGCGTGATCACGCGCTTTTCCTGCGTCTCCTCTCCGCTGCGCTCATCCTCCGCCTTCCAGCCCAGCTTTTCCGCCGTCTCAATCAGAGGCAGCAGCAGCTCGTCCTGCTCTTCTATGGCGCCTGTATCCGCTTCATCGCCGCCCACGAGCAGTTTTAACGGAGCGGGCGATTCGTCGCTGTCCGGCGCTTCGCTCACGCTGATGGTCGCCTGCGGCGAAGGCTGCGCTGTTTCGGGCTGGGCCGTGGCGGGCTGCGCGGTCTGCTGCTGCATGGCCATCGGCGTGGGCGTGGTCACAGGCTTTGTCTGTGCCGTGCATCCGGTAAGCGCCGCCGCGCCTGCAATCAGGCCGGCAGCCAGCAGCGCTCTTTTCTGAATATGCATATCGCATGTCCTCCTTGATATCGTGGTTGCGCTATCAAGGATATGCAGCCCTGACAGGATTTATTCGAAAACGGACCGCGTATGCGGTCCGTTCTGCTTTTCAGTTCTCATTGATCCATGTCGCGATATCGGCGGCCACCCTGTCGTCCATTTGCTTCGGCTCGGCGTAAGCCGCCTGCGCATTGAGGATAGAATCGTTTTCCCCCGCAGGCATGAACAGGTGATTCAGCCCCGGATAGGTGATGTACCTAAAGCGGACTTCATCGCCGAGGCTCTCATGCCACGCCTCAAATGCATCGCGATTGACCTGAAAATCGCATTCTCCCCACAGGAAAAGATACGGCTTTTCGCTATCCAGCGCAATCTTCGCCTGATCCATTTGAGCCATGTGCCAAAGATATGCGCCCGGCATGCCAAAGACCGTCTCCTGCGCCGCCTCTTCCCTGCTCATCTGCGCAAGGCGAAGCCCTTTTTCCTTTTCGCTTTCGATTTGCGCCAGCAGCTGTGCGCGCTGCGCCTCGGGCATCGCCTCTATGACCGCCAGATTCTGCGCCAGGGAAATCTCCCAGAGCGCAAGCGGCGTGCCCGCCAAAGAAACGCCGCCGTCAAAGCCGCAATTCTCTGTCAGCCATGGCGTGAGCATGCCGCCCTCGCTGTGGCCGATGAGATACACGGCTTCTGCGCCTGTCTGCGCTTTGAGCACGCGCAGCGCTTCCATAACAGATTCCAGATACTCCTGCTCGACCGTTTCGCACGGGCGCTGCGGATGGCTGTAGGTGATCTTGTCGTGGCGCAGGCTGCCCACGCCCAGCGCCGCCAGATCATACGCCAGATCGCGGAAGGGCTTATTGCCGCCGATCGTCTCATCCAGATCGCTCGGGCCGGAGCCATGCGCAAAAACGACATACGGCGTTGTTTCATCCGCAGCTGCCGGCATGATCAGCTCGCCCATAAGCGCGTGGTCTGTTCCCTCAAAGAGCGTCACAGGCAGGGCCTGCGCCCCATCAGGCAGCGCCCGAGACAGCGCCTGAGGCGCCGTGCTCTGCGGCGCGATATACATCGAAGCAATTCTGCCCTGCGCGTCAAAGGCCAGCGAAAGCACAGACAAGCCGTGCTCATGAGCAAGCGCTACGGCTGCTGTGCCGGACGCATCGTCCGCCTGAACGCCCGCTACGCCCGTGCACGCGCCAAGCTGCATGGCGATGGACGCAAAGCCCGCTTCCAGCGCAGCCTCGTCGACGGCGCTGCGCATATTCTCGTCAAACTGCGCACACAGCGCCGCATAGTCGCCCGCGATCAGCTGCTGCGCCGCCTGCAGGGCGCGCTCCTGCGTGTCCGCCAGCGCAGAGCTGACCAGCATGCACAGCGCAAAGATCACAGCAAGCCATTTCTTCACAGCGATTCCTCCCCGGATTTCTCAGCCCTTTTTCTGCGCCTCAATGCGCTCGGCCAGATCCGTCAGATACAGCCAGCGCTCCTCCGCCTCGCTAAGCTCCTGCTCGGTCTTTTCCTTCAATTCAGAAAGCTCCGTCAGCTTCACAAAGTCGCTGGCGAATTTACTGATCTGCTCATCGATTTCAGCGAGCTTTTCGTTCAGCGATTCGATGCGCGCGTCGATGGTGTCATAGTCGCGCTGCTCCTTGAAGCTCATGCGCAGCTCGCGCTGCTTTTCCCGGCGCGGCGCAGGGGCGGCGCTTTCGGTTTTCTTGCTTTTGACGGCCAGCTCCTGCTGCGCCGCGACATGATCCAGATAATCCGAGAAGGAGCAGATATACTGCACAAGCTTCTCGCCCTCCTCGAAGGCGAACAGACGGCCCGCCACGCGGTCCAGGAACGAGCGGTCGTGCGAAACGACCACCACCGCGCCCTGGAAACCGGAGAGATAATCCTCGAGAATCTCCAGCGTGGCGATGTCCAGATCGTTGGTCGGCTCGTCCAGCAGCAGGACGTTCGGTGCGCTCATGAGCACGCTGGCCAGATAAAGCCTGCGCTTCTCGCCGCCGGAAAGCCTGTTCACCGGCGTGAGCTGCACATCCGGCGGGAAGAGGAACTGCTCAAGCATCTGGCTGGCGGAGAAGCGGCCATCCGGCGTATTGACGTATTCCGCGATGTCCTTCATGAAGTCGATCAGGCGCATGCTTTCGTCAACCAATGGGAATTCCTGCTTGAAAAAGCCGATCTTCACCGTGTCGCCCAGTACGACCGTGCCCTCGTCCGGCGCGATCTCGCCGGCGATCATGCGCAGCATGCTCGTCTTGCCACAGCCGTTCGGGCCGACGATCGCCATGCGCTCGTCGCGCAGGATCGTATAGGTGAAGCCGGAAAGCAGCTTTTTGCCGCCCATGCTCTTGCCCACGTTTTCGCATTCGACGATGCGCCTGCCCAGGCGCGAACTGGTGGAGGAAAGCGAGAGCTTCGCCTCCTCCTGCGGGCCCTTGATCGCGCTCATCTCTTCAAAGCGCTGGATGCGCGCTTTTTGTTTGGTGCTTCTGGCCTGCGCGCCGCGGCGGATCCACTCAAGCTCCCGGCGCAGAATCGAGCTGCGCTTGCGCGCGGCTGCATTTTCCATATCCAGACGCGCGGCCTTCTGCTCCAGATAGTAGGAGAAGTTGCCGTCGTGCATATACAGCCCGCCCAGATCCAGTTCCGCGATGCGGTTGCACACGCGATCCAGGAAATAGCGGTCATGCGTGACCATCATCAGCGCGCCGCGATAGCCCGCCAGACGATCCTCCAGCCAGGCGATGGTCTGCGCGTCGATGTGGTTGGTCGGCTCGTCCAGCAGCAGCAGATCCACAGGCCGGATCAGCGCCGCGGCCAGCGCCACGCGCTTTTTCTGGCCGCCAGAGAACGTGCGCACGTCGCTTTCAAAATCCGTGATGCCCAGCTGCGTGAGCAGCGCCTTCGCCTCGTATTCATCCGGCGCGCCGACGTCCTTGGGCGCGTCCGCGAGCACCTGCTCGACGCTGGTTCTCTGCTGCGTGTAGGAGGGCATCTGCGGCAGGAAGCTCACGCGCAGGCCATTTCTGCGCATGACGACGCCGCTGTCCGGCTCCTCCATGCCGCACAGGATCTTGAGCAGGGTCGACTTGCCCGTGCCGTTCACGCCGACCACGCCGATGCGGTCATGCTCGCCGATATAGAGCGTCGCGTCGGTGATCAGCTTTTTGAGCGTATAGCTCTTTGCAATATGCTCTGCGGATAAAATCGCTGCCATAATCAGTTCTGTCCTTCGGTTGTTTTGGTCTCTTCCGGCTTTGCCGCATCCTCGCCGTGAATGGCGACAACGGCGTCCTGCTTGGTGATCTCGCAGAGCATCTCTTTGGTAATTTCGCCCGTCACGCCTGCAAGGCGGTTGGCCTGCTCCTGCACAAGCTTCTCCAGCGTATTGCGCATGCCGCGCGCATTGCCGAAGTCCAGCCGGTCGGAGACGGTCATCTTTTCCAGCATATCACGCACGACCTGATTCGCCTCGTCGGAGATCACATAGCCCTGCTTCTTGGCGTTCATGGCGAGGATCGCCATCAGCTCATCGTCGGTATAGTCCGGGAAATCGATGTACTTGTTGAATCGGGAAATGAGGCCCGGATTGCTGGTGAGGAAGTCATGCATCTCGTCGGTATAGCCGGCAACGATCACCACCAGATCGTCGCGGTTATCCTCCATGAGCTTGACCAACGTATCGATCGCCTCGCGGCCGAAGTCGTTGTCCATGCCCTTGCGCGCCAGGGCGTAGGCCTCGTCGATAAAGAGGATGCCGCCCAGCGCACTTTTGACGACCTCTGTTACCTTGCCCGCCGTCTGGCCGACATAGCCCGCAACCAGGCCGCTGCGATCGGTCTCGATCAGCTGGCCCTGGCTCAGGAAGCCGAGCTGCTTGTAGATCTTGGCGACAAGGCGCGCGACCGTCGTCTTGCCCGTGCCAGGATTTCCGGTGAAGACCATATGGAAGCTCATGTCCATGACCTTGAGTTCGTGCTGCTCACGCAGCTTGCGCACCTTGATCAGGTTGATGAGCGAATGCACCTCGCGCTTGACGCCATCCAGACCGATCAAGCTGTCCAGCTCGGCAAGCAATTCTTCGACGGTCTGCTCCGGCTCTTCCTGCTTTTCTGCCTTGGCAGGCGTCTGAGCTGCGCTGCTTTCTTCGGATTTCTTGCCTTCGCGCTTGTCGCTGCCCGGCACGTCCACGCGCCGGGTCATCTCCTGCGCTGCGCCTGCATGGCGGCCCGCCGCACGCGTAAGCAGGAATGTGCGCAAACCGCCCAGATAGCCGGTGATAAAGTTCAGCACCGCGCCGCCCATGGAGCCGTCCACATCCGCTGCGCTATACAGCAGCTGGGAAACGCCTGCGACAAACTGCTGCGCGCTCTGCGTGCCGTCCTTATCATCCATCGCCACGCAGCAGCGCAGAAGCAGAGGCGTTCCTTCGGCAAAGGAGCGATTCTTGTAGCCGATATTCAGCGCTGCATCGCAAGACGCCTTGCCGATATTCAATACATCGCGTGCGGGCACCTCTGCGATAAAGCGCTTCGTCTCCTCGGAAACAACGCCCGCATGCTGCGCCATCTTCAGCAGCAGCGCCTGGGTGTACATATCTAAAAAGAGGCGGATGTCGCTTGTGCCCACGCGCTGCCAGTTTCCGCTGGACACCAGCAGATTGCAGGCCTGCTCCATCTGCGCATAGGCCGCGCGGCCTTTTTTCATCTGTTCCGTCATATTTTTTTCTCCTTTACGCCTTTGCGCCGAGCTTTCTTCTGACTTTGCCGATCATGCCTTTCAGGCGAGCGATCTCCTCGGGCTTAAAGAGGAACACGTCGCGCGCAGGGATCTTGTAGGTTTTCAGATAATACGCCAGGAAGCAGCCGCCTGCGACCGTGTAGGAGATCACCGACGAGGCCGCCGCACCCATCTTGCCCCAGAGCGGAATGGTGAACAGGTTGCAGATGATGTTGGCCACCACCGAGAGCGTCAGCATGCCCAGATAGGTGTATTTCTTGCCCTGCGCCAGCAGCAGCGTGCCGATGATCTTGAAATAGCTCATCGGGATGATGCCGGCAATCAGCAGCACCGTCACCGGATACGCCGGCAGATACTCCGCGCCGGCAAGCAGCCAGATGACCGGCTTGCCAAGCAACAGGATGCCCGCGATCATCATGAAGGTCAGGTACAGATTCACCTTCATGCTCATGGTCACCTCGCCGATGGCGTCATCCTTGGCCGTACGGGAGAAGAGCACCTCGCGGAACGCGTCCGGAATCAGCCAGCCGTATTCAGACAGGGACACGCCCAGCGTGTAAAAGCCGATTTCGGCGTCCGGCACGCCAAACATATAGCCCATCATCAGCGTATCCACGCGGTAATTGAGCGTGATCATCAGCGTCGTGATCATCGACACGAAGCCGAACGGCACGATCTTCGCTGCAAAGCGCAGATCCGCTCTCATCGGATTGGGCATGCGCTTCATGCGGCGAAGCGCCATGATCACCGTGATCAGATCGCCCACAACCACCAGCGCAAGAGACACGAGAATCGTGCGATTCATCGTATAGAACGCGAGGATCGTGATGAGCGTGTTGGTGATGCGGGCGGTGAAGAAGATCTTGTTCTTGTACTTGACGTCCTCCACCATGATCATGAAGCTGAGCTGATTGGCCAGCACCTGGATCGGCGCAATCAGACACACAGCCGTCAGCGCGAAGGAATTCAGTACCGAAGCGGCAAACACGCCAATGACCGTATAGGCGATAAACTGCAGCAGGAAAATGCGCAGGAACTTATCGAGCACATCCGGCTCATTCTGCCGCTTATAGTAGGGATACGGCTGATACAGACCGAAGTTCGCCGTGACGGCGACGATGGAGATCATCGAGGAGATCTGGCCCAATTCACCCTTAAGCTCCGGACCGAGGAATCGATTGGAATAGCTCGAGGCGATCAGGCCGATGACCACCGCCATGATCTTGGTAAAAATGGTATAGATATAGTCGTTGTCCGTTATGCGCCGGACGATGCTCTTGAGCCGCATAGCACTACCCTCTCATCAGCAAGACATAAATTTTCAAAATATATTATAGCGCGTTTTTGGCAGATTTGTAAATCGTTTTCGGCGCCTTTCCCCTCATGCACAGCGGGCAATCAGGGCGCATAGCATGCAGTGGAGCTGATCCCCGCTCCCCTTCGGGCGCAGGGCGCGCTCGGTGTATCAATCACGGCGGAAAGCCAACGGCGGCCTTCCGTTTCCCCATAGACCTTACGGAGGTGCAACATGATGTCTTGCTGTCATCATTACGATTCCTGCTGCGACTGGAATCACTCCTACTGTCCGTATCCGCAGTGGAAACATCCCCTGCTGTGCAATCTGGCGCATTGGTGCAGCGCCAATTCTGACAATGACAATGGCCCGACGCTCGTCATCCATCAGATCCTGCTTGAGCCGTGCGGCAACCAGAGCTGCACGCCGCGCAATTTCACCATCCGCATCACCGGTCCGAGCTATCCCTGCGGCGAAACCTTCACCCTGCGTGCGGGCAGCTGCACAGAGCTCGACGAACCGCTTGTGATCACAAACCTTGAGCCCGGCCAGTACGAGATTGACCTGATCACAGCCGGCGGCTGCGGATGCGGCTGCACCGCGAATACGACACGACGATCACCGGTCCGATCTCCGGCGGCTGCGTGTCCATCACCT
Organism: Clostridiales bacterium; assembly: GCA_015056305.1. Taxonomy (GTDB): domain Bacteria; phylum Bacillota; class Clostridia; order Christensenellales; family Aristaeellaceae; genus Ventricola. The sequence goes on along the minus strand of SVGO01000055.1, from coordinate 10,225 downwards.
CTTCCCGCGTGCCGACAGTCATCACCATCGTCAGCCGCAAGCGCTTCACGCGCCGCCGCCGCTGCGGCTGTAACTGCGGCTGCGGCTGGAATAATGGCTGCAACAATGGCTGCGGCTGGAACAATAACCGGAACAATGGCTGCGGCTGCTGAGTCCTAACCTGAGCAAGGGGAGATACGCTTACGTATCTCCCCTTCATCGATTATATGGCTGTTTCGCCTTCCTCGGTCTGTGCGATGCGCAGAATCTCGGCAGCCTCGCCGGTTGCCGCGTCGACGTAGACATAATACTGCTCTCCGGCAAACGTACCTCTGAACTCCCAGCACAACCGCTCACCGCTGCCGAACGGAATCACACACAGGCGCAAATCCCGCACATCCAGCCTGTCTGATAGCGTCAGCTGCGCCTGCTCGCCGGTCAGCTTTGGATCAAGTGCTTCGCGCGATTCATGATTTGTCAGATACTGCGAGCATTCCGCTCCGACGACCGTGCCTGTCGCCATACTCACCTGCAGCTTCACCTGATCGGGATAGAGCAGCACGCCGTCCTGAACGCTGGCAAAATTGGCCACAACCATGCCGTCGTATTCCTGCACAAAGCAGCGCTCCATCTCGCCAAAGCCCATATCGGAAAGATAGCGCTCCGCGGCGCGCAGGCAGTCCTCCCGGGAAATGCGCGGTTCATACTCGGCGTCCTCCGGCATCATCCACAGCAGATGCCCGCCCTGCCCCGTCACCTGAACATAGAGATTGCCGCTGTCCGTCGCTGCCGTGAAGCCGAACGCCTCAAACTGTCCGCCGCTGTCTGCTGCATCGGTCACCTGATCCGCCGTCGTTCCGGCATAGCGCGCCGCCGCCATTCTGGCCTGCTCGCGCGTGATGCGCTCGCCTGTCAGTCCCTTGGGCGCGCCGCCCGTGCGGCCATCCGAAAACGGGCCGTCATAGATCAGCGACGGATAGTCGATCCCGCTATCCCCTTGACCCTGCGCATCGGGCCAGAGGCTGGAAGTGCGCTCAAGCGACTTTTCGTCATACAGGCGCTCGCCCATATCCGTCAGATGGGTATTGAGCCCCTGGCAGGCCGCAAGAAGCCCTTCAATCTGCGTTTCGTCCGTCGTGGTCAGCATGCTGCCGCCGGATACCTGCTGCGCCAGCGTCATGACATAATCGCCCATCTGCCCGGCGAATTTCATCGCCCCGACTGCCGTCTCCACGCTCAGCGGCAGGCGCGAAAGCCCTGCCTCCACATGCTGTGCCAGCAGCGCCGTTTCTCCCAGCAGCTGTGCGCTCTGGCTCGCGCCCGAGGCAATGAGCAGCTTCTGCAGGTTGATCTCGATATCCGCCATCGCGCGCGCAACCTCAGTCAGATCGCGCTGGCGCTCCATGGAAAGCTGCGTCTTCAGCTCCCGGTTATCCGCGCTCTGCACGGCATTGACCGAAAGCGACAGGCAGAACAGCACCCCAAACGTCACCGCCAGCGTCCAGCTGCGCTTCATTTTTAAAATCTGCATCCTGTGCCTCCTGTCAGACGGCAAAGCTGTGATCGCCGATGTTCAGGCGCACCTCGCGCGTCCAGATCCATTTGGAGGTCGCCGTCGACGGATTATAGTAATACAGGCAGCCGCTCGTCGGATCCCAGCCATTGAGCGCATCGCGTGCAGCGCGTCGGCTCTGTTCATTGGGCGTCAGGTTGATCTGTCCGTCGGCGACCGCGTCAAACGCGCCCGCCTGATAGATCACCCCGGCGATGGTATTGGGAAAATGGCTGCTTCTCACACGATTGAGCACGACCGCGCCGACCGCAACCATGCCCACATACGGCTCGCCGCGCGCCTCGCCATGGATCAGCCGGGCAAGCAGTTCCACGTCGCCTGAATAGGACGTGCTCGCGCTGCCTGTCGAGGCGGCAACTGCACGCTGACCTCCGATTCCCAGCGCATTGAGCGTCTTTGTGCCGACCACGCCGTCGGCTGTCAGCCCGTTTTTCCGCTGAAAATAGACGACAGAATCATACGTCTCCTGCCCGAAGACGCCGTCTACATCGCCGTCATAATAGCCCCACTGGCGCAGCTTCTGCTGGACCTGGCGAACCTGCTGTCCGCGCGATCCCCAATAGACCGCCGCTTCTGCCTGTGGCGCCGCGCCCAGCAGGAGCAGCACAGCCGCAAGGGCCGCCGTGCACAGGCGAATGCTTCTTTTTCTCACAGAAACGCCGCCTCCTTCTCCTGAGGCAGCAGCCATTCCTGCGGGATCAGCTGCGGAAAGAGCATGCTGAAAAAAACCGGCTGTGCAGCCGAGGCAGCTCTGTGCGCAGGCGTGATCATCAGTATCGCGGCAAAAAGAAGAGCAGAAAAAAGGTGACCCATGTCTGTCATCTCCCATCAGGGTTATTGATACAGACAAGGATCGCCAGAACGAGTCCGGTTTATACATCGGGGGTTACGCCGGGCTGCTGCCCGGACCCGCTTGAGGGATTTCATCCCTCAAACTCCCTTCTTGGTTTCGCCGCGGTATAAAGATAGTTTATTCTTCTTCGATGACCACGCCGCACTCCGCCGTGCGCATCATCCGGCAGGTCGGATAGGTCTTCTGCAGTTCCTGCGCGGCCTTGCGGCACGCGCCCGCATGCAGGAATACGCCGAACACTGCCGAGCCGCTGCCCGTCATGCGCGCACCCACAGCGCCCGCAGCTTCGATATCGCGGATCGCCTTGTCGATATCCGGGCGCAGGCGGCGGGAGACCGGCTCGAGCACGTTGCCCAGGCTCCTGCCGAGCAGCCGTACATCGCCGTTTTCCAGCGCGCGCTGCGCAGCCTCGTTATCCGGCCTGTCTTCGTCGCGGATGCCGTCCTCATGCAGGCTGGTAAAAACCTCCTTGGTGGACAGCCCGCGGCACGGCTGGAACGCCACGATATACAGCGGACGCTTCATCGCAACCGGCGTAAGCCGCTCGCCCACGCCCTGTGCGCGCTGAAGACCGCCGCGAATACAGAACGGCACGTCCGCGCCAATCGTCAGGCCGATTTCTTCCAGCGTATCGTCGTCAAGACCAAGCCCCCAGAGGACATTCAGGCCCTTGAGCGCCGCCGCCGCGTCGCTGCTGCCGCCGCCCATGCCCGCCGCAACGGGGATATACTTGCGCAGCGTGATGCGCGCGCCCTTCGTACATCCGCTGTGCTGCTGCAGCGCACGCGCCGCGCGCAGCACAAGGTTGGTTTCATCCGCAGGGACAAAGCTGCCGCCCATGCGAACGCTCAGCGTCAGCTCGTCTGCGTCCTCCATCGTCATCTGATCGCAGAGCGTGACCGACTGCATGAGCATGTCCAGATCGTGATAGCCGTTGGGCAAAACGCCCACCACGTCCAGCGTCCAGTTGATCTTCGCCCTCGCCTGAATCTTCAGTTTCATGGTTAATTACCTTTCTCAGCGCGCCATCAGCGCTTCAATTTCCTGCGTCGTGCGCGGGACGTCCTTGGAGAGCACCTCGCAGCCGTCCTTGGTGATCAGCAGATCGTCCTCGATGCGGATGCCGATCTCCTCTTCGTCGATATACAGGCCCGGCTCGTTGGTGATCACCATGCCCGGAGCGAGGAGCACCTCGTCGTGGGCGATCGCATCATGCGTATCCAGACCCAGATGATGGGACACACCGTGCATATAGTATGTACCGATTTCCTCGGCGGCTTCGATCTTTCCGATCGCCATCAGGCCCTCGGCGAGCACCTGCTTGCAGATCTCGTTGAGCTGCTTAAGCGTCATGCCCGGGCGCGCCTGCCTGGCGACCTCCTGATTGGCGGCAAGGACGATATCGTAGATTTGCTTCTGGCGGGGCGTGAACTTTCCGCTCACGGGATAGGTGCGTGTGATGTCCGCGCAGTAGCCCTTCACCTTCGCGCCGAGGTCGAGCAGCAGCAGCTTGCCCTCCTCCATGCGGCAGTGATTGGTTCCGTAATGGAGCATACAGCCGTTGATGCCGCTGCCCGCGATGGTCGCAAAGGCGGTGCCCTCCGCGCCATGCCAGCGGATCGCATACTCAAACTCCGCCTGCGCCTGATACTCCATCTGTCCCGGCGCAAGCGTGGAGAGGATGCGCCTCAGGCCCGTATCCGTCACGGCGATCGCCTCGCGGATGCACGCGATCTCGCTTTCATCCTTCACCATGCGCATAGCCGCCAGCATGGGGTGCGCATTTTTAAGCGTCACGGTCGGATAGGCAGCGGCAAAAGCCTTCGCGCGCTGCATGTTATAGCTGTCCGTATCGGTCATCGCATTGCGGTAGCAGTCGAAATACGCCGCGCTCACCTGCTCGCGCGCCATCATGCGGCCAAGAGCAGAGGGAAGGCTGTCGATATAGCGCACATCGCTGACGCCGCTGATCGCCGTCGCCTCGTCTCTGGTCACGCGCTTGCCTGTCCAGCGCTCCATGCTGGGCACAGCCTCCTCGATAAAGAGGATCGATTTATCCTCGCTGGCGCTTTTGCTGAGCACCAGGGCCATGTTTTCCCTTCTCAGGCCAGTCAGATAAAAGAAATGATGATTCGCCTCAAACGGACAGCAGTCGTCCATGCTCTGCGGGATTCCCTCGCCGCTAAAGAGCACCATAATGCTCCCCTTTTCCATCTGATCAAGCACTGCGCTGCGCCTTGATGCATATCTTTCCATCTGCCATAGCCCCTTTCGCTCCACTTGGTTTTCTATATTCTACCACAGAAGCCTCCCCGCCGCAACGCGCCGCTCACCATTCGTCACTTCATTTCCATTTCACTCCACTTTTATTCAAATTCTTATATTAGCGCACATAGCTTTCTCCCCAATTTATCGATATTCACCATCAAATATTCACATTCACTCCACTTCATGCCCATTTGCACATCACAGACCGCCTTGACACCGTGCAGAAAATCCATTATCATGAAATTCATCTTTTCCGAAAGGACGCATCGCTTTGCTGATCTCATTTCGCCGTGTGCTGCTCTCGCTTCTTGGCAGCGCCATACTGGCGTTCGGCTTATACAATGTGCACGCCTTTTCCGTCGTCACGGAGGGCGGCATGCTGGGCGTCACGCTCTTTCTTCACCACTGGTTTGGCATATCTCCATCGATTTCCGGCCTGATCATCAATGCCGCATGCTATCTGGCCGGCTGGCGCACGCTGGGCCGCACGTTTATTCTGTATTCCATCATATCCGGCGGCGGCTTTTCTGTGTTCTATGCTTTATTTGAGCAGTCTCCTCAGCTTTGGCCGCAGCTGGCGCAAATGCCGCTGACTGCCGCAATCGTCGGCGCTCTGTTTGTCGGCGTGGGGGTCGGTCTGTGCGTGCGCGCAGGCGGTGCGCCCGGCGGCGACGATGCACTGGCCATGACGCTGAACAAGATCCTGGACAGGCCCATCGAGCAGATCTATCTGATCAGCGATTTGCTGGCGCTGGCGCTGTGCTCGACTTATCTGCCGATCAAAAACCTCGCCTGCTCCCTGCTGACGGTCGTGCTCTCCGGGCGGATCATCGGCATCATTCAGCGTGTTCCCAAGAAAAACGCATAAAAGGAGCGCATCCTCCACCGAATCATCATTTGATTCTGCATTTCTGAGGATGCGCTCCACTTTTTTATTTAATTTAATTGCAAGCAGGAAATTTACTCCACATTTCCACGAATATAAACATCTTCCGCAATCGCAGCAAGGCGGCGCGTGATGCGCATGATGCCGTCATCGCGGTTGCTTTTGCAGCCATTGGTCATCACGGCAATCACAAGCTCGTTTTCCGGCTCAACATACAGATTGCAGACGATACCCTCATCCGTACCCTGATGGCCATAGACGCGAAGACCGTCAAACAGCGTATCCTGGCGGATGGTGAAGAACGTATACGGAGAATCCTCCGTGATGCCGTCGGTATCCGGGCTGTGCTCCTGACGCATGGCCATGACGGCCTCCTCGCTGAGCACTCGGATGCCATCCACCGTGCCGTCGCCGCACAGCGCAATGCCCAGTCTCGCCAGATCGCGCGGACGAATCAGCAGGCTGCCGATGGTCGTGCGGTAATGGACGTCCGGCAAGGCCTCGGCAATATACTCCTGGCGAAGCATATACGACGGCGCAGCATAGAGCGAGCCGTCCTTTTTATACGTCGCGGCGATGTAATCCGGCTCAGCAAGCTGCGTGACGCTGTAGGCGGCGTCGATGTCCAGCGGCTCAAAGAGCGTCTTGCGCATATAGCTGGATACGTCCATGCCCGTCACGGATTCGATGATCGCGCCGGTGATACCCGCGCCGAAGTTCGAATAGGTGTACTGGCTGCCGGGTTTGACTTCCTTTTTGAAGTTGGAGGCCGCCTTTTTCTCGACGTCGACCATGTCCGAGAGGATGCTGGATTTGCGGCTGAAGGACGCATTCTCCACCAGGCCTGCCGTATGCGACATGAGCATGCGCAGCGTGATGGGCGTCTTCATGAAGCGCTTATTGCGCACGGTGTAGCCCAGATACGTGCTGATGTCCTCGTCCGGATCGAGGATACCTTCGTCCATCATCTTCATCAGGCCGATGCCCGTGACCAGCTTCGTCACCGAAGCGCCGCGGAAATAGGTATTCTCCGTCACGGGGACATGGGTCGTCTTCTGCTGTTCGCCGTAGTAGCGCTCATAGACGATCTCGCCATGCTGCGCCACGACAAACGCGCCGCCCACGGTCTTCATCGAGCGGAACACCTCGTCCACGCGCGCATCCATATCCGGCTCCTCGGCCAGCGCGCACGCGCACAGCATCAGCAGCAGCGCAAGAAGCGCAGCTATTCTTCTCATCATCTGCTCAGCCCTTCGTCTGTCCCTTGATATACTGCGGATATGCGCTTCGGATCGCCTCTTCGTCGATCCTCACGCGGCCCAGATGCTGCGCCATGATCGCTTTCGCCTTTGCGGCGTCGCGAACAGCCACCGCCTCGCAGATCTGCTGGTGATCCTCGATAATCTTGATGTCCTTGACCACGTTCAGCGCGAGATTGCGCACGCGGTCAAAGTGAATCGTCATGCCGCAGAGCATGTTGTAGGTATTCTCCTTCTGTGCGATGCGGAAGAGCATCTGATGGAAGGCGTCGTCGAGCTCCATCAGGCTCAGCGACTCGCCCATGCCCGGCTCCTGCGTGAGCGTCTGCAGGCGCACATTCTGACGAAGCTGCGCAATATCCGCCGGCGTGATGCGCGCGCAAACCTGATCGAGCACAGCCACCTCGAGCACCTCGCGGGCAAAACGCGCCTCCTCGACCAGGGTATAGTCGATCAGCGCAATCCGGCTTCCCCGCTGGGGCAGCACGTCCACCACACGGCACTTCGCCAGATCCATCAGCGCCTCGCGCACCGGCGTGCGGCTCAGGCCCATCTGCGCGGCCAGCTCGTTCTCGCTGACCATCGCGCCCGGCTCCAATTCCATGGCGATGATGTTGCTCTTGAGAATGCGCAGCGCGTAGTCCCTCGCCGTCTCAGCATACCGTTTTTCTTCAATACGCATCATGCGTCACCGTCCTGTGATTATGAAATGGGAAAGGGCCCGCCGCTTTTGCGGCGGGCTTGGTCTTCATAGAAAGCCGCTTACGCCAGATACTTTTTCAGCGTTGCGCGAACCGCGCCCGGGCCGGCGAGTTCCTCGACAAACATCTGCTCGATGCGCTCGGCAAGGCCGGCCTTGACCAGATCGCTGCCAAAGATCACTTCGTTGGAAAGGATCTCGCGCAGCTGGCCCTTATAGGTCTCCGGCTTGCCCGGTACGATGCCCGCAAGCTTTTCCTGCAGGGCGTCCTTCATCGGATCGGAAGAGATCTCGATCGCTTCGCCATCGTCGCCCACGCCCAGCAGATAGCGCATCCAGCCGGCGATCGCCAGCGGAATGGACACCAGGTCATTCAGGTCGCGGCCTTCGGCCACATAGCTCTTGATCGTCTCGCCGAAGCGGATGCCGACCTTCTGGGAGGTATCGGTCGCGATGCGGCGCGGATCATCCGGCATGAAGACATTGGGCAGGCGCTCCTGCATGACCTCGTCGATGAACGCCTTCGGGCTGAGGATCTTGGGATCGACAACGACCGGCAGGCCCTCAACATAGCCCAGGCGGCTGACCAGCTTGACCAGATCCTCGTCCTTCATCTCTTCACAGATGAGCGTATAGCGCAGCAGGCAGCCATAGACGGCCAGCGCGGTATGCAGCGGGTTGAGGCACGTGGTCACCTTCATGCGCTCGGTGCAATTGACCGTGTCGCGATCGGTGAGATAGACGCCGGCCTTCTCCAGCGCCGGACGGCCGTTCGGGAAGCGATCCTCAACGACCAGATACTGCGGGCGCTCGGCATTGACGAACGGCGCAATAAACGTATTGCGGCTGGTGATAATCGGCGCCATGTCCTCGATGCCATCGGCGAGCAGGGAATCCTCCACGACCTTCGCCGGGCGCGGGGTGATCTTGTCGATCATGCTCCACGGGAAGGCAACTTTGTTCTCGTCCTCCAGATAGGCGATGAAATCCTCACCGACAAAGCCGTTCTCCTTCCAGGCCCTGGCGATCTCCACGACAGAAGACTTGAGCTTCTCGCCGTTGTGGCTGCAGTTGTCCATGGACACCAGCGCGATCGGATAGGCGCCGGCCTTGAAGCGCTTATACATCATCGCTGCCACAATGCTCATCGCGTGGCGTGCGCTGTCCGGGCCCTCGTTCATATCGGCGAGAACCACCGGCATCAGCTCGCCGGCCATGTTGCGCAGCGCATAGCCCTTCTCCGTGATGGTGAAGGAGACCATCTGCAGGGAGGGACTTACAAAAATCTCGGCAAAGCGCGCCATCTGCTCGGCGTCCTTCGCGTCGGCACGCAGGCCCTCAGCGACGGAAGCGATGATCTCGCGGCTGGTGGTCGCATCCGGATTGAGGGTCACGTTCATGGTCAGGCAATCAAACGGATCGTAGATCCTGGAGATGATCTCGTAATCGAACGTATCCGCCGCGATGATGCCGCGGTCGGCCAGACCTTCGTTCAGCAGCTTCTGCTGCAGAGCGGCAATAAAACCGCGGAAAATATTGCCCGCGCCAAAGTGCACCCAGATCGGGTTGGCCTTGGTCGCATCCACCATCGCCTGCACGTCATACTGCGGCAGAACGACATTCACCTTTTCCCACGCTGCGCGATCGGCAAGCGCTGCACGATTCATTTTCATCATCGATCACCCTTTGCATATACTAGTATGTCACGTTGGTGAGATTATATCACAAAAGGCATGCATTTGCTAGTCCTTTTACGCTTTTCTTCGTAAAAGTTTCACAAATGCATGCCTGAAAGCTTATGCTTTTATGGAACTAAAGCGATTAGCCGCCCACGCCGTACACGAGGTTCGGCAGGAACAGAACGGCATCCGGGAAGAACACCATGACGACGACAACCAGCAGAACCGCCGCATAGAACGGCCAGCCGTCCTTGACGACGTCCTGAATGGTACAACCCATGATGTCGGCGGTGGTGTACAGACCCGTGCCGACCGGCGGGGTCATGACGCCGAAGGTGACGCAGGTCATCATGATCATACCGAAGACGACCGGATCGACGCCCACGCTCTCCATAACCGGCTTGAGAATCGGGGTCAGGATCAGCGCGATAACCGTGGTCTCCATGAAGCAGCCGCAGATGAACAGGAACAGGATGACCAGGAACAGCAGCGCGATCTTGTTGGAGGTGATCGCAACCAGCGCAGTCGCCAGGGTGGTGGTCAGGTCATCGAAAACGACGCCGTAGCCAAACACGCCGGAGAAGCACAGGATGATCGCGATAACGGTGACGTCCTTGACGGAGTCCTTCAGGGTCTGCATCATGATCGCCGGAGTCATCTCACGGTAGATCAGCAGGCCGACGACCAGCGCGTAAGCGCAGGCGAAAGCACCAGACTCGGTCGGGCTCATGATGCCGAAGCGGATCAGGACGATCAGCAGGATCGGGAACAGGAGCGCCCAGATGGAGTCAACACAGGTCTTGATGATCTCGGAGGCCGGAGCCATCTTCTCGCGGGCCGGCTTGTAGCCGTACTTGCGGGCGGACCAGCGGACAGCGATCATCAGGAAGATCATCATGACGATGCCCGGGAACCAACCAGCCATGAACAGGCGGCCGATGGAAACCTCACCCGTGGTGCCGTAGATGATCAGGCCCATGGACGGCGGGATCGTCGCAACGATCAGGCCGGACAGGCCGTTAACGGCC
>SVGO01000054.1 GCA_015056305.1 Clostridiales bacterium | reverse complement strand
GGCATCGATCTTCTCGATGTAGATCTTGTCGCCCTCACTAACGCGGTACTGCTTGCCACCAGTCGCAATAATAGCGTACATATGGTGCCTCCTAATATTTACTCGCCGGGTTTAGGTATGCGCCATTTCTGCGCATTTTAACAAACCAGCCCCGTGCGGCTTGCCTTCCTATGATACCAGCTTTTGATGCGCGTGTCAACGGATTTAAGCGCCTTTTCCAGTTATTTTCTGGATTTATACAAGGTTTTTTACGCTTAGTAACCGCTTGCGGCCTCGTTTTTGACGATCTTGATGATGCGGCTGGTGCCCAGGCGCGTCGCGCCAAGCTCAATGAATTTCTCCGCATCGTCCAGCGTGGCGATGCCGCCCGCCGCCTTGATCTGCTTGCCCGGCTTCATGTATCTGGCCATCAGCTCCACGTCCGCAAACGTCGCGCCAGCGGTCGAGAAGCCGGTGCTGGTCTTGATGAAATCGGCATTCGAGCGATTGACGATATCGCACATGCGCACCTTCTCGTCCTCGCTGAGCAAGCAGGTCTCGATGATGACCTTGAGCGGCTTGCCCGCGCAGGCTTCCTTGATCGCGTTGATCTCGGCAAGCACATCCTCGTCCTGTCCGTCCTTGAGCATGCCGATGTTTATGACCATATCGACCTCGTCCGCGCCATTTTTGACTGCGTCTGCCGCCTCGAAAACCTTGCTGGCGGTCGTGGAATAGCCCGTCGGGAAGCCGATGACCGTACACACGCCCACATCCGAGCCCTTTTCCTGCACGTACGCCTTGCAGCGCGCAACGTAGCTCGCCGGGATGCAGACCGTTGCGGTCTTGTACGCGATCGCATCGTCGCAGATCTCCTGAATCTGCGCCCAGGTGGATTCGGGCTTGAGCAGCGTATGATCAACCATGGAAAGAATCTTAGACAGCTCCATAAAACATCCTCCTCATGAAATGTATATGCTTATGATTTATCATTATACAGCAAAAGCATGCATGCCGCAACGTGAACTTCGCCCTTCCATTTATTGCCCGTTTATCGTATACTGAAACCACCACACAGAAAGGAAGCATACGCCTATGATCATCGGCATGCGCGGCCACGATTTCGGCCGCATGGAACCCCATGCTCTGGCTGCCGCCATCTCCGGCTGCGGCTACCGCGCCGTGCAGCTCGCCTTCGGCAAGGCATTTGCAGGCAAGCCCGAATCATATCTCTCGGACGATGCGCTGCTCTCCCTCCGCCGGACATTCAGCGGCCATGCGCTTGCCATTCCCGTGATGGGCTGCTACGTCAGCGCCGGCGACAGGAACGCCGCCGTACGCATGCAGGAGGCGGAGAAGTTTGCCCGCTATCTGCGCGCAAGCGTGAAACTGGGCGCCCAGTGCGTCGGCACGGAGACCACGCATTTCACCGCCGGCGAATCCGAGCGCGAGGAGGCCTACGCCGGTCTGCTCGAATTCACGCGCCATGTCGCGAAGGCCGCCGAGGACTGCGGCGCCATCGCCGCCGTCGAGCCGGTTTCCTATCACACCATGGCAACCCCCGAGCTGACCCGCCGTCTGCTGGACGACGTATCCAGCGCACATCTCAGGGTCATTCTCGATCCCGCCAATCTGCTGCCGCCCGGCGTCACCTCGTCCTCCGTTCAGCTGGATCTGGTCAGGCGTTCGCTTACCCTTTTCGGCGACAAGGTCTGCGCGCTGCACATCAAGGACGGCATATGGAACAGCGAAAACCGCTGGGAGAACAGGCCCTTGGGCGAAGGCTGCATGGATTGGGAGGCGATCTTCCCGCTGCTGCGCGCAAACAATGACAGCCTGTGTGCGCTGCGCGAAGGCGTATGGCCGGGCCGCGAAGCGGAAGAATGCCGCATGATGCAAAGGTGGGCTCAGCGATGATCACCAGAAAAGAAGCCATCGACGCCTGCCTGACCCTGCCGGACGCCTATGAAGATTATCCCTTCGGGCTGGACAGCTGGACCGTCATGCGCCATCAGACGAACCAGAAGATGTTTGCCTCGGTCTATGAGCGGGAAGGCCGCGTGTGGATCAACGTCAAGGCCGAGCCGAACTGGGGCGACTTCTGGAAGAGCGTCTATCCCGCCGTCGTGCCTGCCTATCACATGAACAAGCTGCACTGGATTTCCATCATCCTCGACGGCAGCATGACGGACGACGATATCTTCCATCTCATTGACGACAGCTACAAGCTCACGCTATCCAGAAAAAGCGTACTCAAGTAAAGAAACAATCCCCTGCATGCTTCTGCAGGGGATTGTTCTATATCCGTTTATCTTGCGATCGCCTGTTTTCTTGCGATCTCCTCCCATTTGCCGGAGTAATAGCGGATTGCGCCCACGGCGACCGCGCACAGCCATGTGATCGGCGAGACCCACCACAGGCCCCAGTAGCCCATCCATTCGGTAAACAGGAACGTAAAGCCAATGCGCGTGATGACCTCGCTCATGCCCATGGCGAGCGTCATCTTGACGTCGCCCGAGGCGCGAAGCACGTTATGGTAGATACACATCGTGCCGCCGATCAGGAAGAAGAAGCTGAAGATGCGCATGTATTCCACGCCGTATCCAATCGACTCCGGCGACTGCGTGAACACGCTCATGATCGTCCTGGCAAACAGCCAGACGACCGGGCAGAAAACGCCATAGCAGATGAAGTGAATGCCGTACGCGCAGCGCACACCCTGGCGCACGCGCTTGTAATCGCCCGCGCCGACATTCTGCCCGACGAACGTGCCCACCGCCGTGCCGATCGCCTCTGCCAGCTGCCAGCCGAGAAACTCAACCTTTGTCGCCACGCCATAGGCCACGATCAGCGCCGTGGAATACGTATTGATCTTCGCCTGCAGCGCCATATCGGAAATGGAGATGATGCTCATCTGCAGGCCCGTCGGGATGCCGAAGATCAGAATCTGTTTCGCCAGATACGGGTCCATGCGCAGCTCTGTGCGCGCAAGGCGCAGCTGCGGCAGGATTCTGAACGCATAGGCAAGGCACAGCGCGCCGGAGATCGCCTGCGCAAGCACTGTTGCCAGCGCCGCGCCGGCCACGCCCAGCGGGATCACCGCGATCAGCAGGATATCCAGCACGACGTTGAGCACGCTGGAAACGATCAGAAACACCAGCGGCACGACGGAGTTGCCCAGAGAGCGCATGACGGCAGAGATCCAGTTATAGAGCATCGTGCCCGCGCATCCGCCGAAGATGATGAGCAGATACGTGTGCGCCATATCAAGCAGCGCATCGGACGTCTGCAGGAGCCCCAGCAGACCCCTTGCGCCCAGCATGCCGAAAACCGTGATCAGCGCCGTCGAGCCGGCGGCGACAAAGATCGAACTGGCGAACGTCTCGCGCACCTTTTTCTCGTTGCCTGCGCCGTAATACTGCGCGATCACAATGCTCACGCCGGTGGTCAGGCCCATCATCAGCGACATCAGCAGATACATCGCAGAGCCTGCGATGCTCACCGCCGCCAAGGCTTCGTCGCCCAGATACCTTCCGACGATGAACACATCTACAAAGTTATAGATGCGCTGGAAGAGCATGCCCAGCAGCACCGGCGTGCCGAATCTGACCAGCTGAGGCATGATCGGCCCGCGTGTCATATCCATGACGTTTTTCTTCATTGAAAGCTCCTCATGTGTATATCGCAGAAATAAGCCCAAAGGTCACGAATTGCTTTTAAGTTTACTCAATTGAGTCTGAAAAATCAAGAGCAATCCGCAGCTTCTTGCGCCAGCTGCGCTTAAGCAGCACAAAGGTACTTCCGCAGTGCGAAAGTACCTTTGTGTCAATCATTGAGTTTAACGATGCTTATGCGTCGCAGCGCTTCTTGCTGATCATCAGCAGGAGCACAGCGGAGGCGGCAAGCGCCAGCGCCCAGAACATCATGCTGCTGTGGTCGCCGGTATCCGGCAGCGCGGAAGGATCCGCCGCCAGCGCGTCAACCATCATGCTCTTGAGGGTCACCGGATCATGCTCAAACAGCACAGCCTCATAGGTAACCTTGAAGGGCTGGCTCGGATCGACGATATCGGTGATATCGATCGCATCAAGCGTCTTCATATCCACAGCGGGCGCCTTGCTCTTCATGGGCGTAACATTGTGATCGCGAAGGACGATCTCATGATCCACGCCGCCCTGCCTGACGGTGATGATCAGCGGGACGTTCACCTCCGGCGTCTGATCCTTGGTGTAGGAGGAAGCCGGAATGATGTTGAAGCAGCTGGCGAAATCATCGGCCACGCCGAAGGACGGGGTCAGGATCACCTTGCCCTCGTCAAGCTGCGCTTCGATCTCGCCGGCGACCAGACGCCTAACCGAGCCGTCCACATGCTTCATATCGTTATAGGCGTACTCGATCGCATCCTTGAAGTACGGCACATAGAAAGCGCTGTTGTGTTCGCCATTCTCGATGAAGAAGTAGTGGTTGGCGCCCTTGCTGAGCAGCTGCTTGTGCAGATCGATATTGCAGGAGCCGAAGCCGTAGGAGTCCTGATTGCCGCAGATGAAGTACAGGGCGAAATTGTCCAGATACTCAGCGGATTCGGTGGCCGCGATCAGGCGCGGATCGGTGTCGTAGCCGTAGCTGAACGCGCCGAAGAAGCTGACCGCGCCGGAGAAGTAGTTCGGGTTGCGCAGCGCAACAGCCATGGCGCCCTGGCCGCCCATGGAGCAGCCCGCAGTCATGCGGTAACGGGCGTCGTTGACGGTGCGGTAGTTCTCGTCGATGTGCGGGATGAGGTCGTTGGTGACCATCTTCTCGTAGCTGTCGCGCCAGAAGCTGACCTCGGCGCTGTTGGGGATGACCACGATCATGTCATCGATGCGGCCAGAGGCGATCAGTTCGTCCATCAGCTGGTCGATCTTGTCGGTCCTGTAGGAGGTATGATCGGAGTTGAACTGATGCAGCAGGTACATCGTCGGATAGTAGCGGTCGCTGTCCTCATAGCCTTCCGGCAGATAGATGAGGTATTCCATATTCTTCTTGAGGGCGTTAGAATAGTAGGTCTCCTCGTAGAAGCGCTTGGAATCGCTCTGGCCGTTTTCCGCGTCAAAGGCAGCCTTGCTGTACAGGCCGATCGGGCCGGAATACCAGCCGCCGGCACCCAGAGAGGTATCGTTCCACGCACGCACAACCACGGTGTTCGTGCCGCCGTAGTTGAGCAGGGACGGATCGATTTCAAAGTTGCTGTACACAGCCCAGGTGGTATCGCCGGTCGGATTGCCGTTGGCGTCCATGCCGGTCGCACCCACGCGCTTGCCGTTGAGGAAGACCTCGCAGCGGTCGTCAATGTAGCCGATGGAGAGCACGACGTCCTGCGCGTCAAAGCCGGCCGGGAGATCGAACTCCTTGGCATAGTAGCCGCCGCCGATGATCATGTAGCCGAAGTAGGGGCTGGTGGACGGGGTGCCGACAGTCTCAGAGTTGATGTTGCCGTGGCCATCGGCCCAGTTGCCAAGACCCGGCTGCGCGATGGACCAGGACCTGTATTCCTTGCTCTCGGTGATCGCGCTCACATTCAGCGGAGTAGCGGTGCCGATGTAATTGAAGTACCAGTCGCCCATCAGGTCGATCTTCTGATAATCGCCGTCGACAACAGGCTTGCTGCTGCGCACCAGATATGCGGTGCTCAGATCGAGGGTCGCCTCGAGCAGTTCGACGGAAAGATTCACGTTGGAGAAGCTGCCGTTCACCTTGTTGGCGAAGGTCAGGCTGCCGCTGTAGTCGCCCGCGCCGTTCACCGTCTTGGTGGTGGAGGCGGAGGTGAGCACATCGCCGGTCTTCGGATCAACGACGGAGACGGTGATCTTCATGGGAACGCTGGCAGTGGTGAAGGTGGCGATTTCCTTGCTCAGGGTAACGGTATAATTGGCAGTAGCATTCTTATCGCTCGCGGTCAGGGTCGGCTCAGAGAGCGCAATCTCGCCGGTCGCAACGTCGGAGAGCATCCAGTTGGTGAAGTTCGCCATGATGCGCTTGCCGGATTCCTTGATGAAGTCGGTGCTGAACGTACCGGGACGCGCGGTGAACTCGTGCAGATTGCTGCCCACGCCCTGACCGATATAGAAGGAGCCAAGGTCGTTGGTGGAGCCGGCCACGTTGGCATACTCGCTGTCAACAGGCGTATCCATATACGTGTAATAGCTCTCCAGCGGGTTGGGCGGATAGAAATACTGCGCATAATCGCCCCACTGCTTATCGAGCGCCTTCTTCTGCTCCTCATACGCCTTGAGGCCGTCCTGAATGATGGACAGGATGTTGCCGTAGGCATAGTTGTCGTAGGCAAAGTCGCCGTTGACGCTGGCGATGAAGGTGAACAGATCGGCCGGATTCTTGTATGCCGTGCCGTTCGTCATGCCCAGCGCATACGCCAGATAGCCGCCGGCCTGCGCGCCGACGATCGCGCGGTAGTTCTTGTCAGCGATGGTGTTGTATTTGCTGTCCACGACCTTGACCAGATCCGCCATCTCAGCATGCAGATCCATGCCGCTGGTGAACGTCGGGCGGATGATGATCACGTCGGTGCCAAAGCTGCGGATGGCATTGTACAGCGTCTCATTATGAGAAGCGCGGCCGTCCGAGGGCAGCAGGTAGACAACCGGATAATCCTTGGAGTCGGAGTAGTTGTCGGGCAGCGTATACTTGTAATCAGGCGCCGCGCTCGCAGCGGCCGGGATGACCAGCATCGCCATCAGCGACACCAGCGCAAGGAGAATTGCTACAGACCTCTTCATCTTCATGTACCTTCCTGTCTTTTAGTAGGCGGCAAACAAAATATGTCTTATATATAATATCATTTGTGCGGGCAGAATTACATTACAATTTTCTTAAAATAAATATTAACATTGTTAATCTTTGACAAAAGCCCGTGTATAGCTTCAATATCAGGATGTCATGGGTATAAAAAAGAACACCCACTATGGAGGTGTTCTTATTATGATGGAGCATAGGGGAGTCTCCTCTCACGCCTCGACGGCGCCAGGTACAGGCCGGCTCTGACAGCCCACCGGGCTGTCATTCACTCCCGGCCCAGGTTCAACTCCCCTATGCTTTATTGGGCATAAAAGAAAAACACCCTCTTCAGGGTGTTTTTCTTTTATGGTGGAGCATAGGGGAGTCGAACCCCTGACCTTTTGAATGCCATTCAAACGCGCTACCAACTGCGCTAATGCCCCGTCAACGGTATGTATTATACATCGGAGCATGCGCATCTGTCAACAACTTTTTCGTATTTCGGCGAATTTATTCCCATGCCTTGTCAATCGACACGCCTTTGAAATAATGCGAGACAATCTCTTCGGCCGTTTTTCCCGCCTTCGCCATCGCATAAGCGCCCCATTGGCTCATGCCTACGCCATGCCCGTAGCCCCTGCCTTTCATCTGCAGCTGCCCATCCTCTACGCGCAGGCTCTCCAGCAGGCTCGATCGCATCTTCGTCGAGCCCAGCGCAATGCGCAGCGCCGGCGCAGAAACCTCCTTGCCCGAGATGATCAGCGTCATCGCGCGTCCGCTCTCGCCGCGCTGGCCGATCGCCGCGCTGGTCACCGCATCGATCTTCGCGCCTACGTCCTTCATCGCCGCAATCACTTCGTCCTCCGTGAACGCCGCCTGCCAGCTGGCCGCCTCCGGCGGGGCTTCGTCGTTTTCCATGCCCTTCACGCACTGCGTATAGCCCGGCTCGTCCTTTTCATAGTCGAGCCCCTCCTTGGCGCGCGCGGTCAGTCCGCCCGAATGCGCATGGAACCACGCATACGGCAGCTCGCCGCCCGCGTTGAGCACGATTCCCCGCGTCTCCCGCACAGCCTGACGGATGCGGTCGTTGACCGCATCGGCATTATATGCCTGCGCCTCCTCGATATCCGTGGAGATGTCCGCACCATCATAGCGCGAGGTCTTCTCCGTCACGAACTGCAGCACAAACGTCCGCGCGAGGATCGCCTGCGCCTTGAGCGCCTCCAGCGGCCAGTCGCCCGCCATCTCGCCCGCCAGCACAGCCGGCACATATTCCTCCACGGATTCCTCGATCAGTTTTTCTACCTTCACGTCATAGACCTTGAGCACAGGCACGCCGCTTTCATCCCGCGCAAGCTTCTCGGGCACCAGAGCCGCCGCGCCCTTCTTCGGGGATGCGTCCGGCTTTGTCTGATCGGCCGCCGTGTTCTGCGGCTGCGGCAGCGCCGGGGTATCCTTTCCTGTGTTTTTACGGCTTACGCAGCCGCACAGCACAACGCTCAGCGCAAGAACATATAAAAAAAGTCCGATCCTCTTCATGGCGTATCCTCTCCTTTTCGCTGAGAGTATACCCGGAGATTGGACTTTTATGCGCAGAGAGTACGTCAGGGCTGCCGCCCTGAAACCCGCCTGGGGATTTCATCCCCAGACCCCTTCTTCGCTTCGCGGCGGCTTTAAGCCGCGTTTGTATCGTTCCTCGCCTGCGCAAAACCACAGTGGCGAACGCAGTTCGCCCGCGGCCTCCTGAAACAAAGCTTCGCCGCTGTCATCCCCTTATACCTCCCAAGCGTTCAGAAGGGGTATGGGGTTCCTAGGGGAGGTAGGGGGAAATCTGAATTCCCCCTACTCCCCTAGGCCTCAGCGGAGCGCGCATCCGCGCCGCAGGCAAAAACAATCTTATCCCACTCTTCCTCAGAGCGCTTCACCGATCCAACCACAAAAAGTTCATGAACATCGGCACCTGCTTCTCCCAGTCTGCCTCGCAGTGACGTCCGCCCGGCTGGCCATAGATCCGCGTGAGACATCCCTTCTCGCTGATGCGCGCAGCCAGCTCGCCGTTGCGTCCGGCCATGGTGTCGTTGGTGTCTTTTCGCGGATACAGCTTCGATCCGCCGCCCTCCTCCGTGCCCCAGGACAGATACACGCGGGTATCGGCAAACATGTCCGTTTCCTCCAGATCCCTGCGGAAATCCTCCATGCACGGGCCGGTCGTGCTCGACAGACACGCCGCCTTGGAGAACCACATGTTGTACTTGATCGCCGCGTACAGGCTCATCAGGCCGCCCATGCTCGAGCCGCCGATGGCCGTGCACTCGCGAAAGGGCATCGTGCGGTAATCGCGGTCGATGACGGGCTTGAGCTCCTCCACCATCCAGCGCAGGGTTTCATCGCCCGTGCCCCTGATCTCGCCCAGAAAGCCCTTCGTGAAGTGATACGGGCAGTATTCCACCAGGCGGTTGGTCATCGAGCAGGTCACGCCCACGATAATCAGCTTTTTCTCCCAGCCGTCCATGAATTCCTTCAGGCCCCAGCTCTTGCCGTAGGTCGCGTCATGGTTGAAAAACAGATTGTGGCCGTCGAAAAAATACATCACCGGGTAGTGCTCGCCGCTTGTTTCATAGTCGTCGGGCAGGTAGATATGCAGCGTGCGCATTTCGTTTGCCGGCGTAAAGAGTATATCGCGCTTTTGAATCATGGTGTCTTTCTCCGTTCCCGGGCATCTTTGCCCTGTTAAGCTTCCCTTATCTTATCACAAAACATGCGCGCTGTCCCATCATGGTTATATCCCCATAAATCAAAAACACCAGCGCCGGAATCATATCCCCCACGCTGGTGCTTTTTTCTGTTGTAGATTTTTGCGCTTTCGATTCTTTTCGTCACCGGGCTCACATCGCCCCATGTCGCGCGCCTTGCCTTGTCGATTTCCCTTTTCTGCTTCTTGGAGAGCTTCTCATATTCGACAAACTTTTTCATCCTGCGAATCCTCCTTGTCCTGTGATGCTTATATTGTATCACAAAACGGGAGATTTCGCAAATCAGCCTTACAGGATGCCGAACTTGGCGAACGCATCCTTAAGCAGCATGCCGCTGCGCAGCGCGTCGCGCACGAGGTTCTCGCCCGCGATCTTTTCAAACGCCTTTTCCACGACCTCATCCACCACCTCGCCCGGCACCACGACGATGCCGTCGATATCGCCGAAGACCAGATCGCCCGGGCACACGCGCACGCCGGCGCACTCGATCGGGCAGTCATAGTCCGCCACGAGGCAGCGGCCCTTGGAATCCAGCGGATTGCGTCCCTTGGTGAAGACCATGAATTCATCGCGCAGCGCCTTGATCTGCGTGATATCGCGGATCGCGCCGTCGATGATCGCGCCGCGCGCGCCGCGTGCGATCGCCGCATTGGTCATCAGCTCGCCCCAGAAGCCGTTGTTGCAGTTCTTGTTCACGCACACGGCGATGTCGCCCTCGTGCAGCGCATCGACCGCCTCGATCTCCGTGGCGTAGGCCTCCTTCGGCTGCTCATACACGTCGTAGGCCAGCACCGTGCGCGCCACGCCCACGAGCTTGTAATCCTCCTCCAGCGGATAGAGGCTGCCGTCCATCGCCTGATGGCGATAGCCCAGATCGTCGAGGATATCGCACAGCACGGCGGTATTGAGTTCCTTCTGGATCTTATCCAGATATTCCTTGGTGTAGGTCATCGCGTGTTCCTCCCTTATCTCATGCCTGTTTCCAGTAATCCTGTTCGAGATTTCTATATGCCAGCGCCTCCAGCAGATGCGCCTTGCCGATCTTCTCCTCGCCCGCCAGGTCCGCGATCGTCCGCGCAACCTTCTGGATGCGCGACACCGCACGCATGGAGAGGTTATACTTTTCGCACGCGCGCTCCAGCAGCACGCGGCATGTGTCATCCAGCGCGCACACCTCGCTCACCTGCCTTGCGGTCAGCTCCGCATTGCAGGCAATGCCCTTGCCTGCATATCTGCGCTGCTGCCTCTTTCGTGCCGCCTGCACGCGTTCGCGAATCGCGCCGGACGGTTCCTCCTGCGCGCCCGCCGTGATCTCGCTCACCGGCAGCGCGCTGACCTGCAGCTGCATATCGATGCGGTCCAGCAGCGGGCCGGAGATGCGCGAGAGATACCGTTCGATCTCGTACGGTTTACAGCGACATGGCTGCGTCTTGCTTCCGTAATGTCCGCACGGGCAGGGGTTCATCGCCGCGATAAGCATCGCCCTGGCGGGATATTTCGCCTGCGCGCTCACGCGCACCACGCTGACATGGCCATCCTCCAGCGGCTGGCGCATGGCTTCCAGCGCCGCGCGCTGGTACTCCGGCAGCTCGTCCAGGAACAGCACGCCGCCATGCGCGAGGCTGATCTCGCCCGGCCTGGCCTTTGTGCCGCCGCCCACAAGCGCCACCGCGCTCACCGTATGATGCGGCGCGCGGAACGGGCGCTCGAGCATCAGTCCCTCGCCCGCGCGCAGCGTGCCCGCCGCGCTGTGGATGCGCGTCACTTCCAGCGCCTCTTCCAGCGTCATATCCGGCAGAATGCCCGGCAGGCAGCGCGCCATCATCGTCTTGCCGCTGCCCGGCGGGCCGATCATCAGCACGTTATGCCCGCCCGCCGCCGCGATCTCCAGCGCGCGCTTGGCGCTGCGTTGCCCGCGCACGTCGGCAAAGTCGCTTGCCGTCTGTCTCGTCTTCATCAGCTGCGCATAGGGCACGGTCTTTTCGGGCGCAATCTTCTTTTTCCCGCGCAGGTGGTCGATGGCCTCCTGCAGATGAGCAACCGGCAGCACATCCAGCCCCTCCACGC
Source organism: Clostridiales bacterium (assembly GCA_015056305.1). Classification (GTDB taxonomy): domain Bacteria; phylum Bacillota; class Clostridia; order Christensenellales; family Aristaeellaceae; genus Ventricola. The sequence continues at coordinate 7,446 of SVGO01000054.1, read as the reverse complement.
AGGCGGCCTCCTTCGCGTTATCCGCAGGCATGAGCAGCGCGCGCACGCCATGCTCCCGCGCCGCAATTGCCATGGACAGCGCGCCGCGCACGCCGACGACATTGCCCGTCAGCGAGAGCTCGCCCACGGCGGCGACGCCTTCAAAGGCCTTCGGATCGAGCATGCCGCTGGACGCCATGATCGCCAGCGCAATCGGCAGATCATACGCCGCGCCCTCTTTTTTCGTATCGGCGGGCGCGAGGTTGAGCGTCAGCCTTGCCACAGGAAAATGCATCTGGCAGCTTGCCATCGCCGCGCGCACGCGCTCGCGGCTTTCCTTCACCGCCGCATCCGGCAGGCCGACAAGCTCATACATCGGCATGCCGTCCGTGCAGAATGCCTCGACCGTCACCAGATACCCCTCGATGCCGGTCAGGCCCATGCTGTATACGCTGGCTAGCATTGCAGACTTCCTTTCCCGGGGACGCCGTCCCCGAACCCCTGGCTGGGGATTTCATCCCCAGACCCCGTCTTCGCTTCGCGGCGGTATGAAGCCGCTATGTAGGGGAGGGGCTCTGCCCCTCCCGGCTGTCGGATGAGGTCCCGCCCGCAGGCGGATTATTCATCCTTCTGATGATAATGATCCCAGATCACCTTCGCCTGCGCGGGGCCGATGCCCTCCGCCTGACACAGTTCCTCGATGCTCGCCTCGGCAATCCTTTTGATGGATTTGAAGTGCGTGAGCAATGCGCGGCGGCGCGTCCTGCCGATGCCGGGGATATCCTCCAGTGTCGAATGGATGCTCGCCTTCTGGCGCAGATTGCGATGGTGCGTGATGCCGAAGCGGTGCGCCTCGTCGCGGATGCGCTGAATCAGATGCAGCGCGGGAGATTTGCGATCCAGCAGGATGCTTTCCTCCTGATTGGGCAGGAAGATCTCCTCCAGCCTTTCCGCCAGACCGAACATCGGGATATCGAAGCCCTGCGCGTGCATCGCCTCGCGGGCAAAGCGCAGCTGCTGCGCGCCGCCGTCGATGAGGATCAGATCCGGCAGGGCGGCAAAGCCGGTCAGCTCCGGCGCGCCGTCTGGCCGCGTGCCGTCGGGGTTGAGCTTGCCTTCGGCGATGAGCTTCTCGCGCTCGTCCTTCGCGCGGGCAAGTCTGCGGCTCATCACCTCGTAATGCGAGGCAAAGTCATTGGCGCCCTCGACGGTCTTGATTCTAAAAATGCGGTATTCCTTGGGCACGGCCTTGCCGTCGATCGCCACGACCATCGCTCCCACGGACTGATCGCCCTGCGTATTGGAGATATCGTAGCCCTCGATGCGCCGGGGCACATGGCCCATGCCGACCACCTCGCCCAGCGCCGCGCAGGCGAGCGTCGTTCGCTCCTGCTGCCTAGCCAGATGCGCGTTGCGCTTTTGCAGCGCATCGCTCGCGTTCTTCTTTGCCAGCTCGACGAGCTTGTGCTTCGTGCCGCGCTGCGGCTCATGGAGCACGACCTTTGTTCCCTTGCGCTCGGAGAGCACGCTGGCGATGTCCTCCGCCTGCTCGGGCAGCTCCATGCACAGCACCTCGCCGGCCGGCGTTCTGCCGTCGTCGTAGAACTGCAGGATGAACTGCGCAAGAATCTGCGCGCAGCGCTGATCGCCCGCGCCCTCCAGCGCATAGTGCTCCGCGCCGATCATATGGCCGCCGCGCACGTAGACGATCTCCACCATTGCGTCCAGCTCGTCCGCGGCGCAGGCGAGAATATCCTGATCGCCGCCGCGCACGTTGATCGCCTTCTGCCGCTCAAGCAGATTCTGCGCATCGCGAATGCGGTCGCGGATCTGCGCCGCCTGCTCAAAGCGCATATTCTTTGCCGCGTCCATCATCTGCGCCTGCAGGCGGTTCATCACCGCATCGCTCTTTCCGCTGAGGAAATCGATCACGTCCTGCACGACCTTGGCGTATTCCTGCGGCGTGGTCTTGCCCGCGCAGGGCGCAAGGCATTCGCCCAGCTGATGATGCAGGCAGGGGCGTTTATTCATGCCGGGTTTGAGCGCCATGGCGCATGTGCGCAGCGGGAACAGCCCGCGTAGCACGTCCATCACCTCGCGCACGCCCGTCGCGCCCATATATGGGCCGAAGTAGCGCGCCTTGTCCTTCTCGACCCGGCGCACCAGCTCGATGCGCGGATAATCCTGCGTGACGTCGATGCGCAGATACGGGTAATGCTTATCGTCCTTTAAAAGGATGTTGTACTGCGGCTTGTGGCGCTTGATGAGGTTGCTCTCCAGAATCAGCGCCTCGAGGTTCGTATCGCAAAGCACAATGTCAAAATCATCGATCCTCGACACCATCGTGCGGACCTTGATCGTGTGATCCCTGTTCTTATGAAAATACTGGCTGACGCGGTTTTTGAGGTTCACCGCCTTGCCGACGTAGATGATCCTGCCCTCGCTCTTCATCAGGTAGCAGCCCGGACAGGTGGGCAGCCTCGAGATCTTCAGTTCAAGCAGGTCGTTCATGCATCTTCTCCTTACTAAAAACAAAAGGCGGAGCGGAACTGTCTTCCGCTCCGCATGATTGCGATTCAGCGCTTCCTATGGGGATGTATGAAGGGGCCGCGCCCCTTCATGTGAAATCCGCAGCAGCGACATGCGCGGTGCGAGGAGCGGCTGCAAGCCGCTTCCTATATCGTTTTCTGGCCGTATGCCGAAGGCATACAAGAAAACGATGTAAGCCGAGGCAAGAATGCGTCAGCAGACTTGCCTCGAAGCGAAGCGCGCTTATTCTTCGTCCTCGTCGTCTTCGCCGTCAAAGCGGGTCTGCACGATGGAAATCAGCTTCTCCATCAGCTCTTCCTCCGGCGGGACGAACTCTTCCATCTCTTCGCCGTTTTCATCGGTGAAGCTGTTGATCTTCATGATATAGACGCCCTCGTCGTCTTCATCCTTCGCGTCGCACAGCGCGGCAAACTCCTCGCCGTTGTAGAAGAAGTAATCCATCACTTCCAGCAGCAGCGTGTTGCCCTCGTCATCGACGAACTCCACGACGTCGCGCTCTTCTGCCTGTTCCATCTGTTCCGGGGTCATTGTCATAGCCTCCTGTCCGCACGATGTTTCATGCCATTTCATTATACCCGTATCGCCGTGAAAATGCAAGGCGATCCTATCCCAGCGCGATATCCAGCGCCATCATGATCACATAGCCCATAGCCGCCGCCAGCGCGCCGTCGCGCTGCACGCCGCTTTCCGGCAGCATCTCGGAAAAGACCACCCAGAGCATCGCGCCCGCCGAGAACGCCATCAGCCACGGCATCACGGGCTGCGCCAGCGAGATCGCCAGCGCTGCGAGCACGCCGAACACCGGCTCCACCGCGCCGGAAACAGCACCGATGGCAAAGCTGCGCCACCGGCTGAACCCGCCCTGGCGCAGCGGCAGCGCGATCGCCGCGCCCTCGGGAATGTTCTGGATGCCGATGCCCAGCGCCATCGCTGCGGCAGCGGCCAGGGCCGCGCCCGGCGCACCTGCCGCCATGGCAAACGCCAGACCAACCGCCATGCCCTCCGGGATGTTGTGCAGCGTCACAGCGGCAAAGAGCATTGTGCGCCGCCGGACGTCATCGTTCAGCTGCGCCTGCCTGTGCGCGATCCACACATCCAGCAGGATCATCATGCCCGCGCCCGCCATAAAGCCGCCCGCTGCTGTCAGCCACGGCACTCCGCCGAAAAGCCGCGCCTGCTCCACGGCAGGAATGATCAGGCTGAACACCGCCGCCGCGCTCATCACACCGCCGGCAAAGCCAAAGCACAGCCGGTTCGTGCTTTCCGAAATCTGTCTCCTGAAAAAGAAAACCGCTGCTGCGCCCAGCGCGGTCATGGCAAAGGTAAACAGCGTGCCGCCCGCTGCCAAAGATAAAGACCTCATCGTATCACCCCGCAACAGCCTATGCGAAGCAATACGATGAGGTTCTGGCATACTTTACTTCTGATGATGCGCGCAGCTGCTGCAGGATGCGCAGCAGGAGACGCAGGTATAGCCATCCCGCCTGCCGCAGGTCTTGCCCGCCGGACAGCCGATACACTTCACACCGCGCTTTTTCGCCCTGTAGATATATACGCCCGCTCCGCCAACAATGGCGGCAATGATCAGCAGCACAATCAGATTGGTCATGTTTTCAGCTCCTTTCAGCAGCCTTCACGCGAAGGTATGCCTCTTTTGCCTGGCAGCGGCCTGCGCCGCCGCCCTTTCGTCCGCCTTGCGGATCAGATGGACGATGATCGCAGCGATCACCGCAACGGCAAGCAAACCCGGAAGGAAGCCCGCGCCCGGCGCGCCCGTGGTGATCAGCGTGCCGATCTGATAAACCGCAAAGGACACGGTGAAACCGGTTGCAAACTGCAGCGCCACGCCGCCCCAGAACCACTTGCGATCGCCCATCTCGCTGTTCATCGCGCCCAGCGCGGCAAAGCACGGCGGGGTGAAGAGATTGAACATCAGATACGCCAGCGCCGCAGCCTTGGTGATCGCGAACACGGACGCAACCTCGGCGCCCGCGCCCTCCATCAGGGCGAGTTCCTCGGTATTGATCAGGTTCTCCAGGCCGACAAAGCACACAGCCAACGTGCCGACGACGTTCTCCTTGGCGATGAAGCCGGTCACAGCAGCCGCAGCCATCTGCCAGGAGGCCACGCCGATCACCGGAATCAGCAGATAGGAGAACGGACGGGCGACGGACGCGAGAATGGATGTATCTGCGGTCTCGGCCAGCGCAAAGGACCAGGTGAACGCCTGCATGATCTGCACGACGGTGTTGCACACGAGGATGACCGTACCAGCCTTGACGATGTACGCCCAGCCGCGGGAGCACATGGAGATCAGCGCGCGCTTGAGGGACGGAATCTTGTACTCCGGCAGCTCCATGATGAAGAAGGACCTGCGCTTGCGGCTGCCTGTGATGCGATTGACCAGCAGCGCGCCGAAGAAGATGATCGCGATGCCCGCGAAATACATAGCAGTGCCGACCCAGGCGGTATCTGCGAAGAACGCGCCCGCAAACAGCGCGATGACCGGCAGCTTCGCGCCGCAGGGCATAAACGGGGCCAGCATCGCGGTCGCGCGGCGCTCACGCTCGTTGCGGATCGTGCGGCAGGCCATGACGCCCGGAATAGCGCAGCCGGTGCCGATGACGAACGGGATGACGGACTTGCCGGAAAGGCCGACCTTCTTGAAGATCGGATCGAGCACAACGGTGGCGCGGGCCATGTAGCCGCAGTCCTCCAGCAGCGCGATCAGGAAATACATGACCATGACCAGCGGCAGGAAGCCGACGACCGCACCGACGCCGCCGATGATGCCGTCCACCAGCAGGGCCTGCAGCAGCGGATGCGCATTTTCGACCAGACCGGCAACCCATGCCTGGAAGGTTTCGATCCACGCCACCAGCGTATCTGCCAGATACGGACCGAGGGTGGACTGGGAGATATCGAACACCATGAACATAACCGCAGCGAAGATGAAGATGCCGACAAACGGATTGGTCAGCACGGCGTCAATCTTATCCTGCGCGTTCCTGTCCCTGGTGAAAACCTTGCGGGTCTCAACACGGGAGATGATCCCGTTGACAAACGCAAAGCGCTTTTTATCCGCCTCGAAAACGGCTGCCCTGCTGGTCAGGTCGACGTCGCCCTGATTGTACGGCGCGGTCTGTCCCTTGCCCTTAAGCTGTACCGCCGCCCTGATGACGCCGGCGAGGCCCTCATGGCCGGAGGAGGTAGAGACGGTCTGCACGACCGGACAGCCCAGCGCCTTGGAGAGCGCATCCACGTCGATCCTGATTTCACGCTTCTCGTTGATATCGCTCTTATTGAGCGCGACGACGACCGGCACGCCCAGTTCCAGCAGCTGCGTGGTGAAGAACAGGCTGCGGCTCAGGTTGGTCGCATCCACGATGTTGACGATCACATCCGGGCGCTCGTTTTTGATATAAGCGCTGGTGACGCCCTCCTCGGCCGTGAACGGAGACATCGAATAAGCGCCCGGCAGGTCGACGGCGATGAGCGGCTCGCTGCCCTCGCAGTAAATCTTCTTGATCGCGCCTTCCTTCTTTTCAACGGTCACACCGGCCCAGTTGCCCACGCGCTCGTTGCGGCCGGTCAGCGCATTGTACATCGTCGTCTTGCCGCTGTTGGGATTGCCCGCAAAAGCAATTCGCATAAATAGAGGTCCTCCTCGTATCTTCTCTCTTTGGCAGAATGAATATGCCGCACGCAGGGTTAGTCATGACTAACCCTGTGGGCTAAGGAAACCGGCTTCCGGACACTCCGGCAAGCCGGCAAAGGGTTTAAATCTCGATCGCAGATGCCAGCTGCTTGTCGATGGTGTAGCGTCCGTCCTTGATGGAGACGATACAGCCGCCCAGCAGATGGGAGACCACGGTGATCGGTTCGCCGGCATAGCAGCCGAGCGAGAAAAGGAAAGCATCCATCTCTTCGTCATCCGTCGCAAGATTCTTGACGATGTACTCCTTGCCTTCCTGAGCGTTGGTCAGATTCATACAGCCCCTCCGATCTTCATATATTGTTTGTGCCATCTAACGTAATCCATTTTATCATCAAATGTTATCCTTGTCAAACACTATTTCCCATATATTACCTGTTTTGTATACAATCGTGCAAACCTGACGAAACGATCGGTTTTAGCTCAAATTTTCCCGATGCAGGTTGTTTGCCCGGGGGAATTATGGTAAACTGACAAGTACCGACCGCATGCTTTGCCGCAGCGGCAGACAGGAGGCGATCCCATGGCCGTATCCGAAGCCATTGAAAACTATCTGGAAACCATATACATCCTCTCTCAGCAGCAAAACGAGGTGCATGCGATCGACATCTGCTCATATCTGTCCTATTCCCGTCCGACGGTCTCCATCGTCCTGCGCCAGATGCGCGAGCATGGTCTGGTCACCGTCAACGAGGAAAACCACATCTTCCTCACCGACGAGGGGCTTCGCATTGCCACGCACATGTACGAGCGCCACAAGCTGCTCACCAATATGCTGCTGATGCTGGGCGTCAGCAAGGAAACCGCGATGCACGACGCCTGCAAGATTGAGCACGATCTGAGCGACGAGACCTTCGAGGCCATTAAGCGCCATATGAAGGCATATGACGAAAAGAATCGGGCATGACAGCAAAAGGGACGAATCCGCGGGGTTCGTCCTTTTTTTGATGCAAAGATGAGCAATGTGGATATTTAGTTAATTAAGGAATCTTGAAACCGGCGCGAAGCGAAGAAGGGGTCAAGGGGCAAAGTCCCTTGTCAGGGGTTTGGGGATGAAATCCCCCAACGTAACCCATGCGCGAAGCGCCAAAGAGAACGAAGCGTTGCGCGCAAAGCAACGGTTGCGCCCGCTGGCTCCTTCCGTCTGCCTTCGGCAGCCACCTCCCTCCCGGAGGGAGGCTCAGACTCTAAGAATCTTTTGC
>SVGO01000152.1 GCA_015056305.1 Clostridiales bacterium | reverse complement strand
TAAAGCCCGTGGCTTCCTCGATCAGCATCTCGTCATAGCCCTTCTGCCTCATCGCACGGCGGGCAAGATACTCGGGGTTGCCGCCCAGCAGGATATCCGTGCCGCGGCCAGCCATGTTCGTGGCGATGGTCACAGCGCCGTAATGGCCGGCCTGCGCAACGATCTCCGCTTCCTTCTCGTGATACTTGGCGTTGAGCACCTCGTGCGCTATGCCGCGCATCTTCAGCATCTTGGAGAGCAGCTCGGAAACCTCGACAGACACCGTGCCCACCAGGATCGGCTGGCCGGTCTTGTGGCGCTTGTCGATCTCGTCGATGACCTGCAGGAACTTGCCTTTTATCGTGGTATACACCAGGTCGTTCATGTCCTTGCGGATCATCGGGCGGTTGGTCGGAATCTGCACGACGTCCAGCGCGTAGATGCCCTTGAATTCTTCCTCCTCGGTCTTGGCCGTGCCGGTCATGCCCGAGAGCTTTTTATACATGCGGAAGTAGTTCTGGAAGGTGACGGTGGCGAGCGTCTTGCTCTCGCGCTCAACCTTCACATGCTCCTTCGCCTCGATGGCCTGATGCAGACCGTCGCTATAGCGGCGGCCGACCATCAGACGGCCGGTGAATTCATCGACGATGATGACCTCGTCGTTCTGCACGACATAATCCACGTCGCGCTTCATCAGCGCATGCGCACGCAGCGCGGCGTTGATATGATGCACGAGCTCATTGTTGGCCATATCGGAGAGATTCTCCACGCCGAACCAGCGCTCGGCCTTGGCCACGCCCGCCTCGGAAAGGTTGCAGGTCTTCTTTTTCTCGTCCTTGACATAGTCCTTGCGCATGGCGACGATTTCCTCGTCGGTGTAAGGGCTCGTCTCAAATCGGTTTGTTTCTTCCGGCTCCACGCCCTCCTGCAGGGTGCAGACGAAACGATCCGCCTTTTCATACAAATCGGTGGACTTTTCGCCCTGACCGGAGATGATCAGCGGCGTGCGCGCCTCGTCGATGAGGATGGAGTCCACCTCGTCCACGATGGCGAAGTTGTGTCCGCGCTGCACCATGTTCTTCTGATAGATGACCATGTTATCGCGCAGATAGTCAAAGCCCATCTCGTTGTTGGTGCCGTAGGTCACGTCGCAGGCATAGGCCGCCTTGCGCTCCTCCTGATCCAGATCATGGACGATCACGCCCACGCTCATGCCCAGGAAGCGGAAAATGCGGCCGATATCCTCGCCCTGGAATTTGGCGAGGTAATCGTTGACGGTAACCACGTGCACGCCGTTTCCGGTCAGCGCATTCAGGTACGCCGGCATGGTCGCCGTCAGCGTCTTGCCTTCGCCGGTCTTCATCTCGGCGATGCGGCCCTGATGCAGCACGATGCCGCCCATCATCTGCACGCGGAACTGGCGCTTGCCCGTCACGCGATAGGTTGCCTCGCGCACAACGGAGAACGCCTCCGGCAGCAGCTGATCCAGCGTCTCGCCATTCTGATAGCGCTTTTTGAATTCCTCGGTCTTTAAGCGCAGCTCGCTGTCGCTCAGCTTTTTGTGCGCATCCTCAAAGGAATCGATTTTATCGACAATCTTTTGCAGTCTCTTGATCTCCCCGGCATTCGGGTCGAAAAGCTTGCTGAATAAACCCATTGTTTTCCTCCAAACTGCGAAGCGGGAGTTCCTGTGCATAGGCGCAAATTTCCATACTCCGCTAATCATATATTGTATCATCATCGCCCCATTTTAGCAACCTTTTCAACAATAATTCAAAAAGCTGGTCAGCGGCGCACCGTGCACGCGGTATGGTTTTGGAGTATCGTTTCCCGATCAAAAGAAAAAAGCGCTCTGCTTCACGCAAAGCGCCTCGATGTGCTTGTTTACTGTCCTTCACTCCGCTGTTCAAGCAGTTCTCTGCGGAATTCCTTTTGAATGTCCATCACTTCCTGCAGACTGTCATAGTGATAGCCTCTTCCAGCCGAGCCCTCATAAACCAGCCGCGACTCGTCCGCGCAGGGCACGGCGTCAGTATGCTGGATATGATCGGCAAACACGACGACCTTGCCCTCGGGGAACGTTTTAAGGTGTTCCTTTTTCTGTAGGCTTGTCATCAGATGATCGTGTACCCAATCCTGAATGATATACATCTCGAGCTTTCCATCCGTAACTTCTGTGAGATGATTGGCATTCCAGAATGTGGCAACACCAAACTCATAGCCGTTTTCCACAGCCCAGTCTGCAAAATCTTCATAATTCGCCTTGGAGCTGCGGTAATTGTTTCGGATGAATGTGCCGCTCTGAAACACAAACACCGACACAAGCACCAGCATCGCCGCAGTGCGCATGCCTGCAAGGCGGCATTTCATTTTCTCCAGCACAATAAACGTGGAAGCGGCCATAAACAGGAGACCGGTCATAAAATAGGCCAATTCATACACCCTATCGCCGTCAGTTCCGGCCACAGCATTGATCAGAAGACCCTGAACAACAGCGCACGCCGTAAACAGAGGGATCATCCTTTCTTCCAGCGTCAGCATCTTTTGCTTATCCTGAAGAAGCATGATCAGGGATGCAATCATAAGCGGCACAACCAGCATAGCCGCCATACAGACCAATCCATATCCGGAAATCAGATACTGCTCCGGCTTATAGCCAAAGTATGCAAACATATCCTCAATCTGGATCATAATACGCTGGATATCCACTTCCCTCGTCTTGGTAGAAGAGAAGGACACGAAGCTGTATATCCTCTTGAATACCTTATCATTGAGCAGATAACCGCCAAACATCGCCGCCAGCATCACACCCGTGCGCGCAAAAATCTGCATCTGCCGGGTATGCAGCAGGGCTTTATATGTCTTCGCCTCTCTGGCAGCGCCAAACAGGGCAATCGCGCATGCCGCCATCAGCGGAACGCCCAGCTGCATCGGCATGCGGACGCCCGACATACCGCTGACAAATCCCAGAAGAATCAGCACAATTCCCCTGAGCCATTCCCGATGGCTGCACTTGTCAATCACAAGGCCAATAACCAGGCAGCTCACGATAAAGTATGCGGTATAAAAAGCGCCATGAGCAAACAAGAACGCATGAAATTTACTGAACGGCAGACAGAATACGGCAGCGGCAAAAGCGCCTGTCTGTGCCGAATAACCCGCTTTGCGCATCATGAACACAAATGTCGCAATCACGCCCGCCAGCACAAGCGCCAGACCAAACGTTCTGGCATGATGCCAGGAATCAAAAAGCAGCAAGCCCAGC
>SVGO01000151.1 GCA_015056305.1 Clostridiales bacterium | reverse complement strand
GAACACGCTGACCACGTGCGCCGGATTAAGCGCATTGGCCACAAACTCGGCCGGATCGGCGGACCACTTGATGATGTCGATCTTCTCGCCGCGCAGCTCGGTGACCACACGATCCACGCGCTGGCCGCGCGGGCCGACGCAGGAGCCGACCGGATCGATCATCGGATCGCTGGAGTAGACGGCCATCTTCGTGCGGGAACCGGCCTCGCGCGCGATGGACTTGATCTGAACGATGCCGCTCTGAATCTCCGGCACCTCCAGCTCAAACAGGCGCTTGACCAGACCCGGATGGATGCGGCTGACGCTGACCTGCGGGCCGTACTTCGCGCCAGGACGGGCCAGACGGCGATCGGCGACGACCTCCAGCAGATAGACCTTGAAGCGCTCGCCCGGAACATAGACGTCGGCAGCCATCTGCTGCGCCATTTCCAGCGCGCCCTCGGTCTTGCCGAGCTCGACGTAGACGGTCTTATTCTCCGGATCGACGCTGTGAACGATCGCGGTGAGAATCTCGTTCTCCTTCTCGATGAAGTCGTCGTAGATCTTGCCACGCTCCGCCTCGCGGATCTTCTGCACGATCACCTGCTTAGCGGTCTGCGCAGCGACGCGGCGGAAGTTATTCGGGGTCACCTCGACCTCAACGATATCGCCCTCTTCATAGCTGGGCTGGATCTTGCGGGCCTCCTCAATGGAGATCTCGCTCGCCTCGTCGACGACCCACTCCTCGACCTGCTTGCGCGCATACAGGCGCACGGCGCCGGTCACGCGGTCCAGCTCCACGCGGACATTCGCGTTGGAGGGCGGCACGCCGTACTGCTTGTTGAAGTTGTTCTTATAAGCGCTCTTGAGCGCCTCCTCGATGGCGGAGAAAAGGACTTCCTTGCCGATGTTCTTTTCCTTGGCCAGCAGCGCCACAGCCTCAATCATCGCTTTGTTTTCATTCTTGTCCATCATCTGACGCTTCTCCTTCCTCGTCGCCCTCATCCTGGCTAGCCAGATCGAGCGCCTGTTCATCCCCAAGATCATCCTCGGTAATGACAATCACAGGTTTACACAGCGAGATCTCCTTGAGCGTGAAGCCCATCTCTTCCCCGCCGACACAAATCTTTACCTGGTCCCCGAACAGGCCCAGCAATTCGCCTTCGAAACGACGGCACTTGTTGATCGCGCGATACAGGTGAATCTCCACCAGATCGCCCACGTGCGCGTCATAGTCCTTCTGCTTTTTCAGAGGACGATCAATACCCGGCGAACATACCTCGAGGAAATCGTAATCCACGCGCTCCACCAGAGGCATCACGGCGCGATGGTACGTCTCACAGTCGCTCAAGGTAATTCCGTCGGGTTTGTCAATATAGATCCGCAGATACCGGCTCGAGCCTTCACGCGCGAGCTCAACGTCAACGAGCTCCACATTCTGCTGCTCGGCCAAGGCCTTGCAGGTAGGCTCGACGACGCGGGTCAGATCGCTTTGTGCCATTCACACACTCCCAAGTTATCAAAAATAAGTCCCAGTCAACAGAAAGAGTGGGCATTACTCCCACTCTTTCCCTGCTAACTGCAAACGCAGTACACTGCTAAACATAAACCTACGCGGTTATTATATCACCGCTTTTTCAAAAATACAACCCTCTATACGCTTTTTATCAGCTATTCCCGCAAAATTCGTTCAAAATCCGTTCAAAAATATCCCGATTTTTTCGAGAATCAGGCGCTCAATCAGAACGAAAAGAGCGTCGTCTGGTTGGTTTCCGGCAGGTTGTTGAGGCAGCCAAGCTCGCGCATCATGTCAATGAGCGTCTGGGAGACCTTGCCGCGGTTTCTCAGGTCCTCCACGGAGATAAAGGGCGACTGATTCCTTGCCTCCACGATCGCATGCGCAGCCGATTCGCCAAGGCCAGGCAGCGCATTGAACGGCACGCGGATGAGGGTATCGGAGAGCACCTGGAACTGCGTCGCCTCGGACTTTTCCAGATCGACCGGCGCGAGACTAATGCCCCGGCAGAGCATCTCGATGACCAGCTCCATGATGATCATCAGATCCTTGTCCTTCTGGGTGAGGTCCTTGGCGTTCTCCTCCATCTCCTTGTAGCGGGCGCGGATGGATTCCAGCGAGCCGCACAGGATGCTGGCGTCAAAGCTGTCCGCACGCACGGTGTAATACGCACAGTAATACGCCGCCGGACGGTAGACCTTGTACCACGCCACGCGAAGGGACATCGTGACATACGCCACGGCGTGTCCCTTGGGAAACATGTACTTGATCTTCTTGCAGGAATCGATGAACCACTGCGGCACGTTGTGATCGATCATTGCCTGCTCCATCTCCGGCTTGAGACCCTTGCCCTTTCGAACAAATTCCATGGTATCAAACGCCATTTTCGGCGCGACGCCATAGTCCATCAGCGCGTTCATGATGTCGTCTCGCGTGCAGATGCACGAAGAGAACGGCGCGATGCCGTGCTTGACGATCTCCTGCGCGTTGCCGATCCAAACGTCCGTGCCGTGGGACAGGCCGGAAATACGCACCAGCTCGTCCATGGTGGTCGGCTTGGTCTCCTCCAGCATCTGACGCACGAATTTTGTGCCAAATTCCGGCACACCATATGTGCCGGTATTCGATCCGATCTGCTGCGGCGTCACGCCCAGCGCCTCCGTGCTCGAGAAGAGTGAGATGACCTTGGGATCCGTCAGCGGGATCTTCTGCGCATCCACGCCGGTCAGGTCCATGAGCATGCGGATCATCGTCGGGTCGTCGTGGCCCAGAACGTCCAGCTTAACCAGCACGTCGTGCATGGAGCCGAAGTCGTAATGGGTCGTAACCGTCGGGTTGGTCATATCATTGGCCGGATGATTGATGGCGACAAACTGCTGAATCTTGTATTCCTTGGGCAGCACGACCATGCCCGCCGGATGCTGGCCCGTGGTGCGCTTGACGCCCACGCAGCCCAGCGCCAGGCGGTTCATCTCCGCTTCAGAAAGCACAAGCTCGCGTTCCTCGCAGTATTTCTTGACGTAGCCGTAGGCCGTCTTATCCGCCAGCGTGCCGATGGTTCCGGCGCGATAGCAGTATTCCTTGCCGAAGAGCTCTTCGATGTAGGCATGCGCGCGCGGCTGATACACGCCCGAGAAGTTCAGATCGATATCGGGCACCTTGTCGCCCTTGAAGCCCAGGAAGACCTCGAACGGGATTTCAAAGCCGTCACGGAAGAGCTCTTCGCCGCACTGCGGGCATTTCATCGGCGG
>SVGO01000053.1 GCA_015056305.1 Clostridiales bacterium | reverse complement strand
ATTCCCGCTTATCTTGCGCTTCGCGCATGGGAACGTTGGGCTGCCGCCCAAACCTGCTTGAGGGATTTCATCCCTCAAACTCCCTTCTTCGCTTCGCGGCAACTTTAAGCCTTAATCACCTTTATCTCTCTTATGCTGCTTACAGGACAATCTCCATCCCGGCCGGAATTGCGTGCAGCCGATCGCCCATGCGCGCCTTCAGGAAAGCAAAGGCCGCCTCTCCCGTACAGTGTCCGGTATAATATACGCAGTCCCGCGCAAGAAGCTGTCGGGCGGCGTTTTCCAAAAATGCGGCGTCGCTGCCCTGGGGATTGAGCTTCATGAAATGAAAGCCGCCGATGAGCACGTCCGGCTCAAGCCATCTGACGATGTCCAGAATGCCCTTGTGTGAGCAGCCGCTCACGACGATCCGTCTGCCGCCTTCGTCAATTGTCAGATAATGTTCGTGCGCAAAGTCGTCCTGCACGAAATTCTCGCCGCGCCTGACCGTCATGCCGCGCGCGGACGCAGGACAGCCGTGAGAAAGCGCATTGCCTGTGGAGAGCGTCATGCCGCAGCCCAGATCAAGCGCGTCGTCCGTGTATATAATGCGCGGATGGCCGATCAGCTTTTCGTCAATACCGATGTACTTGGCTGTGCCGTTGAAGTGCGGCTCGGCGGCAAGACGATGCATGTACACGGGCGCATGAGGATTGATCTCCATAAAACGCACAAGGCCGCCGCTGTGGTCGTAATGGCCGTGGGAGAGTATGCAAAGATCAACGGCTGCAAGATCCACCCCCAGCGTTTCTGCATTGCGCGCAAAGGCGTCCGTCTGTCCGGCGTCAAAGAGGATTCGTTTTCCGTTTGCTTCGATATACAGGCTCAGGCCGTGCTCGGCAATGAAACGATCATCCAGCGCGCGGTTTTCCATCAGCACACGAATTTGCATAAGATCCTCTCCTTTTTACATACCCACTGTTTCAAACCGCCGCGAAGCAAAGAAGGGGTCTGGGGTTCGGGGTTACCCGAACTGGTCCGGCAATAAATGAAGCCCCGGTGGGGCTTCAGAACCGGACTGACCGACGAGCGTCGAGCGAGGAGAAGAGTGTCCCCAGGCGGGTTTTAGGGCGGCAGCCCTAACGTATTTCCTTCTTTGTTTACAGCACGATATCGCCCGGGTTGTAGCCGTAGGGCAGGGGCTCCTCTTCCAGGAAGGCAAAGCTCTCATCGCGCAGGATTGGCAGGAATGCCTCAAAGGGCATGCGCGTGAACTCGCAGACGTAGTCGCTTGCGCCAAAGCAGCCGCCCTCCTTACCGCGCAGATTGAGCCCGCGGGCAAACTTGGTGTGGTTGGAGCAGTCGTGCACGACCAGCGGCCAGCCCTCTTCGGCGGCCATCTTCATGAGCTTGAACGTAATCTCACGGCTCCAGATGGGGGAGACATAGCCCAGACGGGCGATGTACATGTTCTCGCCCTCGTAGTTGCCGATGTTGTTGGGATTGAGATGCAGCTCGGCGCAGTTCATGAAGTCCAGTCCGGTGGCGAGAATCACATCCTTCTTCTTCATGAAGCCCTCAAAGAATTCCGGCGTCATCGGGGTTTCGATGCCGACATAGGGGATATACTTCTTCGCGATACGGATATTCTCGATCACCTTGTCATGGCAGTTGCTCGCGCCAAGGTTGAACCGCAGCTCGTCCAGACCCGCCTCGCCGAGCGCCTTGAGGTTTTCTTCCGTGCACAGCAGACCGTTGGTGTACATGTGCTGATGGATGCCTGCATCAGCAAACTTGCGGATGATTCCGTAATACTTCTCGATCTCCATGAACGGCTCGAGATAGACATACGAAATGCCGGTGGGCTTATTCTGAATGGAGAGCAGGAGGTCAATGTCCTTCTCATAGAACTTTGTGCCGCCGATTTGCCACATGCCTTCGCCAATGGGCGGGATGCGATCCAGCTCGCCGTAGTTATAGCAGAATTTGCACTGGATGTTGCACTTGTTCGTCTTGCGGATGGCGGAAAGGCCAGTGCCCGTCAGACAGGAACGGCAGCCCATGGAGAACTTGCTGTCATCGCCCACATAATACGTACGGCCGCCGAGCGTCTTGAGCCCGGGGATCTCGCTCATCAGCCTCTCATTGCGCGCGTCGATTGCCGCTTCGATCTGGGCAAACGTCGCCAGCGCGATCTCCTGCTGGTTGGTCAGCAGCTCTTCGTCCTCGGGCAGCATCGCAAAGAACTCGAACCACATCAGCGCGTCTTTCTTGGAAATCTTCATCTATGTCATCCTCCTGCTATCGGATATATACGTATATTTTAGTATAACACGAAACAGTGCGTTGGGCAATCGGGGACGTTAGGGGACGGTTGGGGCCGCGGGCCCCAAGCCCCGACTGGGGACACTCTTCTCCTCGCTCGACGCTCGTCGGTCAGTCCGGTTCTGAAGCCCCACCGGGGCTTCATTCATTGCCGGACCAGTTCGGGTAACCCCGAACCCCAGACCCCTCTTTGCTTCGCGCCGGAATTAATATGCATGGCAGGAATAACGCCTTTCGCGTAAGCGAAAGGCGTGGATTCTTTATTCTGCTTATGCGTTCGTTCCCGGCAGCTTTGGAGCGCCATCCGCGCGAACAAAACGGGTTCAGACAGGCGAAGTCGTCATATCGGCCCGGCAAGGCGTCAGAGGGCCCTCCGCCCGAATGACGCCCTTAGAAGGAAGGCGAAGCGTACTGCCCTAACGCAGTTAGCGGGTTTAGACATGCGATGTTGTCATATCGGTCCGGCAAGGCGTCAGAGGGCCTTTCGCCCGAATGACGCCCTTAGAAGCAAGGCGAAGCGTACTGCCCTAACGCAGTTAGCGGGTTTAGACATGCGATGTTGTCATATCGGCCCGGCAAGGCGTCAAAGGGCCTTTCGCCCGAATGACGCCCTTAGAAGCAAGGCGAAGCGTACTGCCCTAACGCAGTTAGTCGCGCTCCCATTCGATGATTTCGCCGGTTACGCGCATCTCAAACTCGTAGCGCTTGCCGTCCAGCTCAGCTTCGCCCTCGTAGCGCAGGCTGCCGTTGTCGCGGTCCAGTTCCAGATCGATGATGGTGATTGCACCCTTCTTTTCGGCCAGAAGCGCCATCGCCTCGCTCGCCGTCAGCGCGCCCGCCGGCTTTTCATACAGCGTCACTTTGCGGATTTCGTTGGTGCTTTCCAGCACCTCGCATTCGCCGATCTGATTGCCCTGCGTGAAGAAGAGATCCCATTCGTAGCGTCCGTCGTCGCGCTCGCGCACGGTATAATCGACCACGGCCTCCGGCAGACTCACCTTCGCGGCAGCAAGGGCATTGTTCTTTTCTGTCGTGAATTCCTCGGCAAACGCGCCCTGAACGATGAGCGCAAGCGCAAGAACCATCATGATGACTGCGATTTTCTTTTTCATATTGTTTTCCTCCTTGTTCTTTCTTTGTTTCTTTCTATGGCTGTATTGTAAGCCGTCAAGATGAAAGCAAAATGAAGAAAACAACTTATTGCAATTATTTTTTCGGGATGCGGATGGAAAACTCGCTGCCCTCGCCCGGTGCGCTCTGCGCCTGTGCGCTGCCGCCGTGCGCGCGCGCCGTCGCGCGCACAATCGCCAGGCCGATCCCCGTGCCCTGTGTCGAGCGTGCGCTGTCGCCCCGCCAGAAGCGTTCAAACACATGCGAAAGCGCATCTTCGGTAAGCCCCTCGCCATCGTCTGTCACGCGGATCACGGCTTCGCCATTCTCGTCGCTCAGGCTGATGCGCACAAGGCCGCCTTCACGACCGTAGCGGATTGCATTGTCGGCAAGATTGATCACCGCGCGCATGAGCATGGCGCGATTGCCGTGCACATGAATGTCTTCCAGTGCCGTTTCGATGCGCATATTCTTTTCCTGAGCGACGGGTTCCATATCCTGCACAATGCTTTCGATCAGCGATATAAGGTCGACCTGCTCGTCCATGGGCGTCTGGCCTGCATCCAGCCGCGCCATGACCAGCAGCTGATCGACCATTATTCGCATCTCTTCGTTTTTCTCGAGCATGCGTACGATGGCTTCGTCCTTTTCCTGCATATCGTCTCGGCTGAGCGCGTATTCGCCCTGCGTGCGCATGGCACTCAGCGGCGTGCGCAGTTCATGCGCCGCATCACTGGTGAATCTGCGCTCACGATCAAACGAAGCCTCCAGCCGGAAGAGCATGTCTTCCAGCGTGCCGGCCAGCGCATGCAGTTCGTCGCCGCCTGCGTCGTATCCGGTCAGCGTGCTCCTTTGCGAAAGATCGTTTCCGTCCGCGATCGCAGCGGCCGCCTGTGTCATCTTCTTTACCGGCAGCAGTGCGCGCCGTGTGAGCAGATAGCCGCCGCCGAGCGCAATCACGGAGAGCAGCGGCAGCATCCACAGTCCCATGCGTATCATGGTCTGCGCGACACCCATCGATAGATCGGCAGACATATGCAGCCGCACCCATATCGTTTCATGCCCGGGCACGTCGACGCGTTCATCCAGAATCATCCAGCTGTGCTCGCTGTTTTGTATTTTACGCGTAACGCCCTGTTCAAATGGCGCTTCCACGCGCATACGGCCGTAGATCAGATTGCCTTGCGGATCAAACAGCGCCGCATAGACGTTGGGCACCTCGTCGATATCCGCATCGATCTCAATGATGCCATGCTCAATTTCCATTTCGTCGAGGATGACGAACATGGCGCTTTCCAGCGTATCGCGGCAATAGATCATCTGCGCATGCATGGATATGCCAAAGAGGAAAAACATCGATGCGATGCAGATGAGCACGATCAGCGCGGCATACCACAGCGTGATGCGTGCCTTGATGGACAGTTTGTTTTTCATGCTTCCTCCCGCAGGACATAGCCCGCATAGCGTACCGTATGAATCAGCCTGACGTCTCTTCCATCGTCGATCTTTCTGCGTAGATTGCGGATATACACGTCGATCATATTCGACGCGCCCTCGTATTCGTAGCTCCAGACATGCTCGGTAATCTGGCTGCGGGAGAGTACATGCCCCTTGTTGCGGATCATGTATTCCAGCAATGCAAATTCCCTGCTGGTCAGCGCGATATTTTTTCCTGCGCGCGTGACCGTGCGCGTATCGCAGTCCACGATCAGGTCTGCAATCGAAAAGCGGTTGCTGGTCTGCTTGCTGCGGCGGGTCAGCACGCGCAGCCTCGCCGAAAGCTCTTCGTAGGCAAAGGGCTTCACCAGATAATCATCAGCCCCTGCATTCAGTCCGTTCACGCGATCAGAAACCGCGTCGCGCGCCGTCAGCAGCAGTACGGGCGTATGCCGCCCTGCCTCGCGCAGGCGGCGCAGCACCTCAATGCCGTCCATGCCGGGCATCATGATATCCAGCACGGCCACATCATAGTCTGCGCTGAGCAGATAGTCCAGCGCATCCGTACCGTTATAGCACACGTCTGCCGCATAGTGTTCTTCCTTCAGCCGTTTGGCCAGCGTATCCGCCGTCAGGCGGTCGTCCTCGGCGATCAGTATCCGCATAGCATCACCTTCTTTCTCCATATTATATCATACAGGATGCGCGAAGAAGATGAAATACACATGAAAATGTTCACAGAATTCGCATGAATTGGATGCTCTATTTCTCATTTTGCAGGATTTCAAACGGCAACTTTCAAAACGCAGGATTTCCTGCAAAATGCTTGCATTTCTTCGGATTTGTGATACAATAGCAACGTTGTCTTTTTCTTACAGTTATTCTATGTATATATTCATTTTATCCATCTGAGGTGTTCTCCATGATCAAACTCGCCGACCGCATGGAACATGTCCATTCCGATATCCGCGGCCCGCTCTACCGCGAAGCGCTCAAGCTCGCCAAGCAGGGCGTGGACGTGATGAAGCTCAATACCGGCAATCCCGCTTCCTTTGGCTTTCCGCTGCCCGAGAGCATCCGCACTGCGCTGGAGGGCCGTGCCGAGGAGGCCGTCCCTTACTGCGATTTTCAGGGCATGCCCGCCGCGCGTCAGGCCATTATCGACTACTGCATTTCCAAGGGTATCGAGGACGTCGAGCCCGAAGATGTGTTCATCGGCAATGGCGTGAGCGAGGTGGTCAATTTCGCGCTGATGCCGCTGCTCGATCCCGGCGACGAGGTGCTCATTCCCACGCCGAACTACACCCTCTGGTCCAACACCATCCGCCTGACCGGCGCGACCCCGGTGTATTATCGCTGCGACGAGCAGTCCGGCTGGAATCCGGACGTGGAGGATCTGCGCAGCAAGATCACCAGCCGCACCCGCGCCATGGTCATCATCAACCCGAACAACCCCACCGGCGTGCTCTATGACACGCAGGTGCTCTACGACATGCTCGAGGTGGCACGCCAGCACAACCTGATCGTCTTCTCTGACGAGATCTATGACCGGCTGGTGATGGACGGGCTGGAGCATGTCTCCACCGCGTCTCTTGCGCCGGATCTGATCGTGGTGACGATGAACGGCTTGTCGAAGTCCCATTCGCTGTGCGGCTATCGCTGCGGCTGGATGGTTTTAAGCGGTCCGCGCCAGCATCGCATCCAGTATCGCAGCGGCATTGTGCAGCTCACCAGCATGCGCCTTTGCGCCAATGCGCTTGCGCAGCTGGTCATTCCGGCAGCGCTTGCCGATATGGAAACCCCGCACGCCATGGTTCGCCCGGGCGGACGCATCTACGAGCAGCGCGCGGCGACCTGTGAGGTGCTCGATACGATCCCCGGCCTTTCCTATGTGAAGAACAACGCGTCGTTCTATCTTTTCCCGAAGCTCGATCCCAAAAAGTTCGGCATCACCGACGACCGCAGGTTTGCGCAGGATCTGCTCCATGCCACCCGCATCCTCGTGGTGCCGGGCAGCGGCTTTGACTATCCGGAACCGGATCACTTCCGCCTGGTCATGCTGCCCAAGGCCAATGAGCTGCGCGATGCGATGGGCCGCATGGCGAAATTCCTGGAGACCTATCGTCAGGTCTAAACAAGGATAAAAGCGAGAGAGGAAAGCCTCTCTCGCTTTTGTATATGGATTATACTATTCTCGGATTAAAATGTTCTATATGCGCGAAGCGAAGAAGGGAGTCCGAGGGATGACATCCCTCGGGCGGGTTTGGGCGGCAGCCCAACGTATTCTTCTTTTCTGTCGGAACAGATTAATTTGAGATGAGTATTAGTCCTCCACCTCGATATCAAGCCCCAACTCCCTGGGCAGGAAGCGCGGACAGACATTCTCGCTGGAGGTGATCACGGACGCCGCCAGCTGGGCGCCGATGTCGATGGCCTCGGGCAGGCTCTTGCCGTAGGTGAGGCCGATGGACACGCCCGCGCAGAACGCATCGCCCGCGCCCGTGGTATCCTTCACCTGCACCTCAATGGCCGGGCAGTGGCCCTTTAAGCCCTGCATATCGGCATAGACCGCGCCGTCGCCGCCGAGGGTGACGACCATCGCCGGGATCTGCGCCTGCTGCACTTTCTCGGCGAGGATGTCGCGCATTTCCTCGCGGGTTGCATTCATGTAGTCGTCAAAGAAGAACATGCCCGCTTCCTGCTTGTTGCAGATGAAGCAGTCAAACTGCTTGAGCAGATCGCGCCGCTCCGCCGCCAGGCTCATGTTGGAAACCAGCGCAAAGAGCTTCTTGTCGTGCTTCTTGGCAAGCTCGAGCACTTTCTTGACCAGCGCCTTGTCCAGATCACACTCCAGCACGACGGAATCAACCTGGGAGAAGATCTCGTCGCCCTTCTCCTTGAGCAGATCGACCAGCGGCAGCATGTTCGGACGCTTGGAGATGGAGCCTGCGACGTCGCCGTTGTTGTCAAACACGGCCAGCCACGTGCCCATGCCATCCGGAATGGTCATCACATAATCGCAGTTGACCTTGTGATTGCGCAGCTTTTTGATGACGGCGTCGCCCATGGGCGTATCGTCCACGATGCCCAGATACGTCGGCCTCAGTTCCACATTGGCAATATCCTCCACGACATTGCGCGCCACGCCGCCGTGGATGTATTCCACGCGTCCCACGTTGCGTCCGTTGGGGATATAGTTGTCCTGCGGGAAGCCCTTGATGTCCACGAATGCCGCGCCGATGACCAAGATACCCATAAAGCATGCTCCTTTAGTACGCAATTGATAATCCTATCATACCATAATTCCGTGCGGATTCAAATGCCGTTTATGGCAATTGCGTTCATCACTTTTTCAATATCGTCGTGGATGACCAGCGACGCGCGTGCATCCGCCTGCGTTTCATCCCTATTGATGACGACCATGCTGCGGCTTCCGCCGCGGAAATAGGAAAGCATCGACGCCGCCGGCTCGACCGTCAGGCTCGTGCCCGCGACGATGAGCAGATCGCACCGCGAGATCTCGCGGCATGCGCCGGTGGAGACATAGTGATCCAGTCCCTCGCCGTAGAGCACGACGGATGGCTTGATCACGCCGCCGCAGGATTCGCACTTGGGCACGCCCTGCGTATGCAGGATATAGTCCAGTCCGTAAATCCGTCCGCACTCGATGCAGCGGTTTTCATGCACGCTGCCGTGGAGTTCATAGACGAGCCGATTGCCCGAGCGTCTGTGCAGTCCGTCGATATTCTGCGTCACCAGACCGCTGAGCTTGCCCGCGCGTTCCAGCGCGGCGAGCTTTCTGTGCGCGGCGTTGGGCTTTGCATCCGGATGGAGCATATGCTCGCGATAGAACCGATAAAACAGATCCGGGTGCAGATAGAAAAACGACTGGCTGAGCATCATCTGCGGCGTGAGATCGCCGTATGTCTGCCGGTAGAGCCCGCCTGCGCCCGTGAAATCCGGGATGCCCGACGCCGTGCTCACGCCTGCGCCGCCGAAAAACACAATGCGCTTCGCCTTGTCCACCATGGCCTGCAGCGCAGCGGTTTGCTCCATGCATGGCACCTCCCTTTTTACGATTATCGCACACATCCTGCCGCAATTCAATCCTGACCCGACATTTGCCATCCTTGACAAACGCATTCGTCGGCGATAAGATAAGTCATGTTTGCGAAAATTCGTCCTGAAAGAAGGCTTATCATGCAGAAAAACGCGTTTCTGGGCACGGAGCCGATCGGAAGGCTGCTGCTGCGCCTGTCCGTGCCCACGGTTGCCGCGCAGCTGATCAATATGCTCTACAACATCGTGGACCGCATCTACATTGGCCACATGCCCTCCGGCGGCAATCTGGCGCTGACGGGCGTGGGCGTATGCATGCCGATCATCATGTTCGTGTCCGCCTTTGCCGCGCTGATCGGCGCGGGCGGCGCGCCCCGCGCGTCGATCTTCATGGGTCAGGGCAATCATGATGCGGCGGAACGCACGCTGGGCGGCTGCTTCACGCTGCAGGCGATCGTCTCTGTCATCATGACGCTTTTGCTGATTCTCTTTGCTGAGCCGATGCTCATGGCCTTCGGCGCGAGCGAGAACACGATTGCTTATGCGGCAGATTACATGAGCATCTATGCGCTGGGCACGGCATTTGTTCAGCTGACGCTCTCGATGAATGCCTACATCACCGCGCAGGGCTTTGCCAAGGTCGGCATGCTCACCGTGCTCATCGGCGCTGTGCTCAATATCGCGCTGGATCCGCTGTTCATCTTCGCGCTGGACATGGGCGTACGCGGCGCGGCGCTGGCGACGATCCTCTCCCAGGGCGTGAGCTGCGTCTGGGTGGTCTCGTTCCTGTGCTCGAAGAAATCCACCATCCGCATCCGGCGCGAGAATATCCGCGTGAAGAAGGAGATCGTTCTGCCGTGCATTGCGCTGGGCGCTGCGCCGTTTATCATGCAGTCCAGCGAGAGCGTGATTTCCGTGTGCTTCAATTCCTCGCTCCTGCGCTACGGCGGCGACGTGGCCGTCGGTGCGATGACGATCCTCACCAGCGTGATGCAGTTTGCGATGCTGCCGCTGCAGGGCCTTTCTCAGGGCGCGCAGCCGATTACCAGCTTCAATTTCGGCGCGCGCAATGTTTCCCGTGTCAGGCAGACCTTCCGCTTGCTGCTCACGGTCAGCCTGATCTATTCTGTTTCGCTCTGGCTGCTCATCCAGCTTTTCCCGCAGGCATTCGCCTCGATCTTTACCGCCGAGCCCGAGCTGCTCGCCTTCGCAGCCCGCGCGCTTCGCGTCTACTGCGGCGTGCTGTTCATGTTTGGTATCCAGATCGCCTGCCAGATGACCTTCGTGGCCATCGGCTACGCCAAGTCCTCGATCATCGTCGCCGTCATGCGCAAGTTCGTTCTGCTCCTCCCGCTGATCTATCTGACACCTATGATCATTTCCGACAAGACTATGGGCGTCTATCTGGCCGAGCCGATTGCCGACTTCCTCGCCGTTTCGTTCACGGCGCTGCTCTTCAGAAGCCAGTTCAAAAAAGCGATCGCGAGCATGGAGTGACGGGGGACGATGGGGACGTTGGGGAACGTTAGGGCTGCCGCCCTAAAACCTGCTTGAGGGATTTCATCCCTCAAACTCCCTTCTCCGCTTCGCGGTTGTTTTAAGAAGACAATCAAAAATAATGGACGCAGGATATTTCCTGCGTCCGATTTTATTCTATTCTTGCTTTAAACCGCCGCGAAGCGAAAAAGGGGTTCGGGGACAATGTCCCCGAGCGGGGTTTGGGGCCTGCGGCCCCAACGTCCCCCGTTACTCCCGCGCCAGCTCCTCCGGCGTGAACAGGAGCGAGAAGCGCTTTTTCCAGATGACGCGGAAGAAGAAGACGAGCACTGCGAAGGTCAGCAGCCAGGAGACCGGATAGGAGAGCATCAGGCACTGCATGGTCGGCCGGGCGGCGAAGATGGTCATGACCCACAGGATGCGGAACGCGCACGCGCCGAGTATGGACACGATCATCGGCAGCAGCGAATAGCCGATGCCGCGCAGCGCGCCGGTCATCACGTCCATCATGCCGCACAGGAAATACGGCGCGCAGACGATGAGCTGGCGCTCCATGCCGGCGCTAATGACGGCGGGATCGGAGGAATAGAGCGCGAGCAGCGGCTCGCCGAATACGCAGGAGAGGATGCCCAGCAGCAGACCGAAGCAGATCGCCCAGAACTGGCAGACCTTGATAGCGGAGAGGATGCGGCGTGGTTTGCGCGCGCCGGTATTCTGCCCGGCGAAGCAGGTGATGGCCTGATGGAACGTATTCATCGCCTGATAGACAAAGTTGCCCACGTTTGCAGAGGCGGCGTTGCCGGCGATGACGACCGAACCGAAGCTGTTGACCGAGGACTGGATGACGACATTGGAGAGCGAGAAGACCGAGGACTGGATACCGGCGGGCAGGCCGATGCGGATGATCTCCATCAGCTTGCCGGGATAGATGCGCAGGCGGCGGATATTCAGGCGCGTCGGGCCGTCCATGGTCATCAGCGAGCGCGTGACCAGCCAGGCGGACACGGCCTGGGAGATGATCGTCGCCAGCGCAACGCCTGCCACGCTCATGTGCAGCGCGATGACAAAGATCAGATTCAGCACCACGTTGATCACGCCGGCGATCGTCAGGAAATACAGCGGGCGCTTGGTATCGCCCACGGCGCGCAGGATCGCGGCGCAGAAATTATAGAGCATCTGCACAGGCATGCCGATGAACAGAATGCGCACATAGAGCACGGCCAGGTCGATCACGTCCTCCGGCGAGCCCATCAGCTCAAGCAGCGGACGCGCGAGCACAATGCCGATGATCATCAGCAGGAAACCGCCGATGATGGACAGCAGCACGGAGGTATGCACCGTTTCGCTGACAGCACGATCGCTGTGCGAGCCTGTATAGCGGGCGACGAGCACGTTCGCGCCGACGGACAGGCCGATGAACAGGCTGATGATCATGTTGTTGAGCGAGCCGACGGAGCCGACGGCTGCCAGCGCCAGATTGCCGGCAAAGCGGCCGACGACGATGGTGTCCGCGGCATTGAAGAGCAGCTGCAGGATGCCCGAAAGCATGATCGGCAGGGCGAAGAGCAGCACCTGCGTCAGCAGCGGCCCCTGCGTCATATCCATGGTACGGCGATTAGAAATGCGAGACATGCTTTTTCTCCTAGTGCATATTGAAACACCCCCATTATAGCACTTTTGGCCCGTTTGTTAAGCGTCGCGCGGGGAATAATTCCTGTTTTGTGGCTTGTCCAAAAAGCACAGAAGCCGCAGCGATTCCTTCTGCGGCCTCCGGCTATGAAAGGGGAGAGATGCTTTGCGCAGCCTGCTGCTGCGCATGCTCCGCCCGGCCGTTTTTTCCGGGCGGAGCTGCGATCATGACGAAGGCAGACGCGACCGAAAAAGAGGGGTCCGGGCCGAATGATCGATTCGGCTCCCCGGGCATTATGATGCCCGCCGGGGTACAGATGATGCATCCCGGCGGGCAGGAAAAAATAAACAATCAAAGAGCGGGGATTACGCGGGCAAAATCCTCGTCGGAGAGCGTCGCGCCGCTGGTCTGCACAACAGCAGCGGATACGCCGTTGGCCATGGCGAGGCTTATCTCAAGCGGCATGCCGCGGCAAAGACCCAGAAGCGTCGCGCCGGCATGCGAATCGCCTGCGCCGATGGTATCCACAACAAGGTCGGCCTTCTTGCCGGCGACAGTATAGAGCGCTCCGTTTTCCAGGCAGCGCACGCCGTCTGCGCCCATGGTCGCGATGACGGTGTTGTCCGTGCGGCGATTGAGCTCGCGCAGCGCGTCGTCCAGATCGTCGCAGCCGGAGAGCGCCTTTGCCTCGCTGCTGTTGATGTGCAGCACGGGATGCAGCGCATAGAGCCTGTCGGTCAGCTCCTTCCTGACGCGCACGCCGCGCGGGCCCGGCGCATAGAAGAGCGTGCCGATATCCGCTGTTTCCAGCCAGGAAACGAGCTTCTCGCCCGTGCGCTCCTCGACTTCAAGGCCGCAGACATAGCCGTAGTCGAAGGATTTCCCCTCGTAAGGCGCCATCCACGCGGGATCGAACGTGTACTCCGCGCCGTGCACGGAGGCAAACGTGCGCTCGCCATTTTTCTCGACGAAGCAGTAGCAGCAGCCGTTTTGCTCCTCGGGCAGATCGATCATGGTCGCAAAGCCCTGATCCTTGAGCGCCTCGCGCACAAACGGGCCGAACACACCCTTGCGGCCCACAGGCGTGACGAAGGTCATATTCGCGCCGGCGCGACCGAGGATGTTGGCGACGTTGTAGGCGCAGCCGCCGATCGCAAAACGCTGGGATTCGGGATGAATATTCTCCTCCGTTCTGGGCAGATGATCCACACGGAGAATGACGTCCACACAGGTGGAACCGATAACGAGCACGTTTTTCATGGTGATACCTCTCGGTTTTGCATTAATAGAGTGTGTATTATGAGTATACGACGCTTGAAGGTTTGCGTCAATTGTGATATGATCATTTTGTCGTACTATACCCGGATAAAGCGCGGTGGAGTATGGCATAATCTGCGTGAAGCGGAGGTTTCCGGTCATGAATCCGATGGAGACGATGATTGCGCGCAGCCATGCGCTGCAGACATATATGACGGATATCCGGCGCAGCCTGCACCGGTTTCCCGAGACGGGCTGGCTGGAGATGCGCACCAGCGCCTTGATCGCCAAGGAGCTTACACAGATGGGCTACGAGGTGATCACAGGCCGCGCGCTTTGCCTGGAGGCGGCGCGCATGGGCGTGCCCTCTGAAAGGGAGACGCAGGCGCACCTTGCGCGCGTGCTGGAGCATGGCTGCGAGGAAGCGTATCTTACGCAGGATATGCGCGAGGGCTTCACAGGCGTGATAGGCATTCTCAAGTGCGGCGACGGGCCGACCGTCGGCATGCGCTTTGATATCGACGCGCTGGGTATGCAGGAATGGCAGGACGATACCCACCGCCCGACGAGGGAGGGCTTTGCCAGCGTGATCCCGGGCAGGATGCATGCCTGCGGCCATGACGCGCACGCGGCCATCGGCCTGGGCGTTGCGAAGATCCTCGCTGAGCTGAAGGATGTGCTCCACGGTACGGTGAAGCTGATCTTGCAGCCGGGCGAGGAGGGCGCGCGCGGCGCGAAGGCCATCGTAGCGGCCGGACATCTTGACGATGTCGATGTGTTCATCGGCTCGCATGTCGCGCCGACGGACAGCCTTGACGACGGCGACGTGACCCCGGGTACATACGGCTCGCTGGCCACGACGAAATACGATGTGAAATTCACCGGTCTGGCCGCGCATGCCGGCGGCTATCCGGAGAAGGGCAAGAATGCGCTGCTGGCGGCGGCCAGCGCCGTGCTTGCGCTGCATGCGATTCCGCGCCACAGCGAGGGGCAGAGCCGCATCAATGTCGGTACGCTGCACGCGGGCACGGGCCGCAACGTGATCGCCGACGAGGCGATTATGCAGATCGAGGTGCGCGGCGAGACGACCGAGATCAACAGCTTTGTGGCCAAATCCGCCGAGGACATCTGCCGCGGCGCGGCGATGATGCATGGCTGCGAGGTGTCGATGACCAAGATGGGCGAGGCCGAAGGCCAGCACAGCGACGAAGCGCTGCTCAGGCGCATCGCGGACGTCGTCCGGCGCGATCTGCCGCACCTGACGGTGAGCAGCGTCGAAAACGCCCAGAACTGGGGCAGCGAGGATATCTCCGTGATGATGAACCGCGTGCAGGAGAAGGGCGGCCAGGCGACCTATATGCGCGTGACGACGCCGATGGCGGGCGCGCAGCACACGGTGAAATTCGACTTTGACGAGAGCGTACTGAAAAAGGGCGTGCAGGTATTCTGCGCGGCGGCGATGGACGTGCTCAAATAGTTTCCAGAAGAGAAAGAAGAAGGTTTATTTCAATATGAAGAAGGTTTTTGAACATGCGTGGATCCTGACCATGGATGACGATTTCACGCAGATCCGCGACGGCTGGCTGCTGGTCAACGGAAAGAATATCGAAGCGATGGGCGAGGGCCTGTATCCCGGTGAATGCGACGAGCGCATTGATGCGCGCGGCGGCATTCTGCTGCCCGGCTTCATCAACACGCACTGCCATGCGTCCATGATTCCGTTCCGCACGATGGGCGACGACTGTCCCGACAGACTGCGCCGCTTCCTGTTCCCGCTGGAGAACAAGGCGATGACGCGGGAGCTGGTGTATCTGGGCGCGCTCTACGGCATTGCCGAAATGCTGCTGGCGGGCGTGACGACGTTCGTGGATATGTATTACTTTGAAGACGAGGTCGTGCGCGCGTGCAAAAAGATGGGCATGCGCGGCTATCTGGGCGAGACGATCATCGGCCAGAGCACCTGCGACTCCCCGGGCAAGCCCTACGGCGGCTTTGAGATCGCCAAGGAGATTCTGCAGCAGTACTACAACGACGACCTGATCCATCCGATCCTCGCGCCGCACGGCACGACCACCTGCGACGAGGCTGCGCTGCGCCGCGCGCACGACATGGCTGTGCAGTATGGCGCGCTGATGACGCTGCATGTGAGCGAGATGGACTATGAGATGAAGCATTTTGCGGATATGGGCCATACGCCGCTTTCCTATATGGATTCCATCGGAACGGTCAGCCCGCATCTGCTGGCGGCGCACTGCATCCATGTTACCCCGGAGGACGCCGAGCGCCTGGCCAGAAACGGCGCGAGCGTCGCGCACTGCATTGCCAGCAACACCAAGGCAGGCAAGGGCGTCGCGCCCGTGAAGGCGCTGCTGGAGGCGAACGTGCCGGTGGGCCTGGGCACGGACGGCCCGTCCTCGGGCAATACGCTCAATCTGTTTGATCAGATGCGCCTGTTCGCCAATTTCCATAAGAACGAAAACCGCGACCGCAGCCTGTTCCCGGCACGCGATATCGTGGCGCTGGCCACGCGCGGCGGCGCGAAGGCGCTGCACGCCGAGCGGGAGATCGGCATGCTCAAGCCCGGCATGCGCGCGGATATGGTGCTCGTGTCCATCGAGGGCGCGAACATGTTCCCGACCTACAATCCGTATTCCGCGCTGGTGTACTGCGCGAACACCTCCAACGTGGACGTGGTCATGGCCAGCGGCGAGATCCGCGTGCGCGGCGGACGTCTGACCCGCACCGACCTGCCGGGCCTGCGCGCGAGGCTGGCGATGCAGATGAAGCCGTTCATGGAATCTGCGGCGGAGTATGCGGATATTATTTAAAACCCCTCAGGCGGCGTTGCCGCCAGCTCCCCTTTCAGGGGAGCCTGATATGTGTTCTGAAGCGGCTGTTGCAGAATAAGAACGCATGAAGGCAAGCGGCTTAAAGCCGCCGCGAAGCGAAGACGGGTGCAGGGACAATGTCCCTGCCAGGGGTTTGGGGACGGCGTCCCCAAACGTCCCCGTTCGTCATTTCTGTCAAAGTTCGGAGAATCCTCGGCGATTTTCCGGACTTTTTCTTTCTTCAATTGACTTTATTTAGTCAACATGATACAATGAATTGTCATAATACCGAACATTTGCGATGCGGAAAGGAATGAACTATCGGTGAGTCGCGGAAAGAATTGGATTTGGCTGCTGCTCATTTTGCCTGGCACGCTGTTTGTGACCATGTTTATGCTGGTCCCGCTGTTTTCTCTGTGCCTGACGTCTTTTTTCCCGGAGCAGTCCTTTTCGTTCTCGTCTTATTTCAAGCTGTTTGGGGATCTGTATTTCCAGCAGACGTTTGCGCGTTCGATCCGTCTGAGCCTGCTGAGCACGTTCATGTGCGCGCTGCTGGGCTATCCGACGGCATATTATATCAGCAAGTATTCCCGTCATAAGGGCATGATGATGGCGTTTGCGGTGTTCCCGATGTTCACCAGCCCGGTCGTCCGCTCCTTCAGCTGGATGGTTATCCTGGGCAAGCGCGGCATCGTCAATAACTTCCTGGTCTGGAGCGGCCTGTTTGCCAAGCCGCAGGACCTGCTCTACAACGAGTTCTCCATGACGGTCGGCTTCGTGCAGCTGTTCCTGCCGCAGATGATCCTTGCGCTCATCGGCGTGATGGACAATATCCCTGATGATCTGACGCTGGCGGCGGGCAACCTCGGCGCCTCGAAGCTGGAATCGTTCTTCCGTGTCATTTTCCCGCTGAGCATTTCCGGTCTGGTGACGGGCAGCGTGCTCGTGTTCACCGGCTGCATGACGGCGTACACCACGCCGCAGCTGCTGGGCGGCACCGATACGCGCGTGCTGGCGACGATGGTCTATCAGTATGCGATGAGCCTGAGAGACTGGACACAGGCGTCGGTCGTGGCGGTCGTGATGATTGTGGTCACGATGGTCATCTCCAGCGTATTCAATTCCGTCAGCCGCAAGATCAACCCGATGGCGTAAGGAGGAAAACAACGTGGCACTGCTTGAACTCAAGAATATCACCGCCGGTTACGACCAGAACATCATCCTCAAGGATTTCAATATCAGCGTCGAGAAGGGCGAGTTCGTCTCCCTGCTGGGCTCCTCCGGCTGCGGCAAGACCACCTGCCTGCGCCTGATCGCGGGCTTCTCCGAGCCGATGGACGGCCAGATCATCTTCAACGGCAAGGACTACACCAAGGTGCCGCTGCACAAGCGCAATTTCGGCTTCGTCTTCCAGAGCTATGCGCTCTTCCCGCATCTGACCGTGTTTGACAACGTGGCCTTCGGCCTGAAGATGCGCAAGATGGACAAGGAAACCATCAAGAAGGAAGTGCTGCATATCCTCAAGGTCGTCGATCTGGAAGGTTTTGAGAATCGCTTCCCGCGCGAGATGTCTGGTGGGCAGAGGCAGCGTGTCGCGCTTGCCCGCACGCTGGTCATCAAGCCCGACCTGCTCATGTTCGACGAGCCGCTGTCCAACCTGGACGCGAAGCTGCGCGTGAAGATGCGCGTGGAAATCCGCAAGCTGCAGCAGGAGCTGGGCTTCACCGCGATCTATGTCACCCACGATCAGGAGGAGTGCTTCGCCATCTCCGACAAGGTTGCGATCATGAACAAGGGCGTCATCGAGCAGATGGACACCCCGAGCGAGATTTACAACAAGCCCAAGACCGAGTTTATCGCGCGCTTTGTCGGCTTTGAAAACTTCTTCGATCTCGAGCGCACGGGCGCGTGCGAGTTCAAGGCCAAGAATGGCGCGAGGATCACGACCGGCACGGATCATGCAGCAGGCAAGTGCAAGGGCTGCATCCGCCCGGGCGATGTGAGCGTGCATGCGGCGGGCGCCGATGTACCCAACGCGATCGAGGGCCGCGTGATGGTTTCCACGTTCCTGGGCCAGCACAACCAGCTCAACGTCATGACGGACGTGGGCGAATTCGTGGTCAGCACGGATCAGACGCAGGTTTTCCCCGTTGGCGAGACGGTTACCCTTTCGCTGGCGGCAAACAAGATTATTCTCATCGACTAATTTGCTCAGGAGGACAAGACAATGAAGAAGATTATCTCCCTGATCGTGGCGCTCGTGCTGGTGATGAGCCTTGCCTGCGCCGTGGCCGAGAAGCCCTACGAGGGCCAGACCCTGGTCGTCTCCAACTTCGCTTTCAACGGCGAGCTGCTCCAGAAGAACATCTACGATCCGTTCATGGAAATGACCGGCTGCGAGATCATCGTTGACGCCGCCGGCAACGCGCAGCGCGTGACCAAGATCACCGAGTCCCCGGAAGACTATGACGTCGTCGTCATCGGCGATATGTTCGTCAAGCAGCTTCTGGACGCCGGCTGCATCGATACCATCGACAGCGCCAAGCTGACCAACCTGGAGGGCATTTACGAGTCCGCCCGCGCGCCGATGGGCGCCGAGTACGGCCCGGCCTACACCTTCAACCGCCTGGGCATCGTCTATGACAGCGCATACTGCGACGTCGAGATCAAGTCCTTCGCGGATCTGTGGAATCCGGAGCTGGAAGACAGCATCGCGATCCCGGACATGACCGCCACCACCGGCCCGATGTTCTACTTCGCCACCGCCGAGACCTTCGGCCTCGTTCCGGGCGTGGACGATGAGGCGATCTTTGCCAAGCTGGCCGAGCTCAAGCCGAACGTCGTGAACACCTACACCTCCGCCAACAACACCATCACCATGCTCAACCAGGGCGAGATCTCCGTGGCCGTGCTGCTGGACTAC
>SVGO01000150.1 GCA_015056305.1 Clostridiales bacterium | reverse complement strand
CGGCCAGAGACGGCTGCACCTGGCCATACTTGTCGTACTCAACCAGGGTGTCGATGACGTTGGCCGCCAGCGCAAACTCGTTGGTGGTCGCGGTCGTCAGATAGTTCAGAGAAGTGATTTCACCAGAATACAGCGTGCGGTATGCATTATCCGCAGCAGCAGGCATGATAGCCATGCTCATGGCCATCGCCATGCACAGCACAAACGCCATGATCTTCTTCATGATGAGGTCCCCCTTTTCAATATTCTCCAGCAAAAAACAGCTGGTATTTTGCTACGATATCATACTTTAGCAAAAAATGCAATCTTATCCTGTGAAGAATTTCATTTTTCACAAGTTTATTCTCTCAAAGCGCAGCAATTTCGGTTATTTTCATAATCCTGCTGCACCAGCAAAATATCCAAATGCAGATTTAGAGATTCTCGCAGGCGATCATTTCCACATCGCCGCACAGCTGGCGCATGGTGAAGGGAAGCTCAGCGCCCGCGCGCTCGATTTCGCCGCTCTGGTTGTCAAACGGATCCACGCGAAGCGCCTGCTTGACAGGCTTCATATCCGCCTGATAGGCGCGGTTGGCCGCAATGCGCATGGGATCAAGATTGCCGAAATAGAATTCATGGCGCTCCGGGCTGCCCGCGCGGTATGCGCCGCCGCCGTAACTGGGATCGGCAAAGAGCCAGCCCCAGCCTTCCAGATAGAACTGCATCCAGTCGTGTCCGCCGATATAATCCTCATCGATGGACATGCAGCTCTGCCATCGCGCCGGAATGCCCGCAATGCGGCACAGGATGATCATCGTCAGCGCCTGCAGGCCGCAGTCGCCCTTGAGGTTCACCGCGCAGTACTCGCCGTGATCGTCGAACTGGAAGTAATCGCGCATGAAGGTATAATTCACCTTCGTGGTCACAAATTCATAGATGCGCCAGGCCTTCATCACGTCGCTGGTTTCTCCGTCCGTCAGCTCGTGCGCAAGGGCACGCATATAAGGCGTGAAGCGCAGATATGCGCCGCTTTCCATAAGATCCTCCTCCGACGGCGCAGGACAGGAAGGATACAGCGGCTTTTCCGGCGCTTTCTGATGCAGCGGATCGGCATAGCGGATATGGCTGATATAGCTGTATGTCATCTCAAACATCTGCCACTTTTCCAGCGTGCGTCTCCAGTATGCCGTGCGCGCCGGCGCTTTCTGTTCGTCGATGCCATCGGGATCACCGGCAAGGAGCTGAACGTCGCTCTGCTGCGCATCCTCTACGGGGAAAGGCAGATGCACCAGATACTCGCCGGGCACAAAGGCTTCTTCGTCCACGCCGGCGCTGGCCTTGATTGTGATGCGGCGCTTCATTTCGCCTTTTTGCTTGATTTCAGCAATCATGGCGTCCAGATAGGGACGGGACGGATTGGGCTTCTCGCCTGTGAGATGGGCCAGCATACCGTTTTTGAGCATGCTGCGATGGAAACGGACAAAGTATCGCTTTTCACCATTTATATAGACGAAATCCATCCAGCCGGACAGCTCCAGGCGGTCAAACTCCTCCTCGGAAACATCTATATGAATCAGTTCGCGCAGCTTTTCCAGCGCCTGCGCTCTGTTCCAGGGATACTGCGTGGGCAGACGACGGATCCTCTCCTTCTCGCACACAAGGCGTGCGCGCAGCATCTCGGGCATCTCATGTTCAAGGCGCATATCGATTGCCTTCATCGCGCCGTCCAGATCGCCGGCCCACTTACGCTTGAGAATATCCTCGGGCAGAGGCATGTTCAGGGCATTCACACACTGCTTGATATCCATCGTATCCCTCCAGATCAAAGAATGTAGATGTAAATTATTATAGCACACCTTCTGCGTCTGCGGTAGCTTCCTTTTTATACGGATCAGCCGGTCTGGATTCCGTTCTTTCCCCATCCTTGATGTCTTTTCATCAAAGATAACCGTGTATTTGTATCATCCGTACATTTTTCAACGATTCTAAGCATCAGTTTCGCCAGTTTCGTAGATTTATCCCCTTGTCATTTTGTCAAAGTTATGGTATTCTTACAGACAAGAAGCAGACATGGCGAAATCGTCTGCTAAAAATGGAACTCAAAAAAAGATAGGAGGCAAATCTATGAAGAAGTTCCTTACCCTCGCTCTGGCCCTCGTGCTCGTGATCGGCTGCGTCGCCAACGCGTCCGCCCTCACCATCGGCTTCTCTCAGGTCGGCCAGGAGTCTGACTGGCGTACTGCCAACACCGATTCCCTTCGCGGCATGGCCGTGACCGAAGGCTGGGACATGATCTATGACGATGCGCAGCAGAAGCAGGAAAACCAGGTTAAGGCTCTGCGCAACTTCATCACCCAGGGCGTCGATTACATCCTCTTCACCGGCGTGGTTACCACCGGTTGGGAAGAAGTCCTGAAGGAAGTCAACGAGGCCGAGATCCCGCTGATCCTGGTCGACCGTATGCCCGACTGCATGGCTGATATCGAGTACGCCGGCGCGTTCGGTGGCGACTTCGTCGAGGAAGGCCGCCGCATGGCCCGCTGGACCGTCAACTACATGAACACCACCGAAGACGTGAACGTCGTGATCCTGGAAGGCACCACCGGCGCCGCCGCCGCGACCGATCGTACCGCTGGTATCAACGAGATTCTGGCTCAGTATCCGAACTACAAGGTCATCGCTTCCCAGACCGGCAACTTCACCCGTGCTGAAGGCCAGGCCGTCATGGAGAGCTTCCTGAAGGCTCACGAAGATATCGACGTTCTCCTCGCGGAGAACGACGACATGGCCCTGGGCGCCATCGACGCCATCAAGGCCGCCGGCAAGGTTCCGGGCAAGGACATCGTCATCGTTGGCTGTGACTCCGTTAAGGCCGCGTTCGACGCGATCGTTGCTGGCGAAATGAACGCCACCATCGAGTGCAACCCGCTGTACGCCGACGCCGTTGCCGAGCTGATCAAGAAGCTCGAAGCTGGCGAGGAAGGCTCCCGCGAGCTGCTGCATCCGGAAGAGGGCGCCTTCTGTATCGACGGCGGCATCGAGTACGCCGAGGGCAAGGTCTCTGTGAAGGCTGCTGACGTCATCGCTGAGCGTAAGTACTAAGATACCCACAAATCCGTTGACCGTTGACGGATTGACGAACTAAACCCTTCAGCGGATGGGAGTTTCTCCCATCCGCTTATTCTTTCTTTGTTTGCGGGCAGAGCACTCCTCTGCTCTGCCGCCTCAACCCAGCGCGTCCCACTTCTTTTCAGGCCGCTGATTGGGCGAAACTTCTACATTCTAACCGAAGGGATGATGAACTTTGGATCGAGACGTTATCCTCACCATGCGAGG
>SVGO01000052.1 GCA_015056305.1 Clostridiales bacterium | reverse complement strand
TCTACCGCTCCATATCGGCGCCATGGCCAAGTGGTAAGGCAAAGCTCTGCAAAAGCTTCACTCTCCAGTTCGAATCTGGATGGCGCCTCCACTTAGTCACCTTATGGTGATGCAAGAAACCACTCTTTCAGAGTGGTTTTTTTGTGCTTGTCAGGCTTGCGCGAGGGGATTGGGTGTATAGTGGAGAATCAGTTTATTCAGTTGAGGAACGCCACCTGCGGGCGGGACCTCATCCGTCACGGCTGACGCCGCGCCACCTTCCCCACAGGGGAAGGACCACTTACTGAGCAGGTGATAAAAGGATCTTTGATTTCAAAAACACATTCCAACAAGATTTGCCTTCCCCTATGGGGAAGGTGGCAGTCCGAAGGACTGACGGATGAGATCCCCGGCCGCAGCCGGATCATTTGTGCAGAAATCCTATCAAAGCATACTGGAATCTCAATTGTCGCCTTCGGCTCCTCTGAGATTCTTGCTGATCGGGCGTTTCGCGCACAGGAACGTTAGGGCTGCCGCCCTAAAACCTGCTCGGGGACATTGTCCCCGCCCCCTTCTTCGCTTCGCGCCTATCCAAGGAGCTTACGCGCCATCCTCTTCCTTATGCGCCCGATCAATTGTTAAATCGCATCTGGTCTGCTGGCATTTATTGACATGGCGCGCATACGAATTGTATAATATCTGCAAGCGGTTCATTTCCGGGAAACGACCTGCCGGAAGTGATATTTGAGGAGGCGAAAACCTTGAGGAGGATTTTGTCTTTGCTGCTGGCATTGACGCTGCTGTGCGGTATGCTGCCCTCGGGCGCGCTGGCGGCATACGACGCGACCAAGCCCGCCTGCCAGACGCCGGGACATGAGAAGTTCGACGGTGTGGATCATAACCGCCCGCAGTCCTGCTGGGTAAAGGGTCACTTTGCTTGCGACGGCATGAACCATGACCGCGCTGTGTGTGGCAATTGGGGCCACTTTAACTGCGACGGCAGGACGCATGGGGAAAGCGGCTGCGGCGCGGCGGGCCATTATGCCTGCGACGGCCTCGCCCATGGTCGGGCTGCCTGCGGCCTTGACGGGCACTGCCTTTCTGACGGCAAGGCGCATGATGAGGCAGTTTGCGGCGTGGAAGGCCACTATGCCTGTGAGGGCCGCGCGCATCTGCATCAGCCTGTGAGCAAATACTGCAATGCCGTTCCGCAGCATATGATCTGCCAGGGCGATCAGGAGCACTACTGCGATCCGGCGCAGGGCGGCTGCGGCGACGCCTATCGCTGCTCCAATTCCAATGCGCATACCGCGTGCCGCATGTGCGGCCTGCTCTGGTGCGACCGTACCCTCGGCGGCCATGAGACCCCGTGCGGCAATGCCAATCACCGCCCGTGCGTCTATGCGATGAACGGAAGAAAGCACGTCAGGGCGGATCACCAGTACTGCGCCTGGTGCGGCAAGGCGAAGTGCAACGGTAAGGATCATGACAATTACACCTGCGGCGAGGACTGCAAGGCCTGCGGCAGGAACATGCGTCACGACGAGAATCACATCATGGAGTGCGGTCATTACGGCTGTGTGCCGTCCCGCGCTCGCCACGAGCGCTGCCCGGTCAAGGGCTGCAAGCTGTGGATGTGCGACAGCCATTCGCATCCGGAGCTGTTTGAAGAGTCTCCGAATTGATGGAAGAAAATAACGGGAGGAAAAACAGATGAAGAAGATCATGTCTCTGCTGCTGGCGCTGATGCTGCTGTGCAGCATGCTGCCGATGAGCGCGCTGGCGGCGTACGACGCGACCAAGCCGGCCTGCCAGACTCCGGGCCACGAAAAGTTTGACGGCGCGGATCACAACCGCCCGCAGTCCTGCTGGATCAAGGGCCATTTCGGCTGCGACGGCCTGGATCATACCAGAGCGGCCTGCGGTGTGTGGCAGCATTTCAACTGC
Source organism: Clostridiales bacterium (assembly GCA_015056305.1). Lineage (GTDB taxonomy): Bacteria > Bacillota > Clostridia > Christensenellales > Aristaeellaceae > Ventricola. The sequence goes on along the minus strand of SVGO01000052.1, from coordinate 17,767 downwards.
GACGGCAGAGAGCATCCGGCGGCGGAGTGCGGCATCGAAGGCCATTATGCCTGCAAGGGCGACCATGGCCCGGCTGCCTGCGGCGTCGAAGGCCACTATGCCTGCGAAGACGGCCATACGGCTTATGTGAACGAATACTGCAACGCCGAACCGCAGCATAAGAGGTGCCAGCAGAACGAAGAGCATGTCTGCGATCCGGAGAACGGCGGCTGCGGCGCGACCTATCTGTGCAAGGATTCCAAGGAGCATATCGCCTGCCAGATGTGCGGTCTGCTCGTGTGCGACGACAGCCTGGGCAGCCACTACGCGCCCTGCGGCAATAACGATCATCGCCAGTGCTACTACAACCTGCAGGGCAAGGTCTGGCGCGCCAGCGACCATCCGAAGTGCCATCTGTGCGGCGGCGGCAAGTGCTCCGGCAAGCATGGCGAGGGCGTGTGCGTGCCGCTGTGCAGCCAGTGCGGCGAGGTCCTCAAGAACGGTAAGACCCATCGCGCATCCTGCGGCAGGCATTATACCTGCATCTCCAAGGGTCTGGATCACGAATGGTGCGATGAGCACTTCATGCTCAAGTGCAGCAGCAGCCATCAGAAGCACTAACGAACCTAACCCCGCCCGGAAGGGCGGGGTTTTTGTCGTATACAGGGATATGAAGGCCGGCATGCTGTTTGACAAAGATACACAAAAAGAGTATGATAGACAGCATAACGCCGCAGGAGGAAAAACCATGGAGAATATCGCCTATTACAACGGGAAAATCTCGTCGATCGAAGAGATGATGATTCCCATGAATGAGCGCTCAAGCTACTTCGGCGACGGCGTGTATGACGCGATGTTCACCGTCGAGCATGTGCCGCTGCAGCTGGATGACCATCTGCGCCGGTTTTACCGCTCGGCCAGGAAGATCGAGATCGAAATCCCCATGGGCTTTGACGAGCTGCGCGCGATGGTGCTGGATTTCTGCAAAAAGGTCGACAGCCCGGATCAGATGGTCTACGTGCAGGCGACGCGCGGCGTGGGCATGCGCGGCCATGCGTATCGGTTTGCCGACGGCAAGCCGAGCCTGTGGATCTGGGTGAAGCCGGATGTGCTCGACCCCATGGATCGCGATTACAAGTGCATCACCATGGAGGATACGCGCTTTCTGCATTGTGACATCAAGACGCTCAATCTGCTGCCCAGCGTCATCTATACCCAGCGGGCAGAGGAAAAGGGCTGCGATGAGACGATCCTGCATCGCGGCGACCGTGTGACCGAGTGCGCGCATTCCAATGTGCATATCCTCAAGAACGGAAAGCTGAAAACCGCCCCCTGCGATAACCTGATCCTGCCGGGCATCACCCGCGCGCATCGCATCGCGCAGTGCCATGAGATGGGCATCCCGGTGATCGAGGAGCCCTTCACCGTTGAGGAAATGATGAACGCGGACGAGGTCTTCTTCACCAGCTGCAGCGCGTTGTGCTGCCGCATCACCGAGATTGACGGAAAGCCTGTCGGCGGACGCGATCCGCAGCTGATCAAGCGCATTCAGGATGCAGCGTGGAAAGAGGCTATGGAAGAGGTTAAAGCGCTGTCGCCGTCTGTGCGATAAGGGAACGTATGGGGACGCTGTCCCCATACCCCTGGCAGGGACATTGTCCCTGCACCCATTGCGCTGCGCGATTGCGCAGCTTGGATGTCGACTTTAAAGCCGCCGCGAAGCGAAGAAGGGGTCTGGGGATGAAATCCCCAGGCAGGTCCGGGCGGCAGCCCGGCGTAACCCCTTATACATAAGGAGGACGTTTCCTATGAAAAACATTGCCTACTATAACGGAAAGACCGCGCCCATCGAGGAGATGATGGTGCCGATGAACGACCGCGCCTGCTATTTCGGCGACGGCGTGTACGATGCGACCATCGCTGTGAACCATGTCCCGATGCATTTTGACGATCATATCGATCGCATTTACCGCAGCGCAAAGCTCATCGACATCGAGATCCCGATGGAGAAGGAAGAGATGAAGCAGATGCTGCAGGGCCTGGTCGATCAGGTCGAGGGCGACTCGCTGTTTGTGTATTGGCAGGTCACGCGCGGCGTGGGCATGCGCAATCACCCGTATCGCGGCGTGGACGGCGCGCCGAGCATCTGGGCCTGGGTGCGCCCCAACGGCATGCGCAATGTTTACGGCGCGTATAAGTGCATCACGATGGAGGATACGCGCTTCCTGCACTGCAACATCAAGACGATCAACCTGCTGCCGGCGGTCATCGCCAACCAGCGCGCCGAGGAGGCCGGCTGCGATGAGACGATCTTCCATCGCGGCGAGCGCGTGACGGAGTGCTCGCATTCCAACGTTCATATCCTCAAGGACGGCGTGCTGCATACCGCGCCGTGCGATAATCTGATTCTGCCGGGCATTGCGCGCGCGCATATCCTCAAAATCTGCGATGAGCTGGGCATCACGGTGGTCGAGGAGCCGTTCACGATGGATGAACTCATGGCGGCGGACGAGGTGTTCTTCTCCAGCTCCAGTGCGCTGACCTGCCGCGTGAAGGAAATCGACGGCAAGGCCGTGGGTATGAAGGACGAAAAGACATTCGCGCGCATCCGCGACGCCTATCAGGCGCTGGTCAAAGAGGAATGCGGAATGACCGTGTGATACACAGAAACAAAGCAAAAAAAGGACAGGGTGTCATGCCCTGTCCTTTCTGTATTTTGTGCCGGCAGGTCAGAGGATGTATGAATGCGAAAGAACACGTTAAAATGCCGTGATTCGATTGACAATCCAGATATGCAGGTTTAAAATGAGACCATAAAAAATGGTGGATTATGGCCGTGAATAGGTGTGTCATCTTTGCGGTCAACAGGAGGATTGCCATGTTTATTTGTTTCTTCGCGCTTTGGGTCGTCCTCAATGGCAGGTGGACGACAGAAATCGGCGTATTCGGCCTGGTGTTTGCCGCGCTGGCGTATGCATTCACCTGGAAGTACATGGGCTACAGCCCGAAGGTGGATATCGCGCTGTTTATGCGTGTGCCCTCTGCCGTGCGTTATGGCGTGAATCTGATCGTGGAGATTATCAAGGCCAATCTGACGGTTTCGAAGATGATCCTCCGATCGGAATTTGTGCCCGAGCCGCAGCTGGTACAGTTTGACGTGGAACTCAAGAAGAACCGTCATCTGGTCGCGCTGGCCAATTCTATCACGCTGACCCCCGGCACCATCACCGTCGATCTGCATGACAACCACTTCCTGGTGCATGCGCTGGATGCGGCGATGGTCGATGGCCTGGACGACGGCGTGTTTGTCCAGCAGCTCATGAAGATGGAAGAAAAGCACATGAAGCAGGACGCGGAGAAGGCTGCCGCGCAGGATACTGCCGCACAGGAGCCTGCCGCGCCGGAGAGTGTCGCTGCAGAAACTGCTGCGCAGGAAACTGCTGCGCAGGAAACTGCCGCGCCGGAAACCGAGGCGCAGGAAAATCAGGTACAGGAGGAGAGCAAAGATGAGCATTGATCTGGCTTATAAGCTTTTGCTGGGCTTTGCGCTGGGCGTGCTGACGCTGCTGGCGCTGGCGTGTCTTGTGCGCTGCATCCGCGGCCCGCGCATCTCCGACCGTGTTCTGGCGATCAACCAGATCGGCACGCTCACGGTCATCATGGTGGCGCTGACGGTGCTGCTGCTGGGCGAAGGCTATCTGGCGGATATCGCGCTGGTTTACGCCATGCTCAGCTTCCTGGCGGTCATCCTGCTCAGTAAGGTGTATACGGGCATCTATCAGGAGCGCAAGCATGAGGAAGAACTCATGGCAGAAAAAGCTGTGAAAGAGGAGGGCGAGGCGTAATGGAATGGATTCGCTTTTTCCTGACGGCGGTGCTGGTGCTTGCGGGCCTTGTGTTCTGCTGCATTGGCGTGTACGGCATGTTTAAATTCAAGTATGCGGCCAACCGCATGCACGCCGCCGCCATTGTCGATACGCTGGGTATCTCGCTGTGCATGCTGGGTTTTGCTCTCAGCGCGCCGGACCTGTTCTCGGGTTTGAAAATCCTGCTGGTCGTGGTGTTCTGGTGGCTGTCCAGCCCGGTGGCGAGCCATCTGCTGTGCCGCCTGGAGATCACCACCGACGAGCAGCGCGATGAGTACATGCATGTGCATATGGCGACGCTCAAGCAGGAGCGTGAGGCGGCCGAGGCTGCCGTGTATGCTGCGGCAGGCATCGATCCCAGCGAGATTGAGAATGAGGCAAAGGGGGAGCAGGCATGAGTATCATTGTTCAGCTGATGCTGGTGTTTCTGATCGGGTGTGCGATTGCCGTGTGCCTGACGAAGGATCTGCTCACCAGCGTCGTCATCTATATGGCCTATTCCATGATCATGTCCGTCGTATGGATCGTGCTCGAGTCGCCGGATCTGGCGATCACCGAGGCTGCGGTCGGCGCGGGCGTGACGAGCCTTCTGTTCTTCCTTGCGCTCAAGAAGATCCATGCGATCGACGCGCGCAACGAGGTCCGCAGGCAGCATGCTCAAGAGCAGCGCGGAGGTGACGATCATGGCGAAGAATAAGCTTTTTGCCAGGGTGAACGCCTGGCTGGACGACGAGGTTGGCGGGCTCGAGCGCACCATGGAGGCGGCGCAGGAGCAGACCGCCGCGCCGGATATCGAGGAGCTCAGCCCGGCGGAAAAGCGTTGGGCGCAGGAGGAGCTCGACGAGGAGCGCCGCATTGAGGCGGCAATGAACGACTGGACCGAGAAAAAGGGCAAGCCGTTCGTGCGCGCGCTGTACAATGTGCTGTGCGTGGGCGTGTGCGCGATGATGATCATGCTGCTGCTCTACACGGTGACGGCGCTTCCGCATTTCGGCGATCCGAATCATCCGATTAACAACGAGGTTTCTGCCCGCTATATCGAAAAGGGCCTGCAGGAGACCGGCGCGGTGAATATCGTCACCGGCATGATCCTGGACTACCGCGCATTCGATACGCTGGGCGAGTCGAGCGTGCTGTTCACGGCGGCGATGGTGGTGCTGTTCCTGCTGCGCAAGGACAAGCACTCCGCCAGGCACAGCCAGCTGGCGCAGGCGATGGACTTAAATCCGCACTCCGACACCTATTACGAGCCGAAGAACGACGTCATCCTGCAGAAGACGGCGACCATCCTGGTGCCGATCGTGCTGCTGCTGGGCGTATACGTCGTGCTCAATGGCCATCTCTCCCCGGGCGGCGGCTTCTCCGGCGGCGCGATCATGGGCGCAGGCCTGATCCTCTATGTCACCGCATTCGGCTTTGTGAAGATGCGCAGATTCTTCACCTATAAGCTCTATCAGCGCATCGTGCTCGCCGCGCTGCTGACGTACGCATGCAGCAAGTGCTACTCCTTCTACACGGGCGCCAACCACATTCACAGCATCATCCCGCTGGGCACGCCGGGCGCGATTCTCTCCAGCGGCTTGATTCTGGTGCTCAACATCTGCGTCGGCTTCATCGTCACCTGTACGATGTACTGCTTCTACGCCGTATTCAGGAAAGGAGAGCTGTAAGATGCATCCTCTTTTGATCAATTATGAAGAGACGGCAGCGGTGATTCTCTTCTGCATCGGCTTCTCGACCATGCTGCTGCACAAGAATTTGCTCAAGAAGATCATCGGCATGGACATCATGGACGCGGCGATCTTCCTGTTCCTGGCGTCTCAGGGCTATATCGAGGGCCGCGTCGCGCCGATCGTCGTAAACGGCGTGCAGAGCGTCGAAAAGTATATCAATCCGGTTCCGGCGGGCCTGGTGCTTACGGGCATCGTGGTTTCCGTCTCCGTGACCGCGCTGATGCTCGCGCTGACGGTGCGCCTGTACTACCGCTATCACACCCTAAATCTCGATGAGATGATTGCGCTGGCAGGAAAGGAGGAGGTCTGATGGAGTTCGTTCAGAATTTTCCGTTTTTCTGCATCCTGCTGACGCTGATCACCGCTGTGATTACCTCCGTGATCGGCAGGCGCAAGGCCATCTGGGTGACGACGACGCTGATCACCGTTGTGACGGCGATGACCGTCTGCGTGCTGGTGTATGTGCTGCGCACGGGCGAAAGCTACGCCTACATGATGGGCCACTTCCCGGCTCCGTGGGGCAATGAGATCCGCATCGGCGTGATGGAAGCGCTGATGATGACGGTCTTCTGCTTCGTGATGCTCTTCTCGTTCGTCGGCGGCCTGCTGCCGTCCATCCGTGAGATCGAGAGCACGAAGTACAACATCTACTGCATTCTGGTGGATCTGCTGCTGCTGGCGCTGCAGGCGCTGGTTTACACGAACGACCTGTTCACCGCCTACGTGTTCATCGAGATCAACACCCTGGCGGCTGCGGGCCTGGCGATGATGCGCCAGAAGGGCCGCAACCTCGTCGCCGGCGTTCGCTACATGATGATGAACCTCGTCGGCTCGAGCCTTTTCCTCTTTGGCATTGTCATTCTCTATTCCATCACGGGTCATCTGCTGATGGTCAACATCCGCGAAAGCGTAGCCGCGCTCGCCCAAAGCGGCGAATACAAGATCCCGCTGACGATCGTCGTGGCGATGGTGACCGTGGGTCTGGCGCTCAAGAGCGCGCTGTATCCGTTTGAAAAGTGGCTGCCGGGCACGTATTCCAACGCGACCCCGTCCGTCGCGGCGATGCTCTCCAGCCTCGTGTCGAAGGGCTACATCTTCCTGCTGGTCAAGTTCTATGTCCGCGTGATCGGCTTCGACGTCATCTGCTCCATGGGCATTCTCGACGTCCTGTTCATCCTGGGCATGCTGGGCATGATCATGGGCTCTGTCAGCGCTGTGCGCGCCAAGACGACCCGCCTGATGATCGCCTATTCCTCCGTCGCGCAGATCGGCTATATCTTCACGGCCATCGGCCTGCGCAGCGAGATCGGCATCATCTGCGCGCTGTGGCACTGCGCGGCGCATGCTGCGACCAAGTCCATGCTGTTCGTCTCCTGCGCGGAGATGGACGACGCCTGCGGCGGCACGCATCTGCGCAAGCATCTGCGCGGCGCGTTCTATCACAGCCCGATGCTGGCGCTGGCGTTCTCGCTGGGCGCGATCAATCTGGTCGGCGTGCCGCTGCTGAGCGTCTTCATGACGAAGGTTACGCTGGTGCAGGCTGCCATTGACGTGGGCGGCCGCCACATGGGCCTTGTGCTCATCGCGGTTGCGATCTCCACGCTGCTCAACGCGGTCTACTTCCTGGGCACGACGGTGAATCTCTTCACCCCGACCAAGGAGGGCGACGAGGTGTTCAAGCCCACCGTGCGCAAGAATCCCTTCACCACGGCCGGTCTGATCGGCCTGATGGCGCTCAATATTGCGATGGGCCTGCTCTCTCAGCCGTTCCTGTCCGCGCTGACCGAAGGCCTCAAGAACTTCGCGTAACCGGCGAAGAAACGATAAACCTGGCATTCAAGGAGGATATTTACCGTGACTGCTTTGATGATTCTCGCAATTTTCTTCCCGGCGCTCTCTGGCGTGCTCGTGTGGTGCCTGCCGGCGGCGAAGGAGGATCGTGCCCTGCGCGCCAAGCTCAACTGCGGCGCGCTGGCGCTGGAGCTGGTGATGGTGATTGCGCTGTGCACGGCGCAGGGTACCGAAACGCTCCTGCTCAATATGACGCCCACCCTTGCGCTGCATCTGCGCGTGGACGTGCTCGGCTCCGTGTTCGCGGTGCTCATGAGCGCGATGTGGCTGGTCGGCTCCGTGTTCGCGCTGGAGTACATGAACCATGACCACAACGAGCGCAGCTATCAGCTCTTCTACATGACCGTGCTCTCTGCGCTGGTCGGTCAGTGCTATTCCGGCTCCATGATCACGCTCTACGTGTTCTACGAGCTGATGACTCTGCTCTCCGTGCCGATGGTCGTGCATGAGCGCACGCCGCAGGCGGTCGCCGCGGGCATCAAGTACCTGATCTACTCGATCTTCGGCGCGATGCTGGGCCTGCTGGGCATCTTCTTCTTCAATCACTATCTGGGCAGCGTGAACTTCGTGGCCGGCGGCGCTGCGACCGCCGCGGGCGCGCCGCAGTTCGGCCTGCTGATGATCACGTTCCTGGTCATCATGGGCTTTGGCACCAAGGCCGGTATGTTCCCGATGCATGGCTGGCTGCCGACGGCGCACCCGGTTGCGCCGGCTCCGGCTTCCGCCGTGCTCTCCGGCGTGATCACCAAGGCGGGCGTGCTCGCCGTGATCCGCGTGATCTACTTCCTGGTGGGCGCGGATACCATCCGCGGCACCTGGGTGCAGACCGCGTTCCTCACCCTGACGCTGATCACCGTGTTCATGGGCTCCATGCTGGCGTATCGCGAGCCGCTGCTCAAGAAGCGCCTGGCGTACTCCACGGTTTCTCAGGTTTCCTACGTGCTCTTCGGCCTGGCCTGCCTGCATCCGGTGGCCTTCGCCGGCGCGATCCTGCACGTGATTGCGCACTCCCTGATCAAGAACGGCCTGTTCCTCTGCGCCGGCGCGATCATCCATCAGACCCATCATACGTATGTCCGCGATCTGCGCGGCATCGGCAAGCAGATGCCCATCACCATCTGGTGCTGGACCATCGCTTCCCTCGGCCTGATCGGCATCCCGCCGACGGGCGGCTTCGTGAGCAAGTGGCAGCTGGCCACCGGCGCGATGGACGCGGGCGTTGGCGCCTTCGGCATCGTCGGCCCGATCGTGCTGATCATCTCCGCGCTGCTGACGGCTGCTTATCTGCTGCAGGTGGTCATTAACGGCTTCTTCCCGGGCAAGGACTTTGACTATGCCGCGCTGGAGAACAAGGAGCCGGGCAAGCTGATGACCGTTCCGATGATCGTGCTGGCCGTGGGCGTCGTGCTGTGCGGCGTGCTGGCCCAGCCCCTGACCAACGTGATTGCCACCGCTGCTGCGGCGATCCTGTAAGGAGGGCGCCTATGCTTTGCCTTGCGGTATTTCTTCCGATCATCGCGGGTCTTGCGATGCTGATCTTCCCGCCGAAGACGCGCGCGTATCGCGAGTGGGCTGTGGAGTGCGTGACGCTCTTCACATCCTTCATCGTGCTGCTGTGTCTGGCGGAGCCGAGCGAGAGCCCGTCGGTTGCGTTCATGCTCATGAAGGATATGCCCATCGCGTTTGTGATCGACGGCCTTGGCGGCGTGTTCACGGCGCTGGTGGCGTTCCTGTGGCCGCTGGCCGTGCTCTATGGCTTTGAATACATGGAGCATGAGGGCGGCGAGAATCACTTCTTTGCGCTTTATACCATCACCTACGGCGTGACCCTTGGCATCTCCACGTCGGCGAACATCATGACGATGTACATCTTCTATGAGTTCCTGACGCTGTGCACGCTGCCGCTGGTCATGCACGGTACCAGCCGCGAAAGCGTGAAGGCCGGTCATCAGTACATGATCTACTCGTTCTTCGGCGCGGCCATCGGCTTCGTCGGCGTGATGATCATCGTGGCCTTCGGCAATGGCGGCGCGTTCACGATGGGCGGCGTGCTCAGCGAGGCGTTTGCTGACAAGCATCCGCTGCTGCTGCGTCTGGGCTATCTGAGCGCCTTCGCCGGCTTTGGCGTCAAGGCGGCCGTTTTCCCGATGCATGCCTGGCTGCCCAAGGCGTCCGTCGCGCCGACCCCGGTCACCGCGCTGCTGCATGCGGTTGCGGTCGTCAAGTCCGGCGTGTTTGCGATCATGCGCGTGACGTTCTTCAGCTTCGGCGCGCATCTGCTGCGCGGCACCTGGGCGCAGCACATCGCGATGCTGCTGGCGGTGATGACCATCGTCTACGGCTCCACGATGGCCGTTCGCGAGCATCACTTCAAGCGCCGTCTGGCGTATTCCACGATTTCCAACCTGTCCTACATCGTGCTGGCCGCCTGCCTGATGACGGCGGAGGGCCTGATCGCGGCGCTGGCGCACATGATCTTCCACGCGCTGATGAAGATCACGCTGTTCTTCTGCGCTGGCGCGGTGCTGGTGAAGACCCATAAGACCCAGATCGAAAGCCTGCGCGGCTTCGTGAATGTGATGCCGTTCACCGTCGGCGTGTACACCGTTGCGGCGCTGGCGCTGATGGGCACGCCGCTGCTCCCGGGCTTCGTGAGCAAGTGGATGATCGGCTCTGCGGCGGTCACGGGCGGCTATTTCATGGGATATATCGGCGTGGCGGCGATCCTGATCTCCGCGGTTCTCACGGCGATCTACCTGATGAGCGTTGCGTTCTTCATGATCTTCCGCCCGCTGGAGGATACCACGGGCATCTCGGTCGGCCGCAACTACGACCCGACCTGGAAGATGAAGCTGCCGCTGACGATCCTGACGATCGCCATCGTGCTGTGCGGCATCTTCTCCAATAACATCGTTGCCAAGCTGGCGGCCGTGGCTGCCGGCGTGATCTAAAGGAGGGAGGAAGACCATGACTCTTGCGTTTCTCGTCTTTTTCCCGATGATCGCCGCGGTGCTCTCCTATGTGATCGGCAAGTATAACAAGACCGCGCGCGACAACTTCGTGATCGTCTCCTGCCTGGTGACGATGGCGACGTGCGCCGGCGCGGTGCTGGGCGTCATCAATGGCGTGGAATACACGCTGAACATTCCGGCGTTCTGCGGCATGGAGCTCAATTTTGAGCTTGACGGCTTCCGTACGCTCTATGCGCTCATCGGCGGCGTGATGTGGCTGTGTACCAGCATGCTCAGCAAGCAGTACTTTGCCCATCACTATCACAACCGCAACCGCTACTACTTCTTCTATCTGATGACCCTGGGCGCGACGCTGGGCGTATTCCTCTCCAGCGATCTGTATACGACGTTCATCTTCTTTGAGATCATGTCGTTCACGTCCTACACCTGGGTCGCCCACGACGAGACCCCGGGCGCGATGCGCGCGGCGGAGACATATCTGGCCGTCGCCATCATCGGCGGCATGGTTATGCTGGTGGGCCTGTTCATCCTGTATATGACGCTGGGCACGCTCACCATCTCTGAGCTGCATCATGCGGCGGAGGCGTGCGCGAATAAGGGCGCGCTCTGGGCGGCGAGCCTGTGCATCCTCTTCGGCTTCGGCGCGAAGGCGGGTATGTTCCCGATGCATATCTGGCTGCCCAAGGCGCATCCGGTGGCTCCGGCTCCGGCGTCCGCGCTGCTCTCCGGCATCCTGACGAAGTCCGGCGTATTCGGCATCATCGTGGTCTCGGCCAACATCTTCCGCGAGAGCAAGGCGTGGGGCAATATGCTGCTGGTGCTGGCGCTCATCACGATGCTCGGCGGCGCGGTGCTGGCCGTGTTCTCCGTGAACCTCAAGCGCACGCTGGCCTGCTCCTCGATGTCCCAGATCGGCTTCATCCTCACGGGCATCGCCATGAGCTGCCTGCTGGGCCATCACAATGCGCTGGCCGCGCGCGGCGCGCTGCTGTACATGCTCAACCACTCGCTCTTCAAGCTCATCCTGTTCATGGCGGCTGGCGTGGTGTATATGCACCTGCACAAGCTCAGCCTGAACGACGTGCGCGGTTTCGGCAGAAAGAAGCCGATCCTGCACTTTGCGTTCCTGATGGGCGCGTTCGGCCTGATGGGCGTTCCGGGTTTTTCTGGCTACGTCTCCAAGACGCTGATCCACGAGAGCATCGTCGAGTATGTGCATCTGCTCACGCATGACGGCCTGACCGGCGCGGCGACGCTGTATACCCTCGCCGAGTGGATCTATCTGTTCTCCGGCGGTCTGACCGGCGCGTACATGATCAAGCTCTACATCTGCCTGTTCTGGCAGAAGCATCCGAGCGAGCAGATCTTCTACAATGCCAACAAGAAGTACATGACCTTCCTGTCCGGCCTGGCGCTGTTTGCCAGCGCGATCCTCGTCCCGGTTCTCGGCGTGCAGCCGAACCTGACCATGGACGCGATCGCGGACTTTGCCGGCGGCTTCCTGCATGCGGGCACGCCCGAGCACCATGTGGAGTATTTCTCCTGGGTGAACCTCAAGGGTGCGTGCATCTCGCTGGGCATCGGCCTTGTCGTATATCTGTTCTTCATTCGCACCAAGCTCATGCGCAATGAAAACGGCGTGCGCGTGTATGTGGACCTGTGGCCCGAGAAGCTGGATATCGAAGACCGCGTCTATCGTCCGGCGATCATGTGGCTGCTCAGCTTCGGCGGCCTGCTTGCGCAGATCGGCAACGAGGAGAAGCTGGAAAACAAGGTCTACTGGCCTGTGCTGCGCTGCCTGTCGTTTACGGGCGCCGTGGTCAGCAAGGCGCTGGGCGATGTGCTGGATGAGCTTGCGCTGATCTTCACCAATACGTTCCTGAAGATGAAGCACTATACCGAGACCGTGCGCATCGGCAATATCTTCACCGATACGGTCGGCGGCTTTGCGGATAAGACGGCTGAGGTGCTCAACCAGACGATCTTCCGCCGCCATCCGCATGCGCACCACTATACCGGCACGCTGGCCGGCTGGTGGAACGGCATGCTCGCGGCCGTGCGGAAGATGACGCACACGATGAGCTACGGCCTGCTGCTCTTCGGCCTTGGCCTGTGCGTGACGCTGATCTATCTGCTCCTCTATTAAATCCCCATGCCGGGCGGTATCGCCCGGCATTTTCAAATCTTGCGGTCGAGCGCCGCGAAGCGAAGATGGGGTTACGTATGGGGACGCCAACCGGAGATCTCGCATAGTCGCGATGTACCATCGCTCCTTGCGATTCTCCACGCTCCGCCTCGCAGATTGCGTCCACAGGACGCGCTCGGCTCCGGTGCCCATACCCCTGGCAGGGACATTGGTCCGGGAACCACAATAGTCGCCTTTCGGCTCCTTTGCAGTTCCGATTTCCGCCTCGCTGTATCGCCCACTGGGCGCGCTCGGCTCCAATCCCCTGCACCCTTCATCGCTGCGCGCATGCGCGCAGCGGAGAGAAATCTAAGAATAGCTGCTTAAAGCAGCCACGAAGCGAAGAAGGGAGTCTGAGGGATGAAATCCCTCAGGCAGGTTTTAGGGCGGCAGCCCTAACGTTCCCACCGTTCCCAGGAGGTTTCTTATGACGACTACTGATATGCTCCGTCCGTTTGAGGCGCAAATGATCGCCGACAGAAGGTGGCTGCACGAGCATCCGGAGCTCTCCGGGCAGGAGACGCAGACGATGGACTATATCGTCTCTGCGCTGGAGGAGATGGGGCTGGGCATCCATATCATCCCAAATGGCGGCGTGATCGGCACGCTGAACGAAAAGGCCGAAGGCCCGTGCGTGCTGCTGCGCGCGGATGTGGATGCGCTGCCGATCACAGAGAGCCCGGAGAACCTCGTGCAGACGCGCAGGAGCATTTCTCAGAATCCGGGCGTGATGCACGCCTGCGGACATGACGCGCATGCGGCAATGCTGCTGGGCGCGGCGCGCGCGCTGGCGGTACAGAAGGAAGCTGTGCCCGGCTGTGTGCTGTTTGTGTTCGAGCGTGGCGAGGAGAAGGGCGGAAAAGGCTTTCTGGAAAACCTGCTGCCGTATATCGACGAGCATTTTAACGTCGGTGCGTGCTATGCAACGCATGTGCGCTGGGATATCCCGGCAGGCAAGATTGCCGTGCTGGACGGCACGGCGATGGCCGGCGGATTCGGCTTCGACGTGACGATCTGCGGCAGGGGCGGGCATGGTTCAAGGCCGGATCTGGCCGCAAGCCCCATCGACTGCTTCTGCGCGATTCATCAGGAAATCAACGCGCTTCGCATGCGCATGATCGAGCCGGATCAGGTGCTGACGTATTCACTGGGCATGGTGCACAGCGGCGAACTGAGCAATGTGATCCCGGATCAGCTGCGCTTTGCCGGCACGGTGCGCACATACGACACCGCGCGCTCGGGCGAGAAGTTTGCGCAGGCGATGCGCAGCGTGATCGACCATACCTGCGCGGCGCACGGCTGCAGCGCGGAGTACACGCATTTTTCCAAGCCGCTCTATGAGGTGCGCAATCACGCAAAGGCTGCTGAGCGCGCGCGCCAGGCGATCCTGAAGAACGTTGGCATGGCGAGCCTGATGAGCTGCCAGCCGTGGATGGCGAGCGAATCGATGAGTGCATATCTGAAGCTTTGGCCGGGTGTGCTCGCGTTCACAGGCATCAGGAATGAGAAGCTCGGTTCCGGGGCAAACCATCATACGCCGCAGTTCGACGTGGACGAGGCGGCGATGCTGCCAGGCGCGGCGGCGGCATGCGCGTTTGCGCTGGATTTTCTCGCAGGACGCCCGGATTTCGGTTTTCGGCGCGATATCGTGAGTATGCAGGATCTGGTCAGCCGGTCGATTTAAGACGCTCTGAGGCGTTGACAGCGGCGTATAGACGCGATACAATATACAGCTGTGCAGTAGCACAGCTGTTTTTATGAAAAACCTTGTCAGAACGGCGCGAAGCGTACATGGGGTCAAGGGGCGAAGTCCCTTGTCAGGGGTTTGGGGATGAAATCCCCAACGTAACCCATGCGCGAAGCGCCAAAAAAGGATTCAGGTTTAAAAAAGTTTCAAGCAGCAATAGCCGCCTTCGGCTCCGCTGCGGCTGCCGATGACCAGCGCTTCGCGATGGGGGGAACGTTGGGCTATCGCCCAAACCCATCTGGGGATTTCATCCCCAGACCCCTTCTTCGCTTCGCGCCGGTATAAAGAGATTTTGGAGAGAAAAATGGAAAACACCCGTGAGAACAAGATGGGCGTCATGCCCGTGGGCAGGCTGCTTGTGAGCATGAGCCTGCCGATGATGGCATCGATGCTGGTCATGGCGCTATACAATATCGTCGACTCCATGTTCGTCTCCCGCATCAGCGAGAACGCGCTGACCGCCCTGAGCTTGGCCTTCCCGGTGCAGAATCTGATGGTCGCGCTGTCCGCGGGCCTGGGCGTGGGCCTCAATGCCGTGCTCTCCCGGGCGCTGGGCGCAAAGGATCACGAGAGCGTCAAGCGTGCGGCGACCAACGGCGTGCTGCTGCTTGTCATCTGCGCCGTCAGCTTCATGCTCATCGGCGCGACGTGCACACGACTGTATTTTGAGGCGCAGACGGATATTTCTGAGATCGTGGAAAGCGGCGTCACCTATACGACCATCGTCACCGTCGGCAGCATGGGTCTGTTTATGGGCATCTTCTTTGAGCGCCTGCTGCAGAGCACGGGCCGTACCGTCTATACCATGATCTGCCAGATGACCGGCGCGATCATCAATATCGTGCTCGATCCGATCCTGATCTTCGACCTGCTGGGCATGCCGAAAATGGGCGTGGCCGGCGCAGCGCTGGCGACGATCCTGGGCCAGTGGATCGGCGCGAGCGTGGGATTGCTCTTCTGCATCCGCAAGAATCCCGAGGTCTCCCTGTCCCTGCGCGGCTTCAGGCCCGATGGCAGGATGATCCGCCGGATTCTGACCATCGGCGTGCCGTCGGTGATCATGCAGTCTATCGGGTCGGTGATGACTTTCCTGATGAACCAGATCCTCATCGCGTTCTCCGCGACAGCGGTCGCTGTGTTTGGTGTGTATTTCAAGCTGCAGAGCTTTGTGTTTATGCCCATCTTCGGCATGAACAACGGCACGGTGCCGATCGTTGCGTATAACTACGGCGCGCGCAAGCCGGAGCGCATGATGCAGGCGATCCGCTATTCGATCACCGCGGCGATTGCGATCATGATCGTGGGCGCGACGGTTTTCCATGTTGCGACCGAGCAGCTGCTCTCCATCTTCGATGCGTCGGAGGAAATGCTGCGCATCGGCGTGCCGGCGCTGCGGATTATCTCGCTGAGCTTCCCGGTCGCGGGCTTCTGCATCGGCGTTGGCACGGTGTTCCAGGCGCTGGGCTACAGCATCTATTCGATGATCAACTCAATCGTGCGCCAGCTGGCCGTGCTCATTCCCTGCGCATATGTCATTGGCCGCATCACCGGCGACGTCACGATGGTGTGGTATTCGTTCGTGATCGCGGAGGTGTTCTCGCTCCTGCTGAGCGTCATCTTCTTCAGAAGGATCTACAAAAACGTGATCAAGCCCCTCTGGGCGTAAGCAAAAAGCCGGACTCCCCCAAGAGTCCGGCTTCATTTATGCCCTGAGGGACTGCAGGGTTTCATCCAGAATTGCCTGCCATTTGGCAAAGTCCATATTGGGCACATAGAAGGTCTCCAGCTCGTCGTGCAGCTCTTTGGCCTGCGCCATGGCGGAGACGGCCTGCTGCGTATGCCGGATGATCCCTGCGCGCGCCTGCTCGAGCGCGCATTCCCGGCGGAGCAAGCCGCCCACGGGAAGACAGGCGGAAAAGTCGAACGTCTGCTCGGAGGTCAGCGTGCCTGCCGTGGTCACGAGCGTGGAGAGCGCCGGGATGCTCAGATGGAGCAAAGCGCCCGGCATCGTGGGCGAGAGATGCTCTTCGACATCATAGCCGGCCTGCAGCGCGGCATGGCTCAGCGCCCTGAGCACCGGGGTGAGGTCCATGGCGTCGTGACAGGCAAGACGGATAACCCGCTGGCGGCGGTCGTCCGTGAGCAGGCAGAGCTCGCCCTTGGGCGTGATCGCGTCGGTGATCACAGGGCGCACACGGGGTAGCGCGGCAGGCCCGGCTTTTTCAGAAAGAACGGCGGCGGTCAGTGCGCCGGTCATCCTGTGCATGCGCCCTTCGTCGATGCACTCGCTGACGGCGGCTGCGCTGTCACGCCGCAGCGCGCAGATTGAGCGCATGAATGCGCGGGCGCGGCGGGAACAGGCGGCATGATCCGCCATGCAGGCACGGATGTGCGCAAGGCGCGGGCGCATGGCTGCCTCGTCCAGGCATGCGCCGAGATTGATGATGCTGTCGCGCGCGCCGGGGATCTTCGGATCGACAATGTGCGGCGCCGTGCCGTCGAGGATCAGCAGGCCGCGCGTCGGGATGACAACGGCGTCGAGGCTGTCCGGATCGCCTGAGCAGAAATAGAGCATCGCAGGCTCGTCATTCTCGCTCATTGCGGCGTGTATGCGGCGCATGAATGTGGATTTGCCCACGCCGGGGCCGCCCTTGAGGATGAGCATGCGGCGAAGATCGCGCTCGGGAATCAGATGATCAAAACAGGAGATAAAGCCCTCCGGCCCCATGGCGCCCGGGAAAAGTGCTCTGGCAGTGCTCAACAGCATCCCTCCTACACGAATTGGCGTATCGCCATCGGTCACAGGCTATGAAGAGGGAAGGCGTTTCATGCGCAGAAAAAGAAAACGCAGATGCGGCAATGCATCTGCGTTTTGCGTGTGAAGGGAATTACTTCCTGCGGATCATCTTGAAGATGACGAAGAGCACGATGAGAATCAGCAGCAGAATCAGCAGCCAGATGCTCATCAAGAAGTCGCTTGCCTCAGCGGGCGCCTCGGTCGGGGCCGGAGTCGGCGCCTCGGTGGGGGCAGCGGTCGGCTCAACGATGGGCTCGGCAGCCTGTTCGGCGGTCTGCTCGGCAGTCTGTTCGCCAGCCTGTTCGCCGGTCTGTTCGCCGGTCTGTTCGCCAGTCTGCTCGGCAGTCTGTTCGCCAGTCTGTTCGCCAGTCTGCTCGCCAGTCTGTTCGCTGGTCTGCTCGCTGGTTTGCTCGCCGGTTTGCTCGGCGATCAGCCCGGAAATTTGTTCAGCATCCTGTTCGGCGGTCTGCTCGACAACCGGCTCTGCGGTCGGCTCAACGGTCGGGGTGGCCGTCGGCTCGGCAGTCGGGGTGGCCGTCGGCTCAGCAGTCGGGGTGGCCGTCGGTTCGGCGGTCGGGGTGGCCGTCGGTTCGGCGGTCGGGGTGGCCGTCGGTTCGGCGGTGGGGGTGGCCGTCGG
>SVGO01000051.1 GCA_015056305.1 Clostridiales bacterium | reverse complement strand
GGGGTCTTAGCTCAGCTGGTCAGAGCGCCACGTTGACATCGTGGAGGTCGTAGGTTCGAGCCCTATAGACCCCACCAGCTAAGTGTGAGTTAGTCGCCACACTGGATGCCGCTTCCGAACAGGAAGCGGTTTTTCTTTATATTGTTGGGTTTTTGATAGATAGAAGCGCGCTTCGCTTTTCCTTTGATGGGATGACGAGGCGCGCTTTTTGTTTATGTGTTTATCACTTAATTTCTGACCTCTTTGCTGCTTTTTCGCAAATAATCAAAAATTTAATCAAAATTCGCTCTTTTTGACCCTCAAAAAAGCCTTGTGGTGTATAGGTTTTTTAAGGTCATCAGACAATCAAAAAAATAATCAAAATCAGGCGTTTCGCGCCTCAAGCGCAGAGAGGTGTTTCATCACGCCTTCTTTTCTTCTTTTGACATAGATAGTTTCCGCCATCAAAGAAGAATTTTCATTGAAAAAACTGAAGGAGAATAAAATGCTGCATGGAATATATCACAACGAATACTTACTTTTCCTTCTTCCTTCGTCTCTATAGGTGAAAACAATTCAAAGGAGGAGTATATGGACTTCAATCAGCACGTTGGTATTTTTTTTATGACACCTGAAGGACTCATCATGCATTTGTGTCCGCTTGAAAAAGGAGAGCATTACGGCGACTTTATCAATTATCCATACAGCCATGACGAAGTCTGGCAAAAACACTACGCATCTGCATTTAACTATAAATCCTTTGACTTTTTCCCCAGGGGACGCATCATCTATCATAAACCTACTGGTACTTATTTCGCCTATCACGACGGCTGTACCGGTATAATCACTATGATTCTTAGCAGCTATTATGACTCCGCTAAATTCGTCGGAAAGCGTGATGAACATTATAAATGTCGTTGGTGCAACCCGGAATATATTGACGAAAACAATGCTCCGACTTATCACGGCTGGAAGCCGGACAAATGCTGTGAGTTCCGAGATGCCGACGGAAAGCTGACAACACCGCCTCGTCTTGTTTTTCGAGATCTATTATTTGATGTCTGAATGCTGATTCGTCTTTTGATTGGGGGAAATTATTATGCATAACTTATATCAAGAACTGCATCGGGAAATCAAAAAATATCAGAGTAACCCAAAGCACAAATGGAAAAGAGAAATGGCTGTTCATGTGCCGATGATCGGCACACGATATAATAGCCACAGCAATATGCGGATCATGTGGATTGGTCGTGCTCTGAATGGCGAAGAGTCTGAGCCGGCATTTAATCAAAATGCTCAGGACTTCTCTGACAAGATGATCTCAAAATTCACAGATCACAGCAGATTTGATTGGCTACGCAATTATAATTATCGCCGAAGCGCTTTTTGGCGCACATCCAAATTAGTCGCCGAAGCACTGCTATCCGCCAGTTCTTCCGTCGACGATTGGTACGAGGATCTTGTATGGGCTAATCTATACACAGTCGCTCCTTCTAAAGGCGGAAATCCATGTAGTTCCCTCTGCACAGCACAGCGGATGACCTGCGGAAAACTGCTCAAAAAGCAAATTGAACTACTCAAACCTTCACATATCGTTTTTGTTACAGACTGGAACTGGTTCTGTGAATTCAATCAGCCCGCCACAGACAGTATGCCGCTATTCTGCGATATCCGCTTTAATAATAATGAAAATAGCGTTATTGTCGGCAGGGGCAACATTGGCCATGCCACTGTCGTGGTGACTAGGCGACCAGAGAGGCACTTCACTGACAAGTTCTTTGCAGAATGCGTAATCAAAGCGCTTACGGATAACAAATAAATCGTTCTTATACTCTGCGAGTGCTAAAAAACATCATGCTTCACAATCATTTTCCCAGCATCTGTCCGCACTGTTTTATTATGTTTGATAATCGGTTTTCCTTATAGCAACAGCATTCTAAGGGCAAAAGGAGCCTTGATGTCGTAGAAATCGTGGGCTCGAGCCCTATAGACCCCGCCAGCGCAGTAGTGAGTTAGTCGCCACACTGGATGCCGCTTCCGAACAGGAAGCGGTTTTTCTTTTGTTTATTAGGTTTTTGAGCGTCTTTGTTCTCTTGGAAAAAGAGGATGAAGGCGCTTTTTGTTTATGTTGCCATTATCTCTTGTTATGCCCCAAATCAGCCTCAAACACCAGAAAATCGATTTTTGCCACAAAAACTGCCACAAGCAAGACCAAATGACACCCAATTTATCCTTATGGCGTCTCACTTTTTTAAGCCTTTAAGCTGCCACAAAAACTGTCACAAACCTGCCGTTGTCCCTGAGTTTATAGCTTCAACTGCTTCAAGCCGCTTCATGACGCCTTCGTGTCTTGTTCGGGCATAGACTGTTTCGACCATCCTTGTGTCTGCGTGACCCATCAAGTCAGCGATGCCGACAGATAAACCAAGAGCCACGGATGTTTTTCCGTGGCTCTCTTTTATGAAGTTATACGGGTTTTTCCGGCGTCATCTGCGATATGCCTTTTTACGCAGAAGCACAATGCCCAGCATACTCAGCATGCCCATGGCCAACCAGAGCATGGGCGTTGAGGAATCGCCGGTTTCGGGCAGCGCGGGGATCCTGGAAACATGCAGCACTGCCGCATCGGATTGGAGCGTATTACCGTACTGATCCGTGATCAGGCATTCATACTGGAAGCCATCGCTGTTCAGATCCGTGACGGAGGTCATGTAGACAGCACCGACAGCGCCGTCCAGTTCCTGCCAGCCGCTGCCATCGTTGCGGTCGATGAACCACTGATAGGTCAGACCGGCGCCGTTGGCCTCGATGGAGAACTCAGCGCGCTGGCCCTCGGCCACAAACTGATCCACAGGCTGACTGACGATGATGATGGGCGTCTGAGCGACAATCTCATAGACCAGCATGACCTCGCCGCTGTAATTGCCCTTGAATGTAATGCGGATCGTCTTTTCTCCAATATCGGTGCTTTCATCAGGCCAGACAATGTCGTAGTCCGTACCGGCGATCAGGGTGATTTCTCCATCCTTGATCGTAATGGTCGGCTTCTGCACATTGCCGTTGTACACGAAGCTGGTCTGAGAGAGTTCGGGCATCAGCGCAGCAGGCTGCTTCATGGTGATTTCCACGCCCTGCGCAACGGCTACACTTACGCCGCCGGAAATGAAGTAGTACCCGGCGTCGTCACCGATGAGGCTTACGTCCGCAGGCAGCACTGCGCTGTCGTAGGCAGCCACAGCATCGCTGCTGACGGCGGCGGTCAGGCCGGCCGTATCGAGCGCTGCGCTGTCGCCGGCTTCGATGCCGTTAAGCGTTGCGCCGGTCACGGAAACCTGATTGTTGCCCTGCTCGTATGCGCGGCTCTGGGCCGTGATGCTTACGAAGGAAAGTGCCTTCTGTGCGAGGGTGACTTCGATTTCCTGCTCATAAGAGGCCATATTGCCGCTGCCGACGTACTTGACGACCAGCTTATTCCCGCCAACGATGAGCGCCTTGCCGGCGGTAGCATATTCCATGGTGTACACGCCGTCCTTATCCGCCGTAACGGGATCGGTAATCTGCGTTTCCGTACCATTGGCCCGGATGTACAGCGCCATCTGATCCGCCTGCGGAGCAAGGAGCGCGCGGAGGCTGAACGCAGCAGGCTGCGCCGGTGCAGGCTTGACCTTCACGGTGATGGTGTCGCCATAGGTAAAAGCCTTCGTTGTCGTTTCGCCATTGTACACGCCTGCGTCGCCGACAAACACCGTACCGGCCTGCACGACGTTCACCGTCACATCCGCCTGTACAGCGTTCCACAGGTCGGTTTCCTTCGGGGTGAAGACAGCCTTATGCACCTGCTGGCCAGCCTCGCCGACGAAGGCATTTCCCTCCTCCCAGTTCCAGATGCCGGCGGCGTCCGCGGGCAGCGTAATCTGGCTGAGCGTCTGGCTGTAATAGGCAGTCAGTCCTGTCGGCGCGGTGACGGCCGGAATACCCTTGGCAACCGTCAGCGTCGCGGTGGCCGTGCTTGCAGCATATGCGCCGCTTTCCGCAGTAGTCAGCTTGATGATGATGGTTCCGGCCTTGGTCATGGTCAGCACGGAGCCGCTGAGCGTACCCGCGCCGGTTCCGCCGGCGGCGATCTCATAGGAAGGCGTTCCTGCACCCTGGCCGATGGTAAACATGGCGCTTACATCGAACGTGCTGCCATCATAAGTGATGCTGGCGTCCTTGCCGGTCAGCGTCACCGGGATGGCGTCATTGTTCTTCAACTTGATGCTGCCATGGGTCTTCACGCCGCTGTCCGGCTCATAGCAGGCCAGCTTCTGCGCATCGTCTACCGTCCAGGTGAAGGTATTCTCCGCATTCGGGGTATTGCTGTAGTTTTCGCAGCGCCAGCTTACATGCAGCGCGATGGAGCCGCCGCCTTCGACGGAGTAGGTTACCGTCGCGGGCAGCTGCGCAATGGCAGCCGCAACATCCGCACAATAGACATTGAGCATCTGGTCGACAGGCGCCGACACGCCGGTCAGCCTGGCCTTCGTGATCTCGCCGCCCGCATTGCCGGCAGTATTGGCGCTCAAGACGTAGAACCCGGCATGATCGCCGCCAAGCGTGATGCCGCTGGCAGTGATCGTCTTTCCAGCGCCAACCGCCGCATCCGCATACGCGAAGCTGCCGGAGGCGCTGATCTTGTCGCCGTCAAACGCGCCGGTAAGGCCGATGGTCAGGCCGTGGTTCTGCAAAACCGCCGTCGTGCCGTCGTATGCCTTGGTCGCCGCGCCATTGAGCACAGGCGTTACAGGCTTCGCACTCAGCGAGAAGGCGTCCGTCGTTACAGACTGGTTCGCCATATTCGCGTCGCCCACGAATTTCACCGTCAGGATGATGCTCTCAGCCGGGGCAATGCCCTTGAGCTTCGTATCGTAGGTGATGCTGTATGCGCCGTCCCTGACGTCCACGCCGTCAGTCAGCTGATTGCCATTCGCATCGTACAGTGCGATCTGCTGCGCCGTGGGACCGGCAAATACGCGGAACAGATTGTTAGACCGCTGTTCCTGCTTCGCTGCACCCACCGTGCCGGTGACAGTGATGACATCGCCGTAGGTATATGCCGCAGCATCAGCCTTCGCGGTGATGCCCACATCGGACCTGGTGATGGCGAAGGAGCCAACTTCCATCTGAGTCACCGCGGTATAGTTTTCGCCTTCGGCCACGCTGAGCAGAACCTTGTAGCTGCCAACGTCAGTCGGATCGGCAGGATCGTATTCCACCGCGATCGCACCCATGCCAGCCACGCTGTCCTTCGCTGCGACGGCAGCGGACTTCGCTTTGCCGTCATAGATCAGGTCGCCAGGCAGGGTCACATCAAAGTCAGCCGCCGTGGGCACTGCCTTGGCCATACCGGTGGTCTGGCCGGCGCTGGCGCCGGTAAAGTTGCCGCTTGCAGTAAAGACGGTCTTATCCGCCACGTTGGTCACATCGCTCCAATAGCCGCTGACTTCCAGCGTGCCAAGCATCACCTTGGCAGTCGGCGTTTGCGCCGCGCCGCTGTAGGTCATGGCGTCGAAGCCGCCGATGGTCAGCGTTTCGCCGGTGATGTCCCTGGGGGCAATGGCAAAGTCGCAGGCGGCAGAAACCGCTTCATACAGGTCATTGGCCGCGAAGGCTGCCAGCACCGTGTAGCTGCCTGCATTGACGGGAGCTTCACCCGTGTAAGTGCTGTCCTGAGCATCCTTAACCTTGTACTGATAGCTCACGCCGTCCGTGCCGTTGGTGGCGCTCACGGGCACGGGGGCATTTGCGGTTTCACCGTACGTCCAGCCTGCCAGCGTTACGGAGGCGGAGCCGCTACCCTTGTGCACCGTCAGCATAGCCACGGCTTCGCCAGCGGCATAGGTGTCGTTAGCCGCGGTGGTCAGCCTGATGGAAAGCGTGCCGGCCCTGGTGATGGTCAGCACGGAGCCGTTCAGCTCACCCGCGCCGGTGCTGCCGGTCATGATCTCATAGGACGCCTCGCCGGCATTGGGATCGACGGTGAACATCGCAGACACATCGTACGTGCTGCCGTCGTAGGTAATTTCATCGTCTGTCGCCTTGTGGGTAACCGCTTGCTTGTCGCCGTTGGTGATGCTGACCGAACCGGAAGTCGCCTGTCCGTTTGCATCATAGGCGTCCAGTTCACCGGCCTTGACAGACCAGGTAAAGCTGTTGACCGCATTGCCCGCGGCGCTGTAATCGCTGCAGGCCCATTCGATGCGCACAGTCACATCGCCGCTCTCGGCCGTATAGGTCACCGCGGCAGGCAGCATGGCGATCGCCGCAGCCGCGTCAGCCGGGATGCCGGTCAGCTGCTGATTCTCCGGCGCATGAGTCAGACCAAGCAACTTCGCCTTGCCGGTTGCATCGAATGCCCTGGTGAAGGTCGCAGCCGTCTTATCCCCGTTCACAGAAACGTTCCAGCCCTGCTGAGCAATGCCGCCCGCAAACTGATGGTTGCCGTCAGCCGTCAGCGTGACCGTCGCCGTATAGGCGGTGTTGTAGCCGAAGACAGCATCCGCAGGATTCCAGCTGATGGCTGCGCTGTAGCCCGCGCCGCCGTCAATCGCAGTATCGGGCGTTGCACCGGCTGCAGGCGCATCCACGCTGCCGTCAAAGGCTACGCTGTCGATCACAGCTTTGGCGATCTCAAAGGTCAGCGTCGCCGTTACATTGCCATAGGTCATCGATGCGGTATACTGGCCGGCATCCACGCAGTTGCCCGTGTATTCCACGGCGGGCAGATCGCCGAACGTGCCGCCCGGAATCTGCTCCACGGTCACAATCTTTGCCTCGCCGTCATAGGTCAGCTCGTCGGGCGCCGTCAGCGTGATGGTCGCCGTCGCATTCTCCACCGGGCAGGTGCCGATAGCGCCGCTGCACCGGGCGGTGATCACGCCGCCCTGGACAGAGTAGGTCCACGCATGCTTATGGTCGATTGCACTCAGTTCCACTGCACCCGAACGGGATTCATAGTTCTGCGCATCCGCCTTGTAATAGAGGGTAATGCCCTCGCCCTCGGCAAGGGCGCTGACGTCGGCATCCGTTGCGGGCGTGTTCATCGCCGCATCGGTATAGAAGGTCACGCCGGTAGCCATCACAACCTCATTGCCGATACCTGTGCCGCTGCCCGGGAAGGCAATGCTGTGAAGGCCGCTGCCCACCAGAATATCCTGCGGCGTCACAATCTCATAACTCCACTTGTCCGCCGCAGCCTTGGTGATCACAGCCCTGGCGAAGGTCACCTCCTGCACGTCAAGGGTATAATTGCCCGCAGCTGCGCCGGTCAGCACAGGCTCGGTCCAAAGTGTCGCCTCGGTATATTCGCCCACATCGAGGTGGCCCAGCTGGAAGTCCGCTGTTGCGGAAACATCATCATTGGGAATCACGCCGGTCAGCGTCAGCGGCACAGCCTCAAGCCGCGCGCCGGCGTTGTAAGCGCGGGTATATTCCGCTGCCACAGCGGTCAGGGGCTTGGGCTCAATGATGGCCGTTGCCGTAAATGTATTGGTGTTCAGCTTGTAGTTCGGCGCTTCGTCGCCAGACAGGGAAATGCCGATTTCCGCCTCGTAGCTGCCCACAGCGCTGTCGGGATAGTCAGGAAGCGCATCCAGTGTCACCTGAATCGCCGCTCCTGCCAGACCATCCACTTCGACTTGCTTGATCCACGCTGCATGCTCTGCGCCGGCAGTGCCGTCGTAGGTCTTGCTATAAGAAGCGTCATCGGCGACCAGCGTCACCGCAAGAGGCGCAATGGTCACATACACGGCTGCCTTTTCGCTGTCGTCGTAGTTGTCTCCGCCCTGTACATAGTACCACACGGTATAGCTGCCCGCATTGGTGGCCGTGGGGATGGCGGCGGCATAGGCGCCGTTCTCCTCCAGGCTGTACAGTAGGGTGCCCGCGCCGGCAGCGCCGCCGGAAACCAGCTGCTGAGCGGCGCCGTTGTAGGTCAGGGTGTTGGCCACGGGAACGGCGGTCAGGCCGGAAATACCCTTGCCAATGGTCACAGACACCGTTTGTGCGGCCACATCCTCATAATTGTTGCCGCCATCCACTTTGTAATGCACGGTGTAATTGCCCGCAGCCGCTGCGGCGGGGATATCCTCGCTCCAGGTTTCGCCATCCAGGCTGTACAGCAGCGTGCCGCCCGTGGTGGAGCCGGCCGTCACCAGCGCCTGAGCGCTGCCGGTGTAGGCCAGGCCGGAAACCGCCTGCGGGGCGATGACAGTCGCCGCAGCCTTGCTGATGGCAAAGCTGCCAGCAGCCGCACCGGCATAGTTGTTCACGCCAGTGATCGTTACCGTCGCATTGCCGGCATTGGTGTTGTTGGCGTAGGACACGATATAATCGCTGTCCTGCGTCAGGATGGTGTTGCCAAGCTTCACGATGGGGGCAGGCTCATGGGCAGCGCCGGTGTAGGTAAAGACACCGTCCACCGTCACCTCAGCATCGGCGATGGAAGCCTGCGCGATTTCAAAGGTCAGCGTCGCCGTTGCATCGCCATAGGTCAGCGAGGCGGTGTGCGTGCCTGCGTTGATGCAGCCTTCCGCACAGCAATAGCTCACGGCAGGCAGATCGCCGAATGCGCCGTCCGGGGTCTGCACAACGGCAGCGGTCTTTGCCTCGCCGTTGTAAGTCAGCTCGTCGGGCGCCGTCAGCGTGATGGTCGCCGCCGCGTTCTCCACCGGGCATGCGCCATCGGTATTGCCGCACTTCGCGATGATGGTATCGCCATTTGCGGTACACGACCAGCTGTGCTTGTGGATCGTGATATCGACCTTGGCGGCAAATTCAGTCTCCGCCAGCGCATAGTTGCCGTTCATCAGCGCAATGGTCACCTTCGCGTCAGCCGTCGTATCCGGCGCATTGGCGCCCGTCAGCACAGCCACAGCGGTGTAATCCGTGCCCGCAGCAAGGGTCTCGTTATTCACGAGGCCGCTGAACGTCACGTCGGTTACATCAAGCGTGTAGATGCCCTGCGCATTGTAAGGCACATCCGCAATGGCCGCAGAAGTGATCGCAAGCGGCGCAGGCGTGATGTTGACGGCAACATCCGGCATCTGCTCCTGCAGCGCATAATTGCCGGCAGCCGCGCCGCCCAGCTTCACGCCGGAAACGACCACAGGCTTATTCTGGCCCGCGCCTGCATCGGCCACGACAGCCGTCGCCGCGCTCAGATCGAGGATTGCTTCATCATTTGCAATCACGCCGCCGACCGTGCCGCCGGTCACGGTCACATTGACCGTGCCGTCGTAGGCGCGCTCCGCCGCCGTCAGGCTGGTCACATAAGCAGCAGCCTTCGCAAGCTTCACGTTCAGTGTCGCGGTCGCAGTGCCAATGACGAGGCTTGCCGTGAAGCCTTCTTCCGTCACGTTCCTCCTGTCGCCGTCGTAGGTGACTTCGGGCATCGTCACGCCAAAGATGGAGCCGGAAACGGCGACAGCCTTTTCGGTGCCGTCATAGACAAGGCTCTCGGGCGCCGTCAGGATAAGCCTGCCGGCCTCAGCGCTGCAATCGCTGCACTTTGCGGCGATGGCTGCGCCTTCGCTGGTATACGTGAGCTTGTGCGCCTCTTCCCCGGCCTTCTGACCGCAGACGGGGCAGATCAGGCTGTGGTGCATACCGTTGCCCGCATCGGAGCAGGTAAATTCGTCGCTTGCGTGGTTGGCGGCATCCTTTTCGCCGTACTCGCTATCACAAACGGAGCAGTACGCCCTGCTTTCGCAGGTGGCAGCCCTGTCGTTCTGGGCATCGGTAGAGTGGGCGGTGGTTTCGGCTACCACGCCGCAGCAAAGATACTTTTTGTCATGCTTGCCGGCATCGCTTCCGTTGATCGCATAGGTAAAGTCGCTGCTTGTATGGTTGTCGGTGTTCAGTCCGCCGTAAGATTCGCCGCAGAAAGCACAGACCGCCGGATCAAGACAGGTCGCCGGGGTGGATGCGGTGTGGCTTTCGGGCTCGGTCCGCGTCTCGCTGCAGCCGGAGCATTGGGTGATCTTGTTGTGCTGCGTGTCGGAGAGGGGGGCATAGGTCACCACACCATTGGTGAAATCGCAGACATGCACCTCACCGCCGAGGGTGAGGGACTCCTCGTCCCAAAGGGAGAGGGTCCTGCCGTCGTAGACATAGGCAATGGAACTGTTGCCGGCGGTGAAGTTATACTGCGGATAGGCCTCGTAGGCGGGCAGGGAAAGGAACAGGCCGCCGTTTTGTCCGACAGTACCCGTGTCGCTGTTGGTCACGTCGGCAAGATAGTTCACACCGTCAAGCGTGACGACGTTCCACATGTGCGCACCCGCGCCGGTGCCTCCGGCCATCTGACCGGAGACCGTGATACAGGAGGCGTTTTCAAACGCAGTCAGATCGCAAAGATACTGGAAGGCCTTCGAGTAACCCTCGCAGACGACCTCGGTCGCCGCATTGCCGTCGAAGACGTAGATCAGCTGCCACGGGTCGCCGTAGGGGGTATTGTTGTTGTCGTCCGCCGCCTCGTCGTTGTAGGACGTCATCGCGCAGATCTCGTTGCAATACGCAATAAGCTTCTCTTCGTCACTGTCCAAAGAGGCATACTTGTCGACAATCGCCTGCGCAGCCTCGGTGATCGCTCCGATATTGGCGGTCTTGACGGTCGTAGAGCTGCCGCCCTGATAGGCAGAGGCGACGTGCAGCGTGACGGAGAAGGAAGAAATGCTGATTGTCGTGCTGGTGGCGCTGAAGGACGTGCTGATGGACATACCGCCGGTGCCGGTCTTGTCATACCAGTACAGCTCGTACGGGCAGTCGTGCAGCAGCGCGCTCATGACAGCGGCATAATCGCCATAGAACGCCGCGGAAGCCGCATCCTTGGCTTCCTGTGCGATGCTGCCGCCCGAGATGATGGCGCCGACATTCAGGTCCGCCGCCGTATACTGATACTTCAGCCCGGGGATATCGCTCGGCGTATAGGTGAATTTGGTAGACGAGCGCCTTCCGGCGGCGACGTCTTCGATCTCCGCTTTGAGCATGTCATAGAGAACCTTCTCCTGCGCGCCGAGGCGCGCGCCCGCCTGCATGCCGAACATGGAGATCCCGTAACCGAGCTCCTGATTGATATACGCAGCAAACAGCTCGTCGTTTTCGGCGGGCAGATCAATCGTCAGCTCGCGCGTCGACGTCGCCGTAAACTCCTGCGCCATTGCCGGCAGCGCAAACAGCGCCATGCACAGCACGAGCAGCAGGGCGGGCAGAGATTTTCTTGTATAGGGTGCTTTCATTATCGTTGTCCTCCTTGGCCGGTATGGAAACGAATATTTATCCAATTGAATGTCGTATCGCAGACAGGTAAATTTTTACTGATATATTATACAGCATTTCCATGAAAAAAAACATCCATAAAAATGCGTGAAACAGCGTCATTTGGGGCGAAAGTTCAGTCCGAATCTTACATTTTGCCTCTTCGGCATGGCCTCTGCGCTTCTTGGACCCCTTTCAGCTGCCGACAGCAAGGCATCCGAAGCGTCTTTTTCTTCCCTGTTTTTTTCTGTATTTGGCGCATCGTGCGCCTCCCGGCAGGAAAACGAATTGACTATTTTCCAGGATCGCGATACACTGAAGTGGCATTCATTCCCGTGTCCAGCTTTTCACGCCCGGAGGAGATCACCATGAAAAAATGCGTTGCCTGCCTGCTTGCGCTCTGCTTTGTGCTCATATCCTCGCCTGCTCTGGCGGACAAGTCGCCCGCCTGCGAAAAGCTGGGCAGCGAAAAGGCTGCCGCACATCTGACGACGCACATCTATGCCTATACGGACGGCTGGGACGGCGTCGTGCCCTCCGTCTGCCCGGACGAGGGCTGCGCAGAATACGGTCATGTGCATTGCTACGGCGTGCACGTTACGCTCTGGGATACGCCGGCCAAGGGCAGCAGCCGCGTGGCGTATTATCCCTTCGGCACGGACGGCATGATCGGCCCGGACACCGAATTTCAGCTGATCGACGTGGTCGCCTACAAAAACAAATACTACGCCAATATCCGGATCTATGTGGACGGCCATGCTGTGAATTCCGGATTCGTCAGCGCCGATTACGTCGGCTGCGACTGTGCAGACTACGAAGGCTTTGAAGAGATTCCGGCGTACGTGCACGATCATCCGGCGTTCACCCTCAGATAAGAAATATACCGATTCATATGCCATGCAGGAAAGGAGCGGCGCCATGTCCGCCTATCTGTTTGTTCATTTCAGGGAGAAAATCACACCGGACGGCGAGCAGGTTCACTTTGCCCTGAGCCGCGACGGCTTTCAATGGGAGAGCGTCAATCATGGGTTGCCCGTTTTATGGACCTATTACGGCAGCCGCGGCGCGCGCGATTTCACGATCTGCCGCTGCAAAGCCACCGGAAAATTCTGCATCATTGCCACAGATCTGAGCCTTGCCTACGGCATGAGAAACGAATTCCATCACTCCTGGGAAGAGATCAGCCGGCACGGCAGCAGGCAGCTGTCCATCTGGGAATCCGACGATCTGGTTAACTGGAGCGAACAGCGCCTTTTGTCCATCGGGCTTGAGCAGTTCGGCTGCATGTGGGCGCCGGATGTGATCTACGACCGCGCAAGCGACGACTATGTGCTGCACTGGTCCTCTTCCCATTGCGCAGACGACTACCGGCGCAAAGCCATCTATTACAGCCGAACAAAGGACTTTGTCTCCTTCACCGCGCCGCAGCTGCTGTATCAGAAAGCGGACAGCGGCGTCATCGACTCGGCCATGTACGAAGAGAACGGGCAGTATTACCTCTTTGTCAAGAGCGAGGGGAATCCCGAAAAGATCATTCTGCTTCGCTCGGACAGCGCGGCAGGCCCGTTTGAGCGCGTGCATGCATTTGACGAAAGCATGGCCGTGTGTCAAAGCGGCCTGTACGAGGCGCCCACGGCAATCCGGCTGGACGACGGGCGCTGGTGTCTGTTTATCGACTATTACGGCGTTCGCGGCAAAGGACAGGGATATGTTCCCTTCGTCGCCGACAGCCTGAGCAGCGGACAATTCCGGCGATATGATGCAGCGCGGGCGGATGGAAAGGCAGATCAGGAAGCGGCTTTCTCCTTCCCATACGGGTTTAAGCATGGCACCATCCTGGCCATCACGCAGGAGGAGTATGATCGCATCAGAAACCACGACTGGCAGGGAGATCAGTTTGAGGTGAATCCATAAAAGCGAACCCCAGTCCGATGGATTGGGGTTCGCTTTTGTTATGCGGTTAAATGGATATTTAGTTCATTAAGGAATCTTGAAACCGGCGCGAAGCGAAGAAGGGGTCTGGGGATGAAATCCCCAGGCGGGTTTGGGCGGCAGCCCAACGTTCCTGTGCGCGAAGCGCCAAAGAGAACGAAGCGTTGCGCGCAAAGCAACGGTTGCGCCCGCTGGCTCCTTCCGTCTGCCTTCGGCAGCCACCTCCCTCCCGGAGGGAGGCTCAGACTCTAAGAATCTTTTGCGCATCAGCAGCGCTGATTTAGAAGCGAAGCGTATACGAGGAGGCTCCCTCCGGGAGGGAGCTGTCAGCGAAGCTGACTGAGGGAGCCTGCGGGCGCTGAAGTTGCTTATTCAGTTTAATTCCGCCTATATCCTTCCTGCGCACTATCTCCCCAATGCTCACAAGAAGCACGTCATCACGGTCTGCGTCTGCCCGCGCTGTTTCAGCGCCTCAAGCACGCACATACCGTCCTGCATCCGCTTTTCATCATCGCACTTATTGAGCACCACATAATAATCCCGCGCGCCCACGTTCTTTCTCGTTCCCTTTTCGCTGACCAGAATATCCGCCATGTCCGCCGCCGTCAGGCAATGATCGCCCGCGCAGCCCAGCAGCGCCTGCACATGCTGCGGCCTGTGGCAAACCTCGTCCACCGCGCAGCACATGACCTCCAGCCCCATCACGCCGATGACGATATCGCTCTGCGGCAGGATCACCGGCTCATGCTCTGCCGGCGCCTTGCAGGCACGCATGTGCGCGCCGTCTGCCTCGACGACAACCGCGTCCGCATGCTCAAGAATCTCTCTGAGCAGCAAATCCTTGGGGGCGCTGAATTTCCCCGCTTCCGTCACCTCGCCGCAGGCGGCGTATTCGCCCAGCGCCCAGCACGCGCGGCAGTCCTCCATGCTCATGCATATACGCTCCGGGCAGACCATGTGCGTCGTCGTCATAACCACCGTGCGCATGCCGCGCGCCGCAAAGCACGACGCCAGATACTTAAGCAGCGTCGACTTGCCGCCGCCGCCCACCAGCGAAATCACATGGCGCCTGCCATCACGAAGGAACGGGAAAAACGCCGCTGCTTCGCCCGACTTCATATCTTCTGCGCTGCGCCAGTACGCCCTGGACCTGATTCTTTCCTGATTCATCGTGCTCCTCATTCGCTTTGCCTGCCGATGGAGTTTTTCACCAGCGCGTCATACTGCTCGCGCGTCAGCTTGCTGTGATAAAACAGCTCAAAATGCCGCGCAGCTTCCTCGTACATGTCGTAATCCGCCTCGTCGGGATAAAGCACCTTGCCCATCCACAGCATGCCCAGCAGCCGCTGCATGCCCGGCGGGAAGCCCATCCAGTTGTACGGTCCGACAGGCACCTCATAATACGCATCCTCTGCAACCGCAGTCACCGCCTGCCACAGCGGATCCTCCTGCGCGTCTGCAAACGCAGAAGATTCCGAAAAGAGAATCACGTCCGGATTCCAGCTGAGGATCTGCTCCATGTCCACTTCGTTGCCCGTGCCGCGGGAAGACGGCGCCTCCAACGCGGCGATATTGTCCGAAAGCATGTCGATCACCGCGCTGTGATAGGAGTTTCTGGCGATCACGCCCAGGCCCTCCAGACCCACGATGTAGAGAAGACGCTTTTTCTGAGCGCGATCAGACAGCGCCTTCACGCGCGCATAGACGTCCGCACAGTAATCAGAGAGCAGCCTGCCCTCCTCAGGCATGCCCAGCAGCTCGCCCAGGCGCAGGTACGTCTTATCCAGGCTATCGATATACGCGCTGATATGCACAAACGGCAGGCCCGTCTGTTCCTGCAGCGCGTCGAGATCCTCCGCAATATCGCTCTTGGGCTCGCCCACGTCGATGATCACCTGCGGATCAGCCGCCATCAGCTCTTCCAGATTCACATTGCCCTTGCCGCCATAGATCTGGCCGATCACGGGCAGATCGTACTTCGCCGTGTCGATATATGCCTGAGCCACGGCATCCCATTCGCTGCACAGGCCGACAAGATCGTCCGGCGCGATCGCGAAAACGGCGATCTGACCCAGCGGCCCGGTGACCGCGATGCGCTCAATGCTTTCCTCAAGCACGACCTCGCGGCCCGCATCGTCCACAAACACGCGCGTATCCTGCGCGCAGGCAAGTACAGGAAGCGCCAGCAGCAGCGCCAGCACTGCAGCACACCATTTATTCATCATCAGCATACCCTCCCGATGGATCACACGCCGGCGTTCCATCCCGGAACGTCCTGCACGCGAAAATGAATCATGCCCGCGCGCCGCATGTGCGGCAGATACAGCGGATAATCCCTGCGTGGCAGATTCACCAGCTTGCTTTTTAAGAATTCATCCGTGATCAGCGCGGGATCGTCCCGGCTGTAGAGCGCAAAAAAACACCGTGCCTCTTCCAGGTTCTCAAAAGGCTGTCCCATGTCCAGCGCGCATTCTTCGGCGTCATAGGGCACATGCATCGCATCCAGCGCGGCGCGCGCGTCGCGATAGCCGCTGTAGCGCACGGGATGGCTGCCCACAGAGAACCGATGCATGTCATAGTCGCGCGAGATATAGAACACATCGCCCGCACAGCATCGCCGCGCGATGCGCAGGCATTCTGATATCTCCGAGAAGAAGCAGAACACCATCGCGTCGTAGGGTTCATCCGGCGCATGCAGCCGCGCGTCCTCGCAGCGCACGTCAATGTCCGTGTTTTCCAGCTGCGCCAGCGCAATGCTGCTGATATCCAGCGCCGTTACGCACAGGCCGCGCCGCGCAAGCTCCGCAGAGAGCGCGCCCACGCCGCAGCCCACGTCGCACACGCGCGCCCCCGGCTTCAGCTTCATCCAGTCCGCCAGCGTCTTTACAGCCGAACCATAGCGATATGCCCGCTCAAGCAGCCTGGCCGATTCCTTCGTCCAGATCATACGATATCGCCTGCCATCATCGGCACGAGCACGCGTCCTGCCGGCGTTTCTGCAAACATCACGTCCACGCCGTAGAGCTGCGATACCAGCTCAGGCGTGAGCACGTCCTCCGGCCTGCCCAGCGCGGCCACGCGCCCGCCGCACAGCGCCAGCGTGCGCGTGGCAAACGTCAGCGCATGCTGCGGATTATGCGTGGAGAGCAGCACGCCGTAGCCCTCGCCCGCCAGCTCGCGCACCAGCTGCAGCACGCGCAGCTGATTGCCGTAGTCCAGCGCGGAGGTAGGCTCGTCCATAATCAGGATATCGGCCTGCTGCGCAATCGCGCGGGCGACCAGCACCAGCTGCTGCTCGCCGCCGGAAAGCCTGGTGAAATCGCGCTGCGCCAGATGCGCCGCGCCCACGCGCTCAAGCGCCTGCATGGCCTTTTCGCTCTGTGCCCGGCCCGGCTGGGCGAAGGGCGAAAGCTGGCGCGCCGTGCCCATGAGCACGGTATCGAGCACCGTATAGCTGAAGGTTGGCGTGTGAATCTGGGGAATATACGCCAGACGGCGCGCGGCCTCCCTGCGCGGCAGGGTGCGCAGATCGTCACCGTCCGACGTGATTGAGCCCGAATAGTCATTCAGTCTGCCAAGAATGCAGCGAAACAGCGTGCTCTTGCCCACGCCGTTGGGGCCGAGCACCGAAAGAAAATCGCCCTTGTCCAGACCGAAGGAAACGTCCTCCAGCACCGGATGATTACCGTAGGCAAAGGAGAGATTGTGGATTTCCAGATTCACAGCATGCTCTCCTTTCTCGTCATCAGATAAATGAAGAACGGCGCGCCGATGAATGCGGTCAGGATACCGATCGGGATCTCGGTGGCGAGCAGATTGCGGGAGACATTGTCCACCAGCAAAAGGAACAGCGCGCCCATGAGCATCGACGCCGGCAGCAGATGGCGGCAGTCGTTGCCCACCAGCTTGCGGCTCAGATGCGGAATCACCAAACCCACCCAGCCGATCATGCCGCTCACGGCCACGCTGGACGCCGTCAGGAAGGTCGCGCTGAGCACGACCGCCATGCGCAGCCGGCCCGTATGCACGCCGAGCGTCGAAGCTTCTTCTTCGCCGAGGGTCAGCAGATTGATGCGCCAGCGAAGCAGCAGCAGCACCAGCGCGCCCACGCCCATGGGAATCAGCGCGAAGGCGACGTCCTCCCCCCGAGCGCCGGAGAGGCTGCCCATCATCCAGTAGGTGATCTCCGGCAGCTGATCAGCCGGATCGGCAACGAGCTTGATATACGACGTGCCGGCGGAGAAAAACGAGGAGATCATCACGCCCGAGAGCAGAATGCTCACCGAGCGGCCGCCTTTTGTTTTGGATGAGGCCAGATACACCAGCGCAACCGTCAGCATGCTGAAAACAAACGCCATCAGCGTCACGCCGCCGCGGGCAAACCCAAAAAGAATCGCCAGCGCCGCACCGAAGCACGCGCCCGAGGACGCGCCCAGAATATCCGGCGCAGCCATGGGATTCTGAAACACGCTCTGATACGCCGTGCCTGCCAGGGACAGGCAGCAGCCCACCATGCACGCAAGCGCGATGCGCGGCAGGCGCACATTCAAAACAACCGCCTGCATGGCTCTGCTCCAGGTTTCCTCCAAAGGGATCACCCGGGAGAGCAGAATGCGCAGCACCTGCAGCGTCGACACGTCATAGCGGCCCAACACAAACGAGAAAAGAAACAGCGCGCCAAGCAGCATGCCAAGCCCCCAAAGGCAGAGCGCCGCGCGACGGGAATGATTTGTCTGCATATGATGAAAATCCTTTCGGCAGATGAATCCTGAAACATAGAAAACCGCCCGTCTCCTCCATAAAAAGAAAACGGACGGCATAATCCCCCTGTGCGGGCATATTGCATGATCATTCCGTCTCCTTTTCAAACAGGAAGGCCGCGCCGTTTCCCGCGCGACCCCGGCCCCGATTCCATAGCCTGCGCCTTAGGAAGGAGAGCTCGAAGACAGATTCTATTATAGAATTGCATTGCCGAGTTGTCAATATAAAATATCAATCTTTGCCCATACGCACCCGGATACATGCCATGATTGTGATTTGAATATCTATTTGTATGTTCCATCTGCATGCCGCGAAAGCATATGCCGCCTTCTTTCTGTTTTTATGCATATTATCCTGATCAGCACAGGAAAAATCCTATCCTGAATCGAATAAAACGAATATATGCACAATTCCGCCTCCGGGCGTCAGGAAAGGACGACTCTCCATGTTCACCACCGTCACCCTTCCCTTCACCGCGGCCGATCCGTTCATCATGCGCGCATCCGACGGCGTTTACTATCTCTACTGCACCACCGAAGACGAAACCGGTCTCAACGGCACGGGCTTCCCCGTTCGCGCCTCCGTGGATCTGATCCACTGGGAGGATCGCGGCTTCGCCCTGAGCAAGGAGACCGCGCGCTGGGGCGTGGGCAACTTCTGGGCGCCGGAGTGCTATGAGATCGGCGGAAAATACTACCTCTTCTACAGCGCGGACTGGAAGGAGAATCCCACCGGCGCGCTGGAGAATTTCCGCATCGGCGTCGCCGTATCCGACACGCCTGCAGGCCCCTTCAAGGACATCAGCGACGCACCGATCTTCGATCCCGGCTATCCGATCATTGACGCCAACGTGCTCGAAGACGACGGCAGGTTCTATCTGTATTACTCCCGCTGCTGCTATGAGCACAACATCGACGGTCTGGAGGAGAGCTGGATCTACGGTGTGGAGCTTAAACCTGATTTCTCCGGCGTGATCGGCGAGCCTGTGCTGCTGCTGCGCCCCGAGCAGGAATGGGAAGGCCGCTCCGCTGCCGCGACCGGCCGCCGCTGGAACGAGGGTTCCTTCATCATGAAGAAGGATGATCAGTACATCATCACCTACTCCGGCAATTTCTTCGGCGGCCCGGACTATGCCGTGGGCTACGCGGTAGGCAGTTCTCCGCTGGGTCCGTTCTGCAAGGCGGGTGAAAACCCGATCCTCGAATGCCACGGCGACGTGACCGGCACCGGCCACAGCTGCATGCTCCATAGCCCCGAAGGCGAACTGCTCATCTGCTATCACGGACGCACGCTCAAGACCGGTCATGACCGCATCGGCTTCATCTCCCCGGCCAGCCTTTCTGACGGAAAGCTGAGCATTCATCCTTAATCAGGAGGTTCACCATGATCCGAAGAATTCTTCTCGCCGCGCTCGCGCTTGTGCTCCTCGTCCCCGCCTGCGCGATGGCCGACAGCCTGCCTCTGCTGGACGCCGAAGCCGTCAAGGATCGCTTTGCCGCCAATCCGCGCCCGGTCAAGGACATCGGCGATCCGCACATCATCCGCGAGGGCGACGAATACTTTGCCTTCGCCACCGGCGGCCCCATTGGCTTCAATGTCTGGCGCAGCAGCGATCTGTCCGTCTTCACCAAGGAAAAGGCCATGAAGAAGGCTGCATGGGTCTCCGGCGACTACTGGGCGCCCGAGGTTTACAACGTGAACGGCAAATTCGTCATGTTCTTCACCGGCCGCTGGAAGGAAACCGGCACGCTGCGCATCGGCGTGGCCGTCAGC
>SVGO01000149.1 GCA_015056305.1 Clostridiales bacterium | reverse complement strand
CTCGCGCATGGCGGTGTTGATGGCGTCGCACACGAGGTCGGTATTCAGGGCCTCGAGGATGGTCTTGCCCGGCAGAATCTCAGAAGCCATCGCGGCGGAGTGGGTCATACCGGAGCAGCCGATGGTCTCGACCAGGGCCTCTTCGATGACGCCGTTCTTCACGTTCAGGGACAGCTTGCAGGTGCCCTGCTGCGGGGCGCACCAGCCGATGCCATGGGTGTAGCCAGAGATGTCGGTAATCTGCTTCGCCTGAACCCACTTGCCCTCTTCCGGGATCGGGGCCGGGCCATGATTCGGGCCCTTGGCAACGCAGATCATTTCTTCCACTTCACGGGAATACTGCATATTGTTTGTCCTCCTTATCCTGATGAATGGAATGGAAAATTGTTGTGTATATGCAACCGTCTCATTATACCATAATCCGTTGGCAAAAGAAAACACCTTTGTCGCATTTTTTCACAATATAGCGAATTTCCGTGCCTGTTTTCGGCCTTTTCAAGCGTTTTGGGAGATAGTAAAGCGGACGACCACACGCATACAGCCGTCCGCAAACTCTCTTATCCCCTTTTCTCTGCGTTCATCCATCGATCCCCGCCAAGGCGCATGAGGAACAGGATGCCGCCGACGATGATATCCGCCGCCATGCCGATCCACACGCCCTCAAGGCCGATATACGGCGCAAGCAGCGCGGCAAGCGGCAAGCGAACGCCCCACATGGACACAAAATTGAAGATGCTCGGCATCAGTGTATCGCCTGCGCCGCGGAACACGCCGGAGGCGACAATGGAAGCGGCGAACATGGGCTCGGCAAACGCCTCGATGCGCAGCACGCGCGCGCCCAGCGCCACGACGGCAGAGTCCGGACTCATGATCCCGATCATCAGCGGTGCGAAGGCATACATCAGCGCGCCGCTGACCGACATGATGATCATGCCAAGGCCTACGGTCAGCACGCCGAGACGGCGCGTGAGGTCGTCCCGTTTGGCGCCGATACTCTGTCCGATGAGCGTGGACGCTGCTGCGGAAATGCCGTAACCCGGCATGTAGCACAGGCTCTCTGCCGTCACGCCGAAGGAATTCGCCGCGATCGCCACGGTGCCCAGCGGCGCAACGATACGCGTCGCCATCACCTGCGCGCCGGACATGATCACGCGCTCTGCACCGATCGGGAGCGCGATGCGAAGGCCGCGCGCGAGCACTCTGCGCTCAAAGGCAAAGCCCTCTCCCCTGCGCAAATGCATCATGGGCGAGCGCACCAGCAGGAAGAACATCATCAGCAGTGCCGTGACCACCTGTGAAAGCGCTGTACCCAGCGCCGCACCCAGCACGCCAAGCCCGGCGCCCGGAATGCGCATGCCGAGAATCGTGATGTACGGGAAAATCAGCACAGCATTGAATACCACATCCAACAGGCACATGAGCGCCTGCAGAATGCTCGGCACGCGCATATTGCCGCTGGCCTGCAGCGTACCGCCTGCCAGATTATTCAGCTGCACAAACGGCAGGCTGAGCGCATAGACCATAAAATACGCCGCCGCGTCCGCGCGGATCTCTGCCGCGCCGCCCAGCCAGCCGGGCAGCGCAGCGCTCACCGCAGCGCCCGCCAGTGCCACAAATAGCGCAAAGCCCGTTGCCAGCATAAACGCCTGCTTCATGACACCGCGTGCTTTTCTCTCCTCGCCCGCACCGATGTGCTGCGCTATCTGAACCGTGAAGCCAATGACCGCCGCCTGACACACGCCGCTGAGCAGCCAGGTGCTCGAGGCCATCAATCCGATGGATGCGGACTGCGTGCTGCCCAGCCTGCCCACCATTGCGGCATCAATGTACTGCATCACGATATGCGAAAGCTGCGCCATGATCGCAGGCAGACTCAGCTGTACGATCAGTCGGATCTGATCTCCGCGCGTCATCCGCGCTCCTTCGCGCAGCTCTCTGAGCAAGTCTCTCTTCATGTGTTTGCGCATTTCCTTTGCTGACAAAAATACTTCATTTTCTATTTCGCGATTCAGCTTCCTTTTCCTTTTATAATCGCATATATAAAATCAGGCTGCACAGCCCGAAAACTGTGCAGCCTTTGTCTTTGGTTGTCTGTATGGCTTTTCAGCAGCCGCTGCTTACTTCAGCAGAGCAGCAGACTCACCGGCGATACGGCCGAAGACGATGGTGTCAGCCAGCGCATTGCCGCCCAGGCGGTTGGCGCCGTGGATACCACCGGTCACCTCGCCAGCAGCGTACAGGTTCTCGATGATCTCGCCGTTCTCATTGTAGACACGGCACTGGGTATCGATGCGCACGCCGCCCATGGTGTGATGCACGGTCGGAACGCGGGCGCCGGCATAGAACGGAGCGGTGTCGATGGCCGGTCCGAACAGGGTGCGGCCGAACTCGTCCGGCTGACCCTCGAGATCGCCGCCGATGCAGTGACGGTTGTACTCAGCGATGGTCGCCTTGAGGTTCTCGGCGTCGACGCCCATCAGCGCAGCCAGCTCGTCCAGGGTGTCGGCCTTCACAGCGCGGCCAGCCTCAACCAGCTGATTCGCGGTCTCGCCGAAGTTGTTGATTTCGTCGCCGGTCGGATAGGTGTCGGAGTCCATGACGATCCACATGAGCGCGTCTTCCTGAGCAAACAGATCGCGGGTCATGTCGTCGCGGCGGCCGCCCTCATCGCCGTAGCGCAGGCCGGACTTGTTGACGAAGATACGGGAGTCAACACCGTGCTCGATGTTGCCGGAGAGGGAACCAGTCTGCGGGTCGCCCAGCGGGAGGAGCTGGATGTTGCCCATCTGGATAAAGTCGGCGTTCAGCTTCTGGAGCATCTTCACGCCGTCGCCGGTCGCGCCCGGATGGTTGGTGGAGAGAACCTTCTCATCCAGCATGCCCCAGATGGCGTCATACGCCATGCGCAGCTCAACGTTCTTGGCAAAGCCGCCGGTGGCGACGACAACGCTCTTGGCGTTGATGGTGATGGTGTTGCCGGTCTCGCCAGAGCACACAATGCCGCAAACCTCGCCCTTATCGTTGGTCATGATCTCCTCGGCCTTGGTGTTGAACAGCAGGTCGATCTTATCAGTACCGTCGATGTAACGGGTGTAGGTCTCAAAGAAACCAGCGCTGGCCTTGCCAGCCGGCTTCCAGGCGCGCGGCCACAGACCGCCGGAAACGGTGAAGACAGCGTCCTCGCCGAGCCACTCCATGCCCAGGGACTTGGTCCACTGGATGCCGTCGTAGGCGTTCTCAACCAGGGTCATGACCAGCTCCGGATCACCCTGCCAGTCGCCGCCGTTGAGGGTCTGCCAGTAGTGCCAGTACACAGAGTCGTTCTGCTTGATGGCGAACTCGCTGCGGTCCTCCACAGCATTGACAGCGCCGCCGGCCAGGATGG
>SVGO01000050.1 GCA_015056305.1 Clostridiales bacterium | reverse complement strand
GAAGTAAGAGGAGTGATTGACAATGGCACCTAAGAAGTCCCTGAAGAAGGTCGTCCGCAAGCGCCGCGAGCGCAAGGTCGTGGAGCGCGGCGCCGCGCACATCAGCTCTT
Organism: Clostridiales bacterium; assembly: GCA_015056305.1. GTDB lineage: Bacteria > Bacillota > Clostridia > Christensenellales > Aristaeellaceae > Ventricola. The sequence goes on along the minus strand of SVGO01000050.1, from coordinate 20,242 downwards.
CCTTCAACAACACCATCGTTACCCTGACTGATACCCAGGGCAACGCCCTGAGCTGGGCTTCCGCCGGCGGCCTCGGCTTCCGCGGCTCCAAGAAGTCCACGCCGTTCGCTGCGCAGACCGCTGCTGAGACCGCTGCCAAGGCGGCGATGGAGTACGGCCTGAAGACCGTTGAGGTCTATGTTAAGGGCCCGGGCTCCGGCCGTGAGGCTGCGATCCGTTCCCTGCAGGCCGCTGGTCTGGAGGTCAACATGATCAAGGACGTGACGCCGATCCCGCACAACGGCTGCCGTCCGCCGAAGCGCCGTCGCGTGTAAGGTTTTGTAAGGAGGACATGTAACATGGCTAACAACAAGCAGCCGATCGCCAAGAAGAGCCGTTACCTCGGCATTTCTCCGGCGGTCATGGGCTATGGCAATAAGAAGTCTACCCGCAATCCGGGCGGCAACAAGCGCAAGAAGGTCTCCGAGTACGGCATGCAGCTCAAGGAGAAGCAGAAGGTCAAGTTCGTTTACGGCGTGCTGGAGAAGCAGTTCCACAAGTACTATCTCAAGGCCGCCAACCAGAAGGGCATGACCGGTGAGAACCTGCTCAAGCTCCTGGAGCTCCGCCTGGACAACGTGCTCTATCGCCTGGGCATCGCCAAGACCCGCCGCATGGCGCGTCAGATGGCTGTGCACGGCCACATCCTCGTCAACGGCCAGAAGGTGGACATCCCGTCCTACTCTGTCAAGGTTGGCGACGTGATCACCCTGCGCGAGCGCTCCAAGGAGCAGGCCAACTTCAAGGCCCTGCGTGAGGGCACCGGCGTTGTGACCCCGAAGTGGCTCACCTTTGACGCCCAGAACCTGACCGGCAAGGTCGTCGCCATGCCGGCTCGTGAGGACATCGATTGCCCGATCGAGGAGCACCTCATCGTCGAGCTCTATTCTCGTTAATAGACTGCTCACGACGTGTTTGCTACGATTTTTTCACGGCAACTGTGAGGAGGAATCTGCCTAATGATCGAAATCGAAAAGCCCCGCATCGAACGCGTGGAATCCGGCGAGAGCTACGGCAAGTTCGTAGTCGAGCCGCTTGAGCATGGCTTCGGCCAGACGCTGGGCAACTCCCTGCGCCGTGTGCTGCTGAGCTCCCTGCCGGGCGTTGCCGTTTCCAGCATCCGTATTGAGGGCATCCAGCATGAGTTTTCCGCCGTCAACGGCGTCAAGGAAGACGTTGCAGAGATCATCCTCAACCTGAAAGAGCTTTCTGCCAAGCTGTACTGCGACGGCCCGAAGACGGTGTCCATCAACGTCAAGGGTCCGTGCGAGCTGACTGCTGCCGCGCTTGAGGTGGACGATCAGATCGAGGTGGTCAACCGCGATCTGCACATCGCCACCCTCAACGAGGATGCTGATCTGATCATGCACCTGACCCTGGAGAAGGGCCGCGGCTACGTCAGCGCAGACAAGAATAAGAATCCGAACATGCCCATCGGCGTGATCCCGACGGATTCCATCTTCACCCCGATCCGCAAGGTGAACTACACCGTCGAAAACACCCGCGTTGGCCAGGCGACCGACTATGACCGCCTGACCCTCGAGGTATGGACCGACGGCTCCATCAACCCGGATGAGGCCATCTCCACCTCCGCGAAGATCCTGTGCGGCCATCTGAAGCTGTTCATGGATCTGACCGATCAGGTGGTGACCATCGGCTTCAACGAGAAGGAAGACGATCACCGCGAGAAGGTCCTGGAGATGACCATCGAGGAGCTCGACCTCTCTGTTCGCGCCTACAACTGCCTCAAGCGCGCCGGCATCAACACCGTCGCCGAGCTGGTGCAGCGCAACCAGGAGGACATGATGAAGGTTCGCAATCTGGGCAAGAAGTCTCTTGAAGAGGTCGAGCAGAAGCTCGCCGCTCTGGGGCTCGCTCTGCGTGCCAATGATGAGTAATCCGTTACTCTGAAGAATCACATTATCAATACTGCCCGAAAGGGCTCACTAAGGTCGCGCCTAAGGGAAATATGGGCGCGGCAAGGAAGCGGACGCCTGCCTGCAAAAGCGGACAGGCGTCGCCTACTGCCGCGTGAAGAACCGTATTTGCAGGAGGCGGGCTGAAATAGGAGGAAAAACAACATGGCTCAGCGTAAACTCGGCTGCCGCAACGCTGCTCAGCGTAAGGCGCTTCTTCGTAACCAGGTGACCAATCTGATCTGGTACGGCCGCATCGAAACCACCCTCGCCCGCGCGAAGGAAGTCCGTTCCATGGCGGAGCGCCTGATCACCCTGGCGATCAACGAGTGCGACAACAACGTTCAGGTCGAGAAGACCTTCAACAACGATAAGGGTCAGACCGTGACCGTTACCGTGCAGAATGATGCCCCGAGCAAGCTGCATGCTCGCCGCCAGATCATGGCTTACCTGTACAATGTGCAGGAGGCGAAGCAGGACGACGAGTCCAAGAGCGCTTACCGCGCCCGCACCAAGGACAACAAGTATCCGTGCGTCGAGAAGCTCTTCCGCGAGATTGGCCCGAAGTACAAGGCCCGCAACGCGGAGAAGAACTGCGCCGGTGGTTACACCCGCATCATCAAGAAGGGCCCGCGCCGCGGCGACGCCGCCGAGATGGTCATTCTCGAGCTGATCTAATTCCTTCGTTTACGAAAGAAGCTGTTTCGCCTGGCGAAGCAGCTTCTTTTTCTCAGGCAGGAAATTGCGAGAAAAAATGTGCAGCGAGCACGAAGAAACCAAGGAATGAAAGCGGTTCGGAAATGGGAGCGGCCACTGGCCGCTCGCGGAGGGGAAACAACATGAACGACATGATCCTGATCCTCGATCACTCGCAGGAATACGGGATGGAGATCGCCCGCAGGCTGCGCGCAGAGAATATTTTCGCGAAGATCGTGCCGGCGAGGACAGCTGCGCAGAAGATCCGGGCGATGAATCCTCGGGGCGTCATTCTCTGCGGAGAAAGCGCGATGGAAACCGATGAAGCGATCACAGAATTGGGCGTGCCCGTGCTGGCGATCGGAAGGGCTGCATATACCCTGCTCTCGCGCCTGGGCGGCGCAAACGCGGGCGTGGCCATCGAGGAGAAAAAGGCGCTGGTCAGCTATGGCAGGAGCGCGCTGTTCACGGGCATAAGCGACGGCGAGCGATTCTTTCATGCGGCACAGACACTGATGCTGCCTGCGGATATCTGCGAAACGGCCAGCGCAGGCGGCTGCAGCATGGCCTTTGAGGATACGGAAAAGAAGCTCTACGGCGTACAATTTGATCTGGAGCGCAACGATCCGGAGGGATCGGTGATCCTGACAAACTTCGTCGTGGATATCTGCGGCTGCCAGGGCATATGGACGCTGGAAGCGGCGCTTGAGCAGGCAGAAGCTGTGCTGGCGGGCAGTGCGGCGCGGGGCGGACAGGCCCTGTGTGCGGTCAGCGGCGGCGTGGATTCCGCGCTGTGCGCACTGCTGGCGCATCGCGCCTTTGGCGAGAGGATGACCGCGGTCTTCGTGGATACGGGTTTGATGCGCGAGGGCGAGGCGCAGAGCGTCCTGCGGACGATGGAAGAACTGGGCGTTCCGACACGGTATGTAGACTGCTCCGGCGAGATTCTCACTTCTCTTGCGCATAAGCGCAGCATGGAGGAGAAGCGCCTGGTGGTGATGGAGCGCCTGTATGAGGAGATGCTCCGCCAGGGTGCATCGTTCAGCGGAGAAAAAACGCTGATCCTGGGCACCAACTACAGCGATTATCTGGAGAGCGGCTCCGGCGCGCCGAAATGGCGCGAGAGCGGCATGACCGTCGTCGAGCCGCTGATGGCGCTGTTCAAGGATGAGATCCGCGCCATCGGCAGCATGCTGGGCATGAGCGATGAGCTCGTGGGGCGCAAGCCGTTCCCGGCGCTGGGCCTTGGTGCGCGCATCGTGGGCGAGGTGACCCATGAGCGCCTGCAAGCGCTGCGCACGGCGGAGAGCATCTTCCGCGAGGAGATTGAGCAGGCCGGGCAGGAGCGCAGGCTCTATAAGTATTTTCCGGTGCTCATCGGCAGAGAAAGCCCCGGCGAGGCGATGATGGTGCTGCGCGCGGTGACGCTTTCCGGCGGACAGCTGATGCCGGCAAGACTGCCGTATGATCTGGTGGAGCGCACGGTCGCACAGATTCTCAGCGAAGTGCCGATGATCTCGCGCGTGTTCTATGATCAGACGCCGACGGGAATCGGTCAGGAATCCTTTTCTTGATTCAAATCCGGCTCGCTTATGCGCGGGCCGGTTTTTCTTTTTGCCCGGAATGCGGACGGCCGGCGGTTATTTTGGGGAGAAAAAATGTGAAAGACAAGCAAACAAAGGAAAAACAGGGGTAGATTGATCCAAGATGGATGTGCTATAATAAACTGTATTTATATGCATAGAACCCGGATGCGGGGAAGATCGCGCATCCGATTGAATGAAGGGTGTCTTTCAGATTATGAGAATATATCATCCGGTCAGAGGCGTGGGCGGAGCGCTCAGGGAAAACAGCTTTGCCATCATCGATGACGCGGGCGTGGAGATCGGCCGGGGCGGCCTGGAATACAGGGTGCTCAAGAAGATGATGCCGGAGCTTCCGCTGCATATCGAGCTGAGCATGAACGCGCATCCTGCGGCCAGCGACACGCTCTTCGGCGCGCTGTGCGCCAGGGCGGAGAGCATCAAGACGGAGCAGGGCGGACTGCCGGCCCGTCTGTTTACCCGCTGTGCAATCGAGGACAGCGAGCGCCACGAATATTTCACCCGCATGGGCTTTGATGATTTTGACGGCGACGAGCTGTTTGTGCTGCGCGTGCCGCAGGACATGAGCACACGCAGGCGCAACTACAGTCCGCTGGGCACCAAGGGCATCGACGTGGACCTGCGCACGCGCGCAAGGCGCGAGGAGTTCCTGCTGAGCTTGAAGGAATTCGGCTATGTGGAGCACGCCAGCGAATGGCTGGAGGAGCGCATGAAGGATCAGGTGTTCATCGCCAGATCGATGTATCATGGCAGCGACTTTGTGGGCCATATTCTGGTGACCGGTACGCTCCATGAAGCGACGCTGGAGATGGTGTGCGTGGAGCCGAAGTGGCGCGGCCGCGGCGTGGCCAGCGCGATGATCGACGAGGCGCTCATGCAGCTGTCTAAGGAGCAGGCCGCGTATCTGTGCGCGCGCAGCATGCGCCGCAACAAGAGCGCCATGCAGATGATGCGCCGCAGCGGATTTGAATGGATCCGCACGGAGGATTATCTCCTCGGCCGCGACCTGTAAGCAAAGCTGCTTAAAGCAAACGCGAAGCGTAAATGGGGTCTGGGGATGAAGTCCCCAGGCAGGTTTGGGCGGCAGCCCAACGTCCCTGACGTTCCCCTATATGTGACAAACTACGGAGGTATACAACATGAAGGTTCTGGTTGTCGGCGGCGGCGGACGCGAGCATGCCGTTTGTAAGAAGCTGAAGGAAAGCAAGCTGGTGGATACGCTCCTGTGCGCGCCGGGCAATGCCGGCATCGCGCAGGTGGCGACCTGCGTGCCGGGCGTGAAGGCGACGGACGTGGAGGCGATTGTGAAGCTGGCCAAGGATGAGAAGGTTGACTTCGTCTGCGTGACGCCGGATGATCCGCTGGCGCTGGGCTGCGTGGACGCGCTGGAAAAGGAAGGCATTCCGGCCTTCGGCCCGAGCGCGTATGCGGCGCAGATGGAATCCAGCAAGATCTTCTCCAAAAACCTGATGAAGAAGTACGGCATCCCGACCGCCGAGAGCGAGACGTTCGAGGATATGGACGTGGCGCTGGCCTATCTGGATACCAAGGAAGCGCCGATCGTCATCAAGGCGGACGGCCTGGCCCTGGGCAAGGGCGTCATTGTCGCGCAGACCATGGACGAGGCGAAGGAAGCCGTCGTCGATATGATGCAGGGCGGCAAGTTTGGCAAGAGCGGCGCGCGCGTGCTCATCGAGGAGTGCATGTTCGGTCGCGAGGTGACCGTGCTGTGCTTCTGCGACGGCAAGACCATCGTGCCGATGCGCGCCAGCCAGGACCATAAGCGCGTGTTTGATAACGACCAGGGCCCGAATACCGGCGGCATGGGCGCGTTCGCCCCGAGCCCGCTGTATACCAAAGAGATCGCCGAGCGTGCGATGAATGAAATCATCGTGCCGACCATGAACGCGATGAACGCCGAGGGCTTCACCTTCAAGGGCGTGCTCTATGTGGGCCTCATGCTCACCGAAAAGGGCCCGAAGGTCGTCGAGTATAATGCGCGCTTCGGCGATCCGGAGACGCAGGTCGTGCTGCCGCTGCTGGATTCCGACCTGATGGAGATCATGATGGCCGTGCGCAATCAGACCCTGTCTGATCTTAATATCCAGTGGAAGAAGGAGTATGCGGCCTGCATCGTGCTCGCCAGCGGCGGCTATCCGGGCAAGTACGAGGGCGGCAAGGTGATCACCGGCATGGACAAGGCCGAGGCGGCCGGCGCCACCGTCTATCATGCGGGCACCAAGATGGCGGACGGCGAGTTCGTGACCGCCGGCGGCCGCGTGCTGGGCGTGACCGCGCTGGGCGAGAACCTCAGGGCTGCTGTTGACAGCGCATATGCTGCGGCGAAGCAGATCCATTTCGATGGCGCGCATATGCGCAGCGACATCGGCAGCAAGGATTGTTAAAAATACAAACTGAGCTGCGTCAAATGTGAATTATGACAAAGCGAGGTTTACAGCCTCGCTTTGTTGTGCTAGAATAGAGCCCAATCAGACAAGCTAATGCTGTTCTCAGAATCAAAATGAGCCGTAAAACAGCGCGAAGCGAAGAAGGGGTTTGGGCGGCAGCCCAACGTCCCATACAACAATAACAGCGGGAGGGAATGCATATGAAGTTTTCCGGCAGTTATGTGGCGATTGTGACGCCGTTCAATCCGGACGGAAGCGTCAATTTTGATAAACTCAAGGAACTGGTAAAATGGCACCTGAGCGAGGGGACGGACGGCATCGTCGCGCTGGGTACGACGGGCGAGTCGAGCACCATGAGCCACGAAGAGGACGACGACGTCGCCCGCTGCGTGATCGAGACGGTCAACGGCCGGATTCCGGTCATCTGCGGCGCGGGCTCCAACAGCACGCAGACCCAGCTGGAGAAGAGCCGCAAGTACCACGACATGGGCGCGGACGGCCTGCTGCTGATCACCCCGTATTACAATAAGGCCAACGACGAGGGCATGTACCGCCATTTTGCCGCCGTGGCTGATACGGTCGATACGCCGATCATCCTGTATAATGTGCCGGGACGCACGGGCTGCGCCATCTCCCCGGCCTGCTGCGAAAGGCTTTCCAGGCACCCGAATATCGCGGGCATCAAGGAGGCCAGCGGCAATATCAGCTATGCGGCCAAGATCGCTAAACTGATCGGCGACGATTTCTGCATGCTCTCCGGCAATGACGACATGATCGTGCCGATGATGAGCCTGGGCGCGTCCGGCGTGATCTCCGTCTGGGCGAATATCTGCCCGAGGCAGAGCCATGAGCTCGTGGCGGCGTATCAGGCGGGCGATGTGGAAAGAGCGCGCCAGATTCAGCTTCAGTATCTGGATCTGATTAACGCGCTGTTCTGCGAGGTGAACCCGATCCCGGTCAAGGAAGCGATGAATCAGCTGGGCATGGGCGTGGGCGGCTATCGCCTGCCGCTGTGCGAGATCTCCGACGCGGGCCGTGAGACGGTCCGCCGTGCGCTGGAGGTGCTCCGGTGAAGCTTGCAGTGATCGGCAATGGCCGCATGGGCCAGATGATCGGCGCCGTGTGCGCGAAGGGGAATGAATTCGAGGTCGCAGGCTATGTCGGCCCGGATGCGTGCGCGAGCCTTGGTGAGATCGAAAACGTCGACGCGGCGATCGATTTCTCCTATCCGGGCAATCTGGAGATGGTTCTCCAAAATGCGATGGAGCGGCGCCTGCCGCTGGTCATCGGCACGACGGGCCTGAGTGCAGAGCAGGGCGAGGCCATTCGCGCAGCGAGCGATATGATCCCCATTGTCTGGGCGAATAACTTTTCCACCGGCGTGACGGTGCTTGCGCGTCTGGCGCGCATGGCGGCCGCAGCGCTGGGCGATGATTTTGACATCGAGATCACGGAGACGCACCACAACCAGAAGGAAGATGCGCCCAGCGGCACGGCGAAAATGCTGCTCAGCGCGGTCGATCCGAATGGCGAATACGCCGTGATGAACGGCCGCGAGGGCCGTCCCGGCAAGCGCGGCCGCGAGATCGGCATGCATGCGCTGCGCGGCGGCACGGTCGCGGGCGAACACAGCGTGCATTTCTTCGGCCAGATGGAGGAGATCGAGCTGCGCCACAGGGCGGACAGCCGCGAGATCTTTGCGCGCGGCGCGCTGCGGGCGGCGGCGTTTGCCGTCAAGGCCGGACCGGGTCTGTATGATATGGAAGATGTGCTTTTCTCTCGCAAAACAGAGAATAATACTGATCTCAAATAGATTTGTACCAAGCGCGTCTAAGGGATACGTTGGGCTGCCGCCCAAACCCGCCTGAGGGATTTCATCCCTCAGACTCCCTTCATTGCTTCGCACAGGTTAAATCTAATTTGAGAATAATATAAAAAATATAATCATGGCTTGCAGAAAATTTCTTGGAAGCAAGCCCGAAGGGTGAGTAAAAATATGGATGCTTATGAGATTATCGAGGCGATCCGCAGCGCGAAGAAGAAGACGCCTGTGAAGGCCTATATCAAGGCGAGCAAGCCGCTCGCGTTTGAAAACTGCCATGTGTTCACCGGCGCGGACATGGTCGTTATCGGCGACTATGCGGATATCGAGCCGGTTATTGAGGCGAACCGCGACGCGATCGAGGACATCGTGATCGAGAACGACCGCCGCAACAGCGCGCTGCCGCTGCTGGATATGAAGCACATCGGCGCGCGCATCGAGCCGGGCGCGATCATTCGCGACCGCGTGGAGATCGGCGACGGCGCTGTGATCATGATGGGCGCGATCATCAACATCGGCGCGGTCATCGGCGAGGGCACGATGATCGACATGGGCGCTGTGCTGGGCGGCCGCGCGATCGTGGGCAAAAACAGCCATGTCGGCGCGGGCGCCGTGCTGGCAGGCGTGGTCGAGCCGCCGAGCGCGACGCCGGTGACCATTGGCGACAACGTGATGATCGGCGCGAATGCCGTGATCATCGAGGGCGTGCAGGTCGGCGACAATGCCGTGGTCGCGGCGGGCGCCGTGGTCACGCAGGATGTGCCGGCGAACGCCGTTGTGGCGGGCGTGCCGGCGCGCGTGATTAAGATGAAGGACGAAAAGACCAGCGCCAAGACCGCGCTGGTGGATGCGCTGCGCGAACTGTAATTGACGACGGCGCACAGGAATAAGCGACCGGACGGAAAGCAAGTATGAACCGCAAGAGAAATTTGATTGTCACCCTGATCATCGTCGCACTGCTGATCGCCCTGATCACGCCGCTGGCGCTCGTGCTTGCCAGGAGCAAGAATGCCGCGCTGGACGCCAAGCAGGCGGCGATTGCCCGCGCGCTGGAGATGGAGGAGGAGCGAAAGGCGCTCCCTGCGCCCGTGAGCGTGCAGCCCGCGATGGACATTGAGGACATTTGGGCGATCGAGGACACGCGCACGGAAGCAGAAGGCGCGCTGGTGCAGGAGATGTATCGCGGCGGGGAAAAGCTGGGATACGACGCCGGGAGCAATACGTTCTACTGCACGCTCGGCCTTGACACCGGCGACGACTGGCCCGAGATCGCGCTGAGCGCGCTGGGCGAGCCGGGACTTCAGATCGTCTGGGCGGATGATTACAGCTACGACTGGTGCACGGATGCGATCGCACAGGGATACCGCTATGAGCTGATGGCCTATACGCAGGATCAGTTTGCGTATATCGGCGTGGTGTTTACGGGCCTGCCGATCGTCACCCTGAACGTGGAAGGCGAGATCACCGCGCAGGACGTGCCGGGCCGCGCGACGATTGCGGCGGCGGGTTACGAGCCGATCGACGCTGCGACGCTTGTGCATGAGCGCGGCGGCGGCTGGGTGAAACCGGTGGACAAGTGGTCCTACCGTCTGGAATTTCATACCCTCGGCGCAAACGGCAAGGATGCAAAGCATGTGACGAGCGTGCTGGGTATGGAGCCGGATTCGGACTGGCTGCTGCTGGCCAACGCACAGGACAATACGACTGTGCGCAACAAGATCGCCTGGGATATCTGGAATGACTGGCACGAAGAGGGCGAAGCCCTCATGCGCATGGACAGCGAGCTGATCGAGCTCTTCGTGAACGACGAATACAAAGGCATTTATCAGCTGATGCAGCGCGTGCAGGAAGAACAGGAGATTGAGCGCTTTGGCGGCGATGTGAACACAGATGTCGCGATGCGCATTATCTCTTCGGCCAATGTGTCCAATAAGCCGGTCTGGGATCTGGCGGGCACGGACGTGGATTTCCGCCTGGAATACCGCTACGAGCCCCGCGGAAATGCCGATCGGGTGTTTGCGCTTGCAAAGGACTATGTGGCTTTGAGCCGGAAGGACGAGGCGCTGCAGCTGGACGACGCCGCATTTGAACAGACCGTCCTGGAGCGCGTGGATATTGAGAGCATGATGCATTATATCCTGTTCTTCCATGCCTGCTCGCTCAGGGACAATATCATCAACAACATCTATCTCTACATGCTTGAGGACGAAGACGGACACATGATGATCCACCACGCGCCGTGGGATATGGATACGGCGTTCTGGGTCAAGCCGCCGTCCGAGCCGCATGACAGCCTGCGCTGGCCGGATCTGAGCATGGTACTGCCGCGCAGGATGCTCGATCTGAATGTCGGAGGCTGCCGCGAACTGATGTGGCAGATCTGGCGCGAAAAGCGCGCGACAATCCTCGCGGACGAAGCAATCTACGAGCGCTTCACAGCCATGGAGGAATACATCAATGCATCCGGCGCGTATCTGCGCGAATCGGAAAAATGGTATGGCGAGGCGACAGAGCTGAATCTGTCGGAGATGGCCTACTACGAGGAGAGAAACCTGAATCTGGTCGAGCTGACGCTGGAGGGCACATGGCCGATTGACGGCGAGATGGTCGACATTCAATGACGCGTGATTGGCGCGGGGAGGGAGAAGCAGAGGATGAAGCCGTTTCAAAGGCTGAGAATACTGATCGGCATGGCGGCGCTGCTGTCTGTGGTGGCGGCGGTTGTCGTGTTTGCTTCTCCGTATGAGCCGGTGGTTGCCCCGAGCCCGGATATCGAGGCGATCTGGGCGATCGAGGATGCGCGCATGGAAAGCGACGTGCCGCTGGTGACCGTGCTGGAAAACAACGGTCAGGCGCTGGGCTACGACGCGGAGAGCAATACGTTTTACTGCACGCTGGGCATGGGCCATGAGGACGTCTGGCCCCAGATCCATCTGACCGCGCCGGGCGCCAGGGGCGTGAAGCTTGCCTTTGTGGATGATTACAGCTACGACTGGTGCGCTGACGCGATCCGGGACGGATACGAATACCAGATGATCGCATACACGGATACGGCGTATTCCTATGCGTATATCGTGTTTACCGGCCTTCCGATTGTGTCGCTGGGCATGGACCAGGCGCTGCTGCCGCACGAGGATATTCCGGTGGAGGCGGCGGTGAGCGTATATGGCGAGGAAGGGCTGCGCGCATACGCACGCGCGCATGAGCGCGGCGATACGAGCCTGCGCAACAGGCCCAAGCACGGCATCAAGGTGGAATTCACCCGCCGCAGCGACGGCACCAAAAAGACGTCGCTGGATATGCCGCTGCTGGGAGAAACCGACGAGTTTATCCTGATCGCCGGCTCTATGGACTATCTGCTCATTCGCGACAAGCTGAGCTGGGATCTGTGGAACGGCATTGCGGCGGAGCAGGAGCCCTTCGGCTCGCGGGAGACCGCGTACTGCGAGGTGTTTGCCGGCGATGAATACCTGGGCGTGTATGTGATGATGAAGCCGTACGACTATGTGCAGGAGCTGAGCAAGCTCAGCATGGACGCGCCGGCGGCGGACGCCCTGTATCGCCTGGCAGGACGAAGCGTATCGGAGTTTGACCGGCCGCTGATTCAGGATCATCGCCAGATTTACTACGAGCAGCATTATGTGCCGGCGGAGCGCGGCGGCCATGAATCGATCGGGCCATATCTGGCGCTGTTTGCTCAGGAGGACGACGAGGCGTTTGCGCGTCAGGCCGCCGATCTGCTTCATGTGGATTCCGTGCTGCGCTACGCGCTGTTTGTTCAGGCATGCGGCATGACGGACAACGAGCAGAACAACCTGTATATCGTTGCCCATCGTCAGGACGGCGGCTATCGCTATCTGTTTGCGCCGTGGGATCTGGATGTATCCTGGGGCCTCAATGATGATGAGAATACCGAGGTCTGGTATCCGTTCCCGATTGTCGACCGCCTGCTGGAGCTGGATGACAGCGGCGCTGTGCGCGAAAGGCTGGCGGCTATCTGGCGGCAGATGCGCCAAAGCGGATTCAATGCGCAGAATGTGCAGCAGCTGCTGGACGGATACAACGCGCTGCTCAATGATTCCGGCGCGTTTTATCGGGATGCAATGCGATGGAACAGGCCGAATGCCTATTCGGAAAATTACAACATCTATTCGTACGCAAGCGCTCGCTTTGACATGATGGACAGGCGCATCGAGGAGATCGCGGGCGAAGCGCTGCGCGGACACAGGCTGAACATTCAGGGCTATACGACATTTGACAATGGTCCGTTTGAATGGTAAAGGATTCGGAAGGAGAACGCACATGAAGAGGCTGAGCATACTGCTGATGATATCGGCGCTTGTGTGCGTGATGGCGGCGACGGTGTACATCGCCTCGCCGTATGCGCCGGTGGTGCAGCCGGTCGCAGAGATTGAGCGGATCTGGGAGATTGAGGACACGCGCGAGGAAAGCAGTGTGCCGCTGGTTACGGCGCTTGAAAACAACGGCGTGCCGCTGATGCATGACGCGGCTGAGGACGCATTCTACTGTACGCTTGGACTGAATCATGGCGACGAATGGCCGGACATCCATCTGACTGCGCCGGGCGCAAAGGGCGTTGAGCTGGTCTTTGTGGATGACTACAGCTACGATTGGTGTGCCGACGCGCTGTTTATGGGCTATCCGTATCAGATTCTGGCGTACACGGATACGGCCTATCAGTATATTCAGGTGGTGTTCACGGGCCTTCCTATGGTGAGCATCGAATCCGGCGAGGAGATCACGACGCTGGACACGGAGGCGGTGGTGACGGTGAGCGCCTACGGCGCGCAGCCGGTTAGCAGCCGGGCGCTGGTGCACCATCGCGGCGGCGGTACGCTGGATCAGGAGAAGAAGAATTTTAAGATCGACTTTGTCCGCGACGCCAGGGGGCGCGGCAATACGGTGGATCTGCCGGGCTTTGGCCTCAGGGAAGATATCATCCTGAACGGCATGGTCTTTGACGAGCTGCTCGTCCGCGACAGGCTGAGCTGGGCGGTATACGAGGCGATGCTGGGCGATGAGGCGGACGGCGCCTTTGCCCAGAGAAAGACGGCGTATGCGGAGCTGTTTGTCGGCGGGGAGTATCGCGGCGTCTATCTGATGATGGAGCCGATGAATGCGCAGGACGAGCTGCGCAAGGCGGGCGATGCGCATCTGATGGAGGACAGCGTATATCGCTCGCTGATCAGGTGGTTTGCCGATGGGGAGCGTCCGCTTGAACTCAACCCCTGCAACGAGAATTCGTATTTTGAAATGCGCTATGCGCCTTCGCAGGCGCAGCCCTTTGCCGGACTGCAGCGCTATCTGGCGCTTCTCACCTGTGAAGACGACGAGACGTTTGCGCGCATGGCGGCACAGTCCGTCGATATGGAATCGCTGGTGCGCTATGTCCTGCTGCGTCAGGCCGGCGCGCTGACGGACAATGTGCACAACAACATGTATCTCTGGGCGCGCCGCGAGCAGGATGGCGTGCGCTATGCGTTTGTGCCGTGGGACCTGGATATGACATGGGGAAAGAACGACCAGAAGCTGGGAGAATCGTTTGAAAACTGGCTGGCGTTCCCGCTGGCGGACAGGATTCTTGCGCTGAACGCCGGCGGCGCCGCGCAGATGATGGTCGATCAGTGGCGGAGCTGGCGCGGGGAAATCTTCACGACGGAAAATATCGAGCAGATCCTGATGGCGTACAGCGAAGAGTTGAGCGCCTCCGGCGCTGTGGCGCGCAATGCGATGCGCTGGGAGATCTCCATTGACGATACCGGAGGCTCGGAGATCGTCTATTTTGCGCAGATGCGCTTTGAGGCGATGGACAGGGCGATGGATCAGGTGGAGCAGATGCTACAGGGCGGCGAAGTGCCGGCGTTTCTTGCGGCGGACGGCTATGCCCACAGCAGCACGCCGATTTTTGATGCGAACGAATAAACCGGGAAAAACACCGGTTTTCATGAAAGGACAGACATGAAGCGGATCAAACTGCTGCTGGCGATGCTTGTGCTGGCGATGATCATCACCGGGGTGGTGCGCTATGCCTCGCCGTATGCGCCGGTGGTACAGCCGGTCGCGGAGATTGAGGAGATCTGGGCGATCGAGGATGCGCGCGGGGAAAGTAGCGTTCCATTGGTGCTGGCCTTGGAGAATAACGGCGTGCCGCTGGCGTACGATGCACCGGGCAATACGTTCTATTGTACGCTCGGCATGGAAAACGGCGATGATTGGCCGGATATTCATCTGACTGCGCCGGGCGCAAAGGATGTGGAGCTGATCTTTGTCGACGACTATCGCTACGACTGGTGCGCCGATGCGATCCGGGACGGCTATCCCTATCAGGTCATGGCGTATACGGACACGGAGTTTGCGTATTTTGACGTCATATTCACCGGATTGCCGCAGCTTTGCCTGTATACGGACGGCGCGGAGATCACCACAGAGGATTCGCCTGTGCGGGTGACGATGGCCGCTTATGGCGAGGCGCCGCTTTCGTCCACGGCGCGCATGCATCTTCGGGGCGCATCGACGCTGATTTTTGACAAAAAGAGCTATAAGCTGGAATTCACCAGAGAGCGCGACGGCAGCGCCAGGAAGGTGGAGCTGAGCGTGCCGGGCTTTGGCATGGCCAACGACATTGCGCTGCTGCCCTGCCTGAACGACGAAACCAAAATGCGCGACAAGCTCAATTGGGATATGTGGGCGCAGCTGCGAAGCGACGACGAGCCGTTCGGCGCGCGCAGGACGGAATATGCCGAGGTCTTCATGGACGGTGAATACTTCGGCCTGTATCTGATGGTCGAGCCGGTGGATATGAAGGAGGAGCTTGCGCTTGCGGGCGCCGGGCATCTGCTCAGCGACAGCGTATACCGTACGGCTGCGCTCAATTTCTCCCGCGACCGCGAATACTACAAGCATCCGCATCGCGACAATGCCGGCTATGAAATCTACTATGCGCCAGCCGGCGCGGATACGTTCGAGGCGAAGTTTGCCGCCCTTGAGCCCTATATCGAATTGACGAAAACACAGGACGACGGCGAGTTTGCATCGCGTGCGGCGCAGCTGTTTGACATGGACAGCATGCTCAGCTATGCCCTGCTCATGCAGGGCGGCGCGATCGCCGATAATTTTTTCAACAACATGTACATCTGGGCGCAGCCCGCGAAGGATGGCAGCGTCCGCTACCGCTTTGCGCCGTGGGATATGGATATTTCCTGGGGCTTTGAAAAGCACGAGATCGGCGAGGAATTCGAGCGCTGGCTGTTTTTCCCTGTGCTTGACCGGATGCTCAATCTGAACGTGGACGGCATCCGGGAAAAGGCGTATGCGATGTGGCAGCAGATGCGCGGGAGCATCTTCAGCGAAGCATATCTGGAAGAGAAGATTGATCAGTATACGCATCTGCTGGGCGAGAGCGGCGCGCTGATGCGCGACGCCGAGCGCTGGGGCAATGATATGGCCTATCCGGACGGATACGAATTCATCACATTTGCCGCCATGCGCTGGCCGCTGATCGATCAGGTGATGCAGATGCTGATTGAGACGGACGGGCCGGCGGACTTTTTGGCGCGGTCCCATTACAACCAGAAAGCCGGAGACATTTTCCCTGCACAGGAGGGGCAATACGAATGAAGCGATTCGGGCTTTTGCTGGAAATGCTTTTGTTTGCCGTGCTGATCTGCTGCGCGGTTGCGCTGGGGTCGCCCTATGCGCCGGTGGTGCAGCCTGCCGTTGACATTGAGGAGATCTGGGCGATCGAGGATGCGCGCGAGGAAAGCGACGAGCCGCTGGTGACGGCGCTTCGCAACCGCGATGTGCCGCTGGCATACGACGAAGAAATGAATACGTTTTTCTGCACGCTGGGCATGGAGAACGGCGATCAGTGGCCGGACATTCATCTGTATGCCGACGGACAGCCGGGTATGTCGGTGGTCTTTGTGGACGACTACAACTACGATTGGTGCTGCGATGCAATCCGTGACGGTTACAGCTATGAGCTGATGGCGTATACGGATACCCAATATTCGTATTTCAATATCGTTTTTACGAGCCTGCCGATCGTGATGCTGGACAGCGAGAGGAAAATTCCGGCGCACGAGGATGTTCCGGTTGAGGTCGTGATGAGCTGGGACGATGAAACGGTGATGACGACCCATGGCCGCGCGCACAAGCGCGGCGATACCAGCCTGCGCAAATACGACAAGAACGGCCTGAAGGTAGAGTTTACCCAGCTTGAGAACGGCACCCACAAGATTGACGTGGATACGCCGTTTCTGGGAATGACCGGCGGCATGATTCTGCTTGCCTGCGCGGTGGATCACCAGATGATCCGTGACAGGCTCAGCTGGGACATGTACAGCGGTATCACAGAGGAAAGCGAGCCGTTCGGCGCGATGAAGGCGCATTATGTCGAGCTGTTTGTCAATCAGGCGTATCAGGGCGCGTATCTGATGATGAAGCCCTACAGCTATCAGACGGAGATGGCTAAGCTGGATCCGCAGGCGCCCGCCAAAGACAGCTATTACCGCGTTGTGGGAAGAAGCACATTCGAGTTTGACCGGCCGTGGCTGCAGGATCACCGCAAGATCTACTATGAACAGCACTATGCACCGGCGGACATGGAACCGTTTGATTCGCTGCGCCCGTATCTGGACCTGATCAAGGAACCCAACAACGAGAAATTCAGCGAGATGGTGCTCAAATATCTGGACATCGATTCGGTGATCCGGTATATGCTCTATGTCCATGCCTGCGGCCTGACGGACAACGACGTGAACAACATCAACATCTGGGCGCACTACGGCAGGGACGGCCTGAAATACTATTTTAATCCCTGGGACCTGGATGTGTCATGGGGACTGGACGACGAAGAAAACGCCGAGGCCATGTATGCCATCGAGCTGTTTGACCGGATGGTGGGCCTGGACTGCGGCGGCATTGTCCGCAGCCGCGTGAAGGCGATCTGGCAGGAGTTCCGGGAGAAGGCGTTTAATCAGGCATATCTGGATAAACTGGTTGCGCAGTACGAACGGGAACTCAATGAATCGTGCGCATATTATCGCGATACGGTGAAATGGGAAAAATCGACGTCGTCTCTGGATATGTACAATATCTATTCCTATGCGCTTGCGCGCATGGACATGATGGACAGGCGCATTGAGCAGATCACCAGCGAGGAAATGGCCGACCGCTATGTGCGCATTGACGAGTATGGCGTCGTGGACGAGGGCCCGCTGGATGTCATCAGAGGGCAGGATATACAGATCAGCAATACGGTGATGTGACCGCTGCTGACGTGATATGAAACAATGAGGAGAGAGACGCTGTGAAAAAGCTCAGGCTGCTGGGGATGCTGACCGCACTGACATTGCTGCTTGTCGGCACGGTGGTATGGGGCTCGCCCTATGCGCCGGCGGTTGAGCCGACGAAGGACATTGAGGAAGTCTGGGCGATTGAGGATACGCGGAGCGAAAGCGAACAGCCGCTGGTGACGGCGCTGGAGAATAACGGCGTGCCGCTGGCCTATGAGAAGGATCAGAATACGTTCTACTGCACGCTGGGCCTTTCAAACGGTGACGACTGGCCGGATATCCATCTGACCGCGCCGGACGCAAAGGGCGTGAAGCTCGTCCTTGTGGACGACTACACCTACGACTGGTGCTCCGACGCGATCCGCGACGGGTATCCCTATCAGGTGATGGCGTATACGGAGGATGAATTCTTCTATTTTGATATTGTCTTTACCGGGCTCATGCAGGTGAGTATCGATTCGCTGCATACGCTGGGCAAGGAGGACCGTCCTGCTGTGGTGACGGTCAGCACAGCGCAGGGGGCGCTGACAAGCAGCGCACGCACGCATTATCGCGGCGGCGTGACGGCGCAGTTTGAAAAGCATCCCTACAAGGTGGAATTCACGCGCACGGGCGACGGCCGCAAAAAGGTCGTGCGGGATGTGCCGGTGCTGGGACAGATGGATCAGTTTGTCCTGATTCCGATGTGGTATGACAATGACTTCCTGCGCGACAGGCTTTCATGGGCGATTTACGGAGAATTGGTCGGCGAGGATGTCCCCTATGGCGCACGCAGGCATTCGTATGCCGAGGTATATGTCAATGGCCGGTACGACGGCGTTTATCTCCTGCTGGAACCGTATGACCATGAAAAGGAGATCGCAAAGCTGGGCGCTGCGCATGTGGAGACGGACAGGCTCTATTCCTCCTGCCCGGCATGGAGCATTGAGGACAGGCCGACCATCGAGACGCAGGGGGATCCGCCCTACCGGTTTGCGCTGCATCGTCAGGTGCAGGGCGGCGATCCGTTTGACGCCATCCGGGCGTATATCGACATGTGTCTGGAGCCGGATGACGAGGTATTTGCCCGCTGGATGCTGGATCGGGTGGATCTGGATTCCATGCTGCGCTATCACCTGATCCTTCAGAGCTTCGGTCTGGGCGATAACGTGTACAACAATCAGTTTGTCTGGGTTGCATGGGAGAACGGAAAAAACGTGTACCGGTTCATTCCCTGGGATATGGATATGAGCTGGGGCGAAAATGATCATATTGAGTGGATCCGTGAGGATTATGACGGATGGATGTATTTTCCGGCGGCAGATCGCCTGCTCAACCTCAATCCGGATGGCGTGAGGGCGCGCTGGGCGGATATGTGGCGCGAGATGCGCCAAACGGTGCTCACGCAGGAGAATATCACGGAAAAGCTGGAATGCTACAGCGCCGAACTGAATGATTCCGGCGCGATTATGCGCAATGCGCAGCGGTGGAATAAGGATCATTCGATATCCGATCCGTTTGAAATCATCAACTACGCGGAGATGCGCCTGCCGCTGATGGATCAGACGGTGGAATACATCGCATCCGAGCCGGGCGATGTTCCGATGCTGATGTACGACGATCCCGCCAATGAAAGCGGAAAAATCTATGGATTTGACGGCAGGGAAAAAGACGAATACGATCCGGAATGAATCTTTGCGTCGCGCGGCATGCTGGAATGCCGCGCGCATTTTTTGCGTTATAGGAAGTTGCGTGAAGACGCCCGCGTGTGAAACAGAAACGAGTCGTGTAAACTTGGGCGGAAGAGGGAGCGGCCACCGGCCGCTTTTGCGCCGTCAGGCGGCGAAAAAAGGCATGCGACAAAATTTAACATTTGCGCAATAAAAGCCGTTTTTTCAGTTGACAGATAGATTTTGAAGTGGTATGATGACTATGTTTGCTGTGCAACCTCCATAGGGGAGCTATGCGCAGAGGACGCATTGAAAGGAAGAATGGATTTATGCATGAGGCTCTTGCCGACGCCGGACGCAGGGTGGTCGGAACCAAGCAGCTGCTGCGCGCGCTGGACGAGGGCAAGGTTGCCCACGCCTTTGTCGCCCGCGATGCGGACCTGCTTCTGACCAAGCGCGTTGTGGACCGCTGCTATGACATGAACATCCCCTGCACGCAGGTGGAATCCATGGAGAAGCTCGGCCGCGCCTGCGCAATCGACGTGAAGGCGGCCGCGGCCGGCCTGCTCAAGTAAGCGCGGCGGCACGCATCCATACCGGCAGCCACCGGCATGCCGGCTCTTTTGGCGCGAAAGCGCAAATCGTTTAGTTATGACTCCGCAGACGCGGATTCATATAGATGTATCAGCAAGAAGTGTTCCAAGATTTTTTGAAAGAAACATAGGAGGTGCTTCCATGCCTACGATCAACCAGTTGATCCGCAACGGAAGAAAAGCGATCGCTGCAAAGCC
>SVGO01000148.1 GCA_015056305.1 Clostridiales bacterium | reverse complement strand
ATCATCGGCGATATCGACGTGCTCAAGGATGCGCCGATGGACATGATCCAGTCCGGCTACGGCGATATTCTGGGCAAGTATTCCTGTCTGAACGACTGGAAGCTGGCTCGCGTGGTGCTCGGTGAGTATTTCTGTCCTTACGTCTATGACCTGACGATGGATATGCTGGTGAAGACCCGCGATCTGGGCGCCAAGCTCCTTGCCCGCGATCCCGATGCGATTCAGACGCTGATGGAGGCGATCATCGGAGTGGGCGTGGCGATGGCGTTCGTGGGCAATTCCCGCCCGGCCTCCGGCAGCGAGCATCATCTGTCCCATTATTTCGAGATCGTCGGCATCCTGCGCGGCGAGGATTACTTCATGCACGGCACGGACGTTGTGTATTCGAGCATCTATACCCAGCGCATCCGCGAGCAGCTGCTCTCCATGGACGCGCCCAGGGAGAACACCCCGCTGACGCGCGAAAAGTGGGAAGAAAACATCCGCGCGATCTATGGTAAGATCGCGGACAGCGTCATCGCCCTGCAGGACAAGATGGGCTGGTACAATGTGGACCGCATCCCGACATACCGCGAGAAGTGGGCCGAGATCAAGGACGTGCTTGCCGAGGCGCCGAGCGTAGAGGATATGATTGGCTATCTGAGTAGCATCGGCCTGGATATCGCGGAGTTCGATGCGCTGTACGGCCAGGAGAAGATCGACGGCGCGCTGAAGTTCGCCAAGGATCTCAAGGACCGCTATTCCGTCCTGTGGATGTACTATGACCTGATGGTTTCCTGAGGAGGCGCACCGTGCAAAAGACGATCGACAAAAGCAGGATCAAGCTCATCGCCATGGATCTGGACGGCACGCTGACCCAGCATAAGCAGCCCATGTCCCCGCGCTGCCGCGAGACGCTCGTTAAGCTGGGGGAGAAGTATAAGCTCATGATGGTCGGCGCGGGCCAGGTCTATCGCATCTTCAACCAGATGGAGCATTTCCCGATTGACATCATCGGCAACTATGGCCTGCAGTATGCGACCTATAATCCCGAGACGAAGGATCTGGACATGCAGCGCAATGAGACGCTGCCCACCAGTGACCGCGAGACGATCGAGCGCAAGGTGACGGCGCTGCGTGAGAAGCACGGCTTCACGACCTTTGCAGGCGACAATGTGGAGTATCATCCCTCCGGCTGCCTGACGTTCCCGATCCTGGGCACGAAGGCTGTGCAGGCGGACAAGCTGGCGTTCGACCCGGATCGCA
This sequence comes from Clostridiales bacterium, assembly GCA_015056305.1. Taxonomy (GTDB): domain Bacteria; phylum Bacillota; class Clostridia; order Christensenellales; family Aristaeellaceae; genus Ventricola. The sequence continues at coordinate 2,231 of SVGO01000148.1, read as the reverse complement.
GCAAGCGCAGAAAGATCTACGCCGAGGTCTGCGAGGCGTTCTCCGATTACTGCGTGTTCGTGGGCGGTTCGTCCTCGTTTGATATGGCGCCCAAGCCCTACAATAAGTTCTATGCGCTGGATCTGTACTGCAAGGAAAACGGCCTCGCGCATGAAAACGTGCTCTTCATCGGCGACGATTACGGCACCGGCGGCAACGACGAATCCGTGTATCTGTCCGATATTCCGTTCCTGTGCGTGGACGACTATACCACGTTCCCGGATCTTGCAGCGTTCCTGCTGGAGGATTGACATCGCAAAACGCCCGGATGGTTGTCCGGGCGTTTTTGCGCTTATACTCATCTCAAAACAATCTGTTCCGATAGAAAAAAGAATACGTTGGGCTGCCGCCCAAACCCGCCCGAGGGATTTCATCCCTCGGACTCCCTTCTTCGCTTCGCGTATATAGAATATTTTAATCTGAGAATAGTAATTAGATATGCTTTTCAATGAACGCGAAGATGATCTCCAGCAGCTCCTGGCTCCAGAAGTTGTCCTCGTGCGGCGCGCCGGTGACATGCACGAAGTCGGCCTCGTAGCCATTTTGGATTAGCTTTTCATAAAGCGCTTCGCTGTCCTCATAGAGTACCACGTCGTCTGCGTCGCCGTGCAGGATGAGGAAAGGCGGCAGCGCCCGGCCCGGGGCCACGTAGTTCACCGGGCTGATGAGGCTGAGCAGATCATGATAGGTTTCCTCGCTTCTGTCGCCAAGCGCCCAGAGCTGGCTTTCGTCGGTTCTGGGCATCCAGCTGTACTGTTCGTCGATCATCTTCACCAAATCCGTCGGGCCGAAGCAGTCGACGACCGCCTTGACACAGGAGGACTGGTCGGCATAATCCTCAGTCTCAAACGCGGGATCGCCCATCGTCATGCCCAGCAGCAGAGCCGTGTTGCCGCCGGAGGACGTGCCCCAGGCGCATACGCGCTCGGGATCGATGTCGTATTCTGCTGCGTTGGCGCGCAGGAAACGGATCGCCGTCTTCACATCCTTGAGGAACGCAGGCGCGGGATCGGTGAAGCAGGAGCGATGGGTCACGCTGGCGATCACGAAGCCGCGATGAGCAAGCTGGCTGAGTTGGGGAATCTGCCAGAACTGATTGGGCTTGGTCCATGCGCTGCCCTGAATGAACACGACCAGCGGAAAGCCCTTGCCGTTTTCGGATTGCCACATGGGCTTGAGCAGCTGCAGGGCGAGCTCCTCGCCGCCCGGCGCAGCGAAGGCGATGTTGGGCTTCATGTCGATCAGGCCTTCCATGGCCGGATTGTTGCGGATGGTGACTTTTGCCATCGAAATCCCTCCTGAATGATTATATGCTGCCTGTATTATAGCAGGAAACGACATGCAGTGTAAACGCGCGCAGGCATATTTTGTATCAAATGCGATATCCTGAACGAAAAAGGTTCTGTATGGTGCACTTGACAGACGCTGGAAAATAGCGCATAATGACAGGCGTATTGTTTTTTAAAACAGGTTTCCCCTTTCAGAAAGGATGATTGCTCCATGGGCAAATACTTTGGTACGGATGGTTTTCGCGGCGAGGCCAATGTGAACCTCACCAGCGAACATGCATATAAGATCGGCAAATTCATCGGCTGGTACTACGGCGCGCGCAAGGGCAGAAAGGCCCGCGTGGTCATCGGTAAGGATACCCGCCGCTCCAGCTATATGTTCGAGTATTCCATCGTCGCGGGCCTGACCGCGACCGGCGCGGATGCGTATATGCTCCACGTCACCACGACGCCCAGTGTCGCCTATGTCACCCGGGTGGATAATTTCGATTGCGGCGTGATGATCTCCGCGTCCCATAATCCCTTCCACGACAACGGCATCAAGCTCATCAACGGCCGCGGCGAGAAGATGGACGACGAGACCACGGCTGCTGTGGAAAAGTATCTGGACGGCGATTTTGCGGGCCTCGGTCTTGACAGCGATCTGCCGCTGGCCACCGGCGATCAGCTCGGCGAGATCGTGGACTTTGTCTCCGGCCGCAACCGCTATGTCGGCTATCTGATCTCTCTGGCGTCCCATTCCTACAAGAACATGCGTGTGGGACTGGACTGCGCTAACGGCAGCGCCTGGAACATCGCGCGCACCGTCTTTGAGGCGCTGGGCGCGAAAACCTATGTCATCAATGCCGAGCCGGACGGTCTGAATATCAACCGCAACGCTGGTTCCACCCACATCGATAACCT
>SVGO01000049.1 GCA_015056305.1 Clostridiales bacterium | reverse complement strand
CATCAGCAGCGCTGATTTATAAGCGAAGCGTATATGAGGAGGCTCCCTCCGGGAGGGAGCTGTCAGCGAAGCTGACTGAGGGAGCCTGCATGCGCTGAAGTTGCTTATTCAGTTTACAATTCCGCCTATATCCTTCCTGCGCACTATCTCTCTTTTGCTTCTTATATCGCGCGCTTATTTACCCACGCAGAACCGCGCGAACACCTCGCCGATGACCTGTTCGCTCATCGTCTCGCCCGTGATCTCGCCCAGCGCGTCCAGCGCAGCGGACAGATCCACCGCGCACATGTCCAGCGTCATGCCGTCGTCGATGCTCCGCTGCGCATCCAGCAGAGAATCGCACGCGCGCAGCGCCGCCTGCACATGCCGCGCCTGGGAGAGCATGGACGATTCCGCGCCGTCCTCGGGCGCAAAGGAGACCAGCAGCGCTTTCAGCGCATCCAGCCCCTCGCCCAGCGGCGCGCAGACGGTGACGACCTGCGCCTGCGGAAATTCGCCAAGCGCTATGTCCGGCATGACCACGGGCGCAAGATCGCCCTTGCTGAGCACGACGACATGCGGCGCAAGATCGCACAGCGATTCGCGGTCCTCATCCTCGATCGCACACGAGCTGTCCAGAACCAGCACGCGCACGTCCGCTTCATCAAGCGCCTTGTGCGCTCGCTCCACGCCGATGCGCTCTACCGCATCGCCCGTTTCGCGAAGACCGGCGGTGTCCGTCAGCAGGACCCTGAGGCCCGCGATCTGCATGCTCTCGGTCAGCGTGTCGCGCGTCGTGCCGGGGATATCGGTAACAATCGCGCGATCGCCGCCGATGAGCGCGTTGAGCAGGCTGCTCTTGCCTGCGTTCGGCCTGCCGCACAGCACCACGCGAAGGCCCTCGTCCTCGATGCGGCCCGCGCGCGGATCACAGGCACTCTGAAGCTTTTTCGCGATCTCGCCGCAGCGCGCGTGGATCTGCTGCGCGGTTTGCGTTTCTTCAATCTCATCCGGGAAGTCGATCGCCGCCGCGATTTCAGCCAGCAGCGCGACGATCTCCCCGCGTGCCTTGGCTACGTACGAAGACACGCCGCCTTCCATCTGGCGGATGGCGGAAGTCATGGCGCGCTCGCTGCCCGCGCGGATCATGCGCATGACGGCCTCGGCCTGCGCCAGGTCGATGCGCCCGTTCAGAAACGCGCGGCAGGTGAATTCGCCGGGCCGGGCCATGCGCGCGCCCGCGCGCAGCAGCAGCAGCAGAATCCGGCGCACCAGCGCGTCCGAGCCGTGGCAGTGGATCTCGACGACGTCCTCGCGCGTATAGCTGTAGGGCGCGCGGAAGAGCACAGCCATCGCTTCGTCAATGACCATGTCACCGTCGAGCACGTGGCCGAATGTCAGCACGCGGCTTTCCAGCGGCCTGCCGTTTTTCGCGCGGAATACGCGCGCGAGGATCGTTTCGCTCTCTGCGCCGGACAGACGCACGATGGCGATGCCGCCCTCTCCGCTGGCGGTTGCCTGCGCGGCGATGGTGTCGCTGCTGATGAGTCCGCTCATGAAATGACCTCCCGAAAAACCCTGCTGCGCATGCCGCGCGCTGTTTGCCCATCATTATAGCATAGCGATATTTGAAAGAAAAGCATGAACCCATCCGACAGAAAGCGAGGACAAACCATGAACACCATTTTCTCCCGCCGCTCCATCCGCAGTTACACCGGCGAAGGCCCGACGCCTCAGGAGCTGGATCTGATTCTCAAGGCCGCTTACGCTGCGCCCGTGGGCATGGGCCGCTACGACAGCCTGCATATCACCGTCGTCAGGAATCGCAATTATCTGGACAGGCTCGAGGCTGCCGCCGGCGCACAGCTGGGCAAGGAAGACTATCATCCGCTTTACGGCGCGCCGGTGCTGCTGATCTTCTCCTCGGTCTTCCCCGGTATTCCGACGGACAATTCCTCCTATTCCAACTGCGCGATCCTCGCCCAGAACGCAGCGCTCGCCGCCGTCTCCCTCGGCCTTGGCACCTGCCATATCTGGGGCGCGATCCGCGCGCTCTGCAAGGAGCCCGGCCTGCTTGCCGAACTGAACCTGCCGGAAAACTTCCTGCCCTGCTGCGCGATCACGCTGGGCAGAACGCAGGAAAAGTACGAACAGAGAGACGTAAAGAACAACCGAATTGAAACGAGGATGATGGAGTGACGGGGGACGTTGGGCTGCCAGTCCGGGAAGTCCGCATAGTCGCAATGTTCCATTGCTCCTTGCGGTTTCCCACGCTCCGCCTCGCTCAATGCGTCCACTGGACGCGCTCGGCTTCGGTGCCAAATCCCGCTTGAGGGATTTCCATCTCGTCGCTCGTCGGTCAGGGCAGCTCTGATAGCCCACTGGGCTATCATTCACTCCTGCCCCAGTTCAGCATAGCTGAACCCTCAAACTCCCTGCTTCGCTTCGCGGCGGTTTGACGCAGCCGCGAAGCGGTAAAGGGGTCTGGGGACGATGTCCCCAGTCAGGGGATTGGGGATGAAATCCCCAACGTAACCCTTATTGCGCATTCTCGCCCTTATTCGCCCAATCACTCTACCGACTTGAGCGCCTCAACCATATCGATGCCCCGCACCTTGCGGGTGAGCAGCAGCTGAATGAAGATTGAGAATGCAAACGTGACCGCGCTGGCGGTGACGATGCTTCTGAGCGTCACCGTGCTCACATAGCGCATCGACTCCGATTCGACCAGAGAGAGGATCATATCCGTGAACGCGACGCCGGGCATAAGCGACAGCGCGATCGCCAGCACGGTGATGAGCAGATTCTCGCTCAGGATCAGCCGGCGGACCTCCTTCTGATGATAGCCCAGTACCTTGAGCGTTGCGTATTCGCGCGTGCGCTCGGCAAAGTTGATCAGGCCCATGTTATAGCAGATGACGAACGCCAGCGCCAGCGCGATGATCGTCAGAATCGAGAAGACCATCGATACGGAATTGAGATAGAGGAACGCTTCCTCGCGCTGATCGGTGATGTAATCGATGTCGTCCACCTCGTCCATTGCATCCAGCTTCTCCAGCGTCTGTGCTTTGGGCGCGAGCAGATAGACGCTCGTGGGCGTGAACGCGCCCTTGCGCAGACTTTCCCATGCGCTGCGCGCGAGATACATGCCCTGATTCAGGTTGTTGACGGCGATCTGGCAGACGGGCAGGGTGAATGCCTTATCACTGCCGGGCAGGCGGCAGAGGATGTCGTCGCCGACGGTGACGCCGAGCGTGTCTGCGAGCTTTTCGGTCAGGATCGCGCCGTCGCTGCTGAGTGCTACGTGCGTGAAATCCTGCCCAAGGCGCAGAAGCTGCTGGTCATCGCCAACGACGGTGAGCATTGTCGTGCGCTGCGCGGTGGCAGAATGCAGAGAGACGGATGTCTCCATGATGCATTCGATGCGCCCGGCGGCGAGATGGCGCTCATATGCCTCCGGCTCTCCTGCGGCATGGGTCAGCTGCGCTGCCGCATCGTAGGCGAGCGTGCCGCCGTAGTGGCCGTTGAGCGTCAGCTTCACCGAGTCCTGCAGGCCCATCGAGGCAATCAGCAGCGCATTGCAGCACAGCAGGCCCGCCAGCGACATCGCCGTTCTCGCCTTGGAGCGCATCAGATTGCGCGTGATCATCTTGCTGTTAAAGCTCATGCGCCGCCAAAGCGGAGTAATGCGCTCGAGCAGAATGCGCTCGCCTGCCTTGGGCGGCTTCGGGCGCAGCAGCGCGGCGGTGCATTCCTTTGCGCTCTGGTTAAATGTATGCAGGCAGATGGCGGCGGATACGATCACATTCAGCACCGCGATCGTCCAGGACTGCGGAGAGATGGGCGGCTTGATCAGATATGGATACTCGTTCTGCCCGAAGAGCACATCCCAGAATGCGGCGGGCAGCCCGTAAAAGCCGAGCAAAAGGCCTGCCAGCGAGCCGATGAGCGAGGGAACGATGGCGTAGCAGAGGTAATGGCGGCGGATTTTGCCGTCGCTGTAGCCTAGCGCGCGCAGCGTGCCGATCTGCAATCGCTCCTTGTCAACCATGCGGCTGAGCGTCGTCATGACGATCAGCGCGCTCACGGCATAGGCCGCCAGCGGGAAGAGCACGGACAGATCGCGGAACATCTGCGCGTTGTTTGTAACGACGGCGGTGCTCTTGTGCGTGCGCCGGTCGACGATAAACGCCGTGGGCAGCGCGCGTTCGATTTGCCCGCGCACAGCGTCCTCGTCTGCGCCGGCTTCAAGCAGCACGGCGATCTGCGTCAGCGGGATCCCGGCGAATGCCTGTGCGCTTACGAGCATATAGCCGTATTGCATGGCGTCCACCTGCATGCCGTCGGAGAGGCTGATGTATTCCGGGCTGTTGACGATGCCGCGGATGACAAGCGGATAGCGCATACCCTGATACTCAATGGTCAGGCTGTCGCCCACGCCAAGGCCGCGCGCCCGGGCGAAGGCCTCCTGCATCAGGCAGCCGCGCCTGTCCGCGGGATCGAGCGCGGCGCCCTCGAGGATGTACGGCGTGTTGATCGTCATCTCGCCGTCAAAGGCGGTCACATTCAGCCGGGGATCGCCGATCAGGGCGGCCTCCATGTCCATGGAAAACCGTGCCTGCGCATCCGCCACGCCGTCGATGGCGCGAATACGCGAGAGCGCGCTGCGGTCCGCCTGCTCAAGGGTGACAAAAAAATGTGCCAGACGGTTTTCCTGAAAGAAGGTCTCGTTGGTCTTTTTTGTGATCAGCGCGAAGGCGTCGATGCCGGAAAACAGAAACACGCCCAGCATGCACAAGAGGATCAGCGCGATGAACTGCAAGGCGCTTTGGCGCATATCGCGAAAGAGTTTTTTGCGCAGCATACTTTCCCTCCGGCATGGTGAATTTCATGGAATATTATACCCAAAAGTATGTGCGGCGGCAATCGGGAAATGAATGCGTCCAGTGCTGCTTATAGATGGAACGGATACGAATTATGTGAAAAACAGCCGGAGATATTGACTTGATTATCACAAAAGCGCTATACTGTAAATTGTATAATACCGTGTCATACATACACGGAAATCAGGGAATGAATCATTCGAGAAGGGAAGAGATTTTCTATGAGAATCATCCGTACGAAGAACTATGAGGATATGTCCCGCAAGGCGGCTGCCATCATTGCCGCGCAGGTGATTCACAAGCCGGACTGCGTGCTGGGCCTTGCGACCGGCGGCACCCCGGTGGGCACCTATAAGAATCTGGTGGCATGGTACAACGCCGGCGATCTGGACTTTGCCGAGGTCAAGACCGTGAACCTGGACGAATACCGCAACCTGCCGCGCGAGCATCAGGAGAGCTACTGGAGCTTCATGCACAGGAATCTGTTCGACCATGTGAACATCCCGGCCGATAAGATCAACCTGCCCAACGGCAACAATCAGGACGCCGAGGCCGAGTGCGCGGCGTATGACGCCGTGATCGCCTCTCTGGGCGGCGTGGATCTGCAGCTGCTGGGCATCGGTCACGACGGCCATATCGGCTTCAACGAGCCGGCGGACGCGTTCGATCTGGGCACCCACTGCGTCGATCTGACCGACGAGACCATCGAGGCGAACAAGCGCTTCTTCAATTCCAAGGACGAGGTGCCGCGCCAGGCCTACACCATGGGCACCGGCACCATCATGAACGCCCGCAAGGTGCTCATGATCGTCAGCGGCAAGGACAAGGCCGAGATCATCAAGAAGGCCTTCTTCGGTCCGGTGACCCCGCAGGTTCCGGCGTCCATCCTGCAGATGCACCCGAACTTCGTGCTCGTCGCCGACGAGGACGCGCTCTCCCTCGTGTAATACGGGCTGTGCCCGCACCCACATCCCAGCAACTCAACCTCATGATGTGACTTGGTGCTCGCAGCACGTTGCTTTACAATTTTCCGTTAATCAAGAGCTTATTTGCTTTAAATCATAGGAGGAAACACCCATGTTCGAGTTTAGCTATACCATCAAGGATCCCGTTGGCATCCATGCCCGTCCGGCCGGCCTGCTGAGCAAGGAAGGCAAGAAGTATAAGAGCACCATCACCGTCGACAAGGACGGCAATCCCGTCAACGTGCTCAAGCTGATGGCCCTGATGAAGCTGGGCGTCAAGTGCGGCGAGACCGTCACCGTGCGCGTGGAGGGCGAGGACGAGGCCGTGGCCGGTCCGGCGATGGAAGCGTTCTTCCAGAATAACCTGTAATTCTGAATCAGATGTGCCCGGCTGTGTCGCAAGAACATGGCCGGGCATTTGACAAAAGGAGAAATCACCATGATTACGATTCAGGGCAAGGGCGTATCCACCGGCATCGGCATGGGCCCCCTGTATTTCTATCGCCGCGCTACGGCGGATATCAAGTTCTACACCGTTGAAGATACCGACGCCGAGTGGCAGCGCTTCAAGGACGCGCAGGCCGTGGCCATCGAGCAGCTGGGCGAGCTGGCCGAGAAGGCCCGCGAGGAAGCCGGCGACGACGCGGCGTTCCTCTTTGAGACGCACCAGATGATGGCCGAGGACATGGACTATGAGGAGTCCATCGAGGGCATCATCAAGGAAGAAAAGCTCAATGCCGAGATCGCCGTCTCCCGCACGAGCGATCAGTTTGCGGAGATGTTTGCGTCCATGGACGACAGCTACATGCAGGCGCGCGCCGCGGACGTGAAGGACGTATCTTCCCGCATCATCGCGATTCTGTGCGGCGTGGTGCAGGGCGGCATCGCCTCCGACGTGCCCGTTCTGCTGGCGGCGGACGACCTTGCGCCGTCCGAGACCATCCAGCTGGACAAGAGCAAGATCCTCGGCTTTGTAACCTCTTACGGCTCCGGCTCTTCCCATACCGCCATCCTCGCCCGCACGATGGGCATCCCGGCCATCGTGGGCATGGGCGACAGCCTGAAGATGGAATACGAAGGCCGCAGCGTCATCGTCGACGGCGGCACCGGCGCTGTGGTCATCGATCCGGACGAGGAGACCCGCGAGCGCATGATGAAAAAGCACGAGGAGCAGCTGGCCTTCCAGAAGATGCTTGAGACCCTCAAGGGCCAGGAAAACGAGACGAAGGACGGCCAGAAGATCCGCGTCTACTGCAACATCGGCTCCCCGGAGGATGTGCACAGCGTGCTGGCCAACGACGGCGACGGCATCGGCCTGTTCCGCAGCGAATTCCTGTATCTGAATTCGAAGACCTATCCGACCGAGGACGAGCAGTTTGAGGCGTACAAGGCCGTGCTCAGCGATATGGACGGCCGCGAGGTCGTCATCCGCACCTGCGATATCGGCGCGGACAAGCAGATCGACTACTTCGAGCTGCCCAAGGAGGAAAATCCGGCCATGGGCATGCGCGCCCTGCGCATCAGCCTCTCCCGCCTGGACTTCTTCCGCACGCAGCTGCGCGCGCTCTATCGCGCGTCCGCCTACGGAAGGCTTGGCATCATGTTCCCGATGGTCACCAGCGTCTGGGAGGTCCGCGAGACGAAGAAGCTCATCGAGAGCGTCAAGGCCGAGCTGCGCGAGGAGGGCATCCCCTACAGCGATCACGTCGAGATCGGCATCATGATCGAGACGCCGGCCGCCGCCGTGATGAGTGACCGCCTGGCCAAGGAGGTTGACTTCTTCTCCTGCGGCACCAACGACCTCACCCAGTACACCCTCGCCTGCGACCGCCAGAACAACGATCTGGGCCGCTTCTACGATCCGCATCATCCGGCGGTGCTCCGCCTGATCAAGATGGTGGTCGAGAATGCGCACAAGAATGGCATCTGGGTTGGCATCTGCGGCGAGCTGGGCGCGGATCTGGAGATGACCGAGACCTTCCTCGCCATCGGCGTGGACGAGCTGTCCGTCTCCCCGCGCGCGGTGCTCCCGCTGCGCAACGCTATCCGCAATACGGACATGAGCGAGAAGCGCGCGAAGATTCTCGAGGCACTGGACAGCGACGACACGCAGCACCTCAGATAAGTATATCCCCCCAAAAGCCGGCAGAGTAATCTGCCGGCTTTTTCGTGGTCACAAAAGAAAAAAAGACCTCCCGTATCTGGCTTGACAGAAGCGGGAGGATAGCGTACAATGTAGGCAGATAGGGAGCTACCCCTACGAGTGGATAACCACCACAACGGTCTGGGTTAAGACCTACAAACCGCCAGCAGGTCGCGACTGCAAGGCGGTTTTTGCTTTATCGTCTGTTTTGTGTACCCGCGCAATAAGCCGCGAAAACTAAACCGGCGACTGCGATCAACATATTGAATAGATCAATATTGCTCATCCGCACCACCTCCGCTTCTGTACGCCGTTGCGGAGGAACCACCCGTAGAAACCTATCTGCCTACGCTGGAAGCATATCATATACCGCAAGGGAGTGCAAGGATATATTTACTAAAACAACCGGCAGCGTTCGCTGCCGGTTATTTTATGCACATGTATATTCGTCTGACCTTAGAGAATCTCCAAAGGTTTTTGGATATGCAAACAAAATGTCCGTATAATTACGAATCGGCGCGATTTCATTGCATCCCGTCTTGCAAAGTCCTATAATAGCCGTTGGTTTATTCTGCCCCGAGGACGGGGCATATCATATTGGAGGGAATTGCGATGAAGATGAAGAAGTGGCAGTACGTCGCGCTGATCGCCTATGTGATCGCGGCGGTTGCGCTGCTGTTTGCCGCCACGACGAGCATTGCGGGCATTGAGACCGGCGTGTTCGGCACGGCGTGGTCGCTGCTGCCGCCGGTGCTGGCCATCGGTCTGGCGCTCATTACCAAGGAAGTGTATCTGTCTCTGTTTGCGGGCGTGTTCGCCGGCGGCATTCTGGCTGCGGGCAGCCTGGCAAAGCCCATGCAGGCGGTGGAGATCACCTTTGACATGATCCTGGAGAAGCTGGGCGACAGCGGCAATATCGGCATTCTTATCTTCCTGGTGTTCCTGGGCACGATGGTCGCGCTGATCAACAAGGCGGGCGGCTCGCGCGCCTACGGCGCCTGGGCGAGGGAGCAGATTAAGTCCCGCGAGCATGCGCAGCTGACGACGTTCTTCCTCGGCGTGCTGATCTTCGTGGACGATTATTTCAACTGCCTGACGGTTGGCTCCGTCATGCGCCCGGTGACCGACAATCATAAGATTTCCCGCGCGAAGCTGGCGTATATCATCGATGCGACGGCGGCTCCGGTGTGCATCATCGCGCCGATCAGCTCCTGGGCGGCGGCGGTGAGCGGCATGGTCGAGGGCACCAACGGCCTGACGCTGTTCATGCAGGCGATTCCGTATAACTACTACGCCCTGCTGACGCTGCTGATGATCGTGGTCATCTCGCTGCGCAATATCGACTATGGCCCGATGGCGCTGCATGAGCGCAACGCGCAGCTGCACGGCGACATCTATACCACGGCGGAGCGCCCGTATGCGGGCATGGAGGAGGAGCAGGTTTCTCCCCGCGGCACGATTGCGGATCTCGTTGTTCCGGTCATCGCGCTGATTGCCTTCTGCGTCGTGTGCCTGATGTATACCGGCGGCTTCTTTGACGGCGCAGGCATCATTGATTCCTTCGCCAATTCCAGCGCGCCGACCGGCCTGATGCTCGGCTCCTTCTTCGCGCTGGCGTTCACTTTTGTCTACTATATGCTGCGCAAGGTGCTCACCTATCGCGAGTTCACCGAGAGCCTGTCTGAGGGCTTCAAGGCGATGGTTCCGGCGATCCTGATCCTCACGCTGGCCTGGTCCATCGGCGGCATCACCAAGAGTTCTCTTGGCGCGCCGGAGTTTGTTGCGGCCGCGCTGGAGGGTTCTGCGGGCGCGCTGGCGAAGTTCCTCCCGGCGATCATCTTTGCCATCGCGGTGTTCCTCGCCTTTGCGACCGGCACCTCCTGGGGCACGTTCTCCATCCTCATCCCGATCGTCGTGGACGTCTTCCCGGTGGGCAGCGAGATCCTGATCATCGCGATCTCCGCGTGTCTGGCCGGCGCTGTGTGCGGCGACCACATCTCCCCGATCTCCGATACGACGATCATGGCGTCCACCGGCGCGCAGTGCGATCATCTGGTGCACGTCTATACCCAGCTGCCCTACGCGATGACCGTCGCGGCGGTGAGCTTTGTCAGCTACATTCTGGCGGGCTTCATCCAGAATGTGTTTGTCTGCCTGGCGCTAGGCGTCGTGCTGATGATCGGCACGCTGCTTATGATCGAGAAGATGACCAAGAAGCAGGCTGCGTAATTCCATACAATTAAACGCTCCGGATTTTCCGGGGCGCTTTTTTGTACAAAGAAAACCACCGGCTGATCCGGTGGTTTTGTGATTTGGTCAGGATAATCATCAGAATTCGCTGCGGCAGAGCCGGAGCAGCTCATCAAGGGTCATCTCCTGCGCGGGCGCAAACCTGTCCGATGCTATATGGCGATAGATCGCGCGCTGCAGGGCCCGCGCCTGCGGATAATCCTCAAGGTTATGCAGCCCCAGCGTGGAGAAAAGCACGCGTCCGCCTGCGCAGCGCAGCTCCATCAGCTGCGCCATGGGCCGCATGTAGGCATAGCTGTCCATGACGGTCACGATCGCGTTCATCGGTCGCGGCAGGATTGCGGCGCGCTGGGCGGCCATCGGCCACCACTGCCAGTTGGTATGGAAATCCGTCGGGAAATCGCGGAAGATGGGATGCGCCTTGTCGATGAGCTGGCCCATGCCGCCTTCCTGCGCGGCGAACGTGCCCACGGACCAGAAATCCGTGCTCAGCTGGCTCTTGATGGAGTGCGGCAGCGCTTCCTTGGTGGAGTCGGGCGCGAGATAGACTGCGCCGCCGCCATTCAAAACGGCGATCGCCCGGTCGTCCAGCGCGCGGCACTCGTATACGCCCTCGGGGCAGACAGGCGTTTCATCGGGATAAACCCAGATGGGATACGTGTTTTCGTGCTCGCCCAAATATACGCGCAGCGTCAGACGGCGGGGATGATCGGCAAAGCCGAGCGGAATCCGAAGCTCGCCCAGCGTGTGCACGCCGCCGCAGGGGATGGACATTTCGCCGAACGCGTCGCCAAGCGACACGCCATCGCCCGTGAGCGACCAGCCTGCTTCTGCGCAGAGGGTTTCCTTGCCGTAATTGGCCATGCGCACGCGGGCGGTCAGCGTTTCGTCGCTGCCGTAGGCAAAGCGCGGCAGCTCGCATAGCGGCAGCACGCCGCACAAGAACGCCCGGAAGCGCTCGGGCCTGGCGAAGTTGTAGGGCTTGGGGCGCATGTGGCTGTTGATCATGCCGACCAGCGCCGTGCCCTGACCGGGAAAATCCTGCAGGCCCAGCAGTGAGATGCCGCTGAGGTTATCTGTGCGCAGCGCGGCCTCGATCTCCGCGCGATAGCACAGAAGCGAAAGCTCGCCTGTCGCCTCGACATATTCCTTCCACTTGTCCAGCAGGCCGCGGCTTTGTGCGCGGTCGCGGATCAGGCGAAGATTGTCGGGAATCGTCACGCCGCGAAAGGCGGAAAGTTCGCCAAAATCCGGCAGGATCTCGTACTGGCCGACCTCGAAGGAGAAGACGCTGTGCGCGTATTTTTCGCGGATGGCGGCCATCGCCGCGGCGTAGGTTGTGGTGAAATCCGGCCCCTGCTCGTTGAGCCAGCCGACCATCGTTGAGCTGGTGGCGCGCAGCCTGAGGGCGCCGAAGGAGTCGGAGGTGTAAAAATCGCTCGTTTCGTGCGCGCCGCGCTGGCCGTAGTGATTGTTGGATCCCTCGGCATAGAGCCGCGTGGGATCGAGCGCTTTCGCGCGGCGGATGAGCGTGTCCATGAACGCGTTTCCTTCGCTGTCTGCGTGCAGCTCATTGCCAAGGCTGAGCATCACAAACGAGGGATGATTGGCGAGATGAAGCAGGATCTGCTCGAGCTCGTCCTGATAGTATGCCCGGCTTTCCGGCGTGGAGAATGCGTTTTTGGGATTCCAGTGAGACAGCTCGCACTGCATGAGCATGCCCATCTCGTCCGCAGCGGTGAAGGCTGCCTCAGGCGGGCAATGGCTGTGAAAACGCATGCAGTTCACGCCGTAGCTGCGATAGAGCGCAAGGATCTCCCGCCATGCGGCAATGTCCATCGGCGGATGGCCCGTCTCGGGGAAGACGGCGCAGTTTGCCTCGCCGCGCAGGAAGAAGCGGCGGCCGTTCAGCGTCAGATGGCTGCCTTCGGAGGCAAAATCGCGCACGCCGAAGCGGACGGTTTTGCTCTCGCCAAAAAGAGATACGCTCAGCGTATAGAGGCTGCCCTCGTCCTCGTCCCAGCGGCACACGTCCTTGCGGAGCTTGAGGAAATTCACCGTGATCCGCGTCATGTCCCAGTTGCCGTCGCAGGGGACGGTCACGGATTTGGCGAGCGCGTCGCTGCTGATGTGAAGCGCATTCTCCCATGAATGATCCGCGCAGACGTCCACGCAGACACGAAGGACATCGCCCTGCGGATACACGCGCAGCGCATGGATGAATACGGGATTCTCGATGCGCAGGCGGATATCGCCCAGTATGCCGTTCCAGTTGGTCTGGGTTTCGTCGGTCGCGGCGGAGGAATAGACGATGTCCGCGCGCGGCCAGCCGGGATAGCTGTTGTCGCTGGTCAGCTCGATCAGATCGTCGCCCGTGAGCAGGCCGGTGACCTCAAAGATCTGCGGCGTGGAGAGCGTGCGCGGCAGGAACGGCGGCACGTCTTTGCCGTTTATGCGAAGGCTCAGCTGCCGCGCGCGTTCGCATTCCAGAAAGACGCGCCGGCTGTCGGGCGGCCGGAAGTTCAGCCGCCGGGAGAAGCGAGCTGCGCCCTCGAACGTAAAGCGGCGCGTGAGCCGCGTGGCGATCGGGCCGCCGGGCGTGATCAGCTCCGCATTGCCCGCTTCGTCGGGGTGCCACTGGTTTGCGCCCGTGTCCGGAAAGCCGATGGCGTTTTCATCAAGCGTGCCGGGCAGGATCGCTTCGCAGACGATGCCGGGGATTTCGCAGCGCCATGCGCCGGAAAGGTCGATGGTTTGCATGCGCCAATTCTCCTTCCGACGTCAGCATTCGCAGTAGAAGTCGTTTTTGTGCTCGGAGGTGACCAGATACGCCTCGCGTCCATATATCAGCGACGCGGGCATCTGCCAGCCTTCGCCGGTGTAGTAGTGATCGGCGACGAGCATACCGTCCGCGTAGATTTGCGCGGCGTCGTATTTGCCGGGGATGGTCACAAAGCCTTCGGGCGTGGTGACGTGCAGCGCATGCCATGTCCTTGCGCGCGCTCCGCCGAGACTGAGCTCCTCGGCATACGGCGGGGCAAAGGGCTCGGCGACAGGCTCAAGCGTAAGCATAGCTGGATGAAATTCGCGATGAACGCATACGGCCTCAAAGCCGCCGCCCATATAGCGGTGATAGCGGAAGCTGCCGTCCTCGATGGCGAGGATTTCGCCGCCGAGCGCGTAAAGATTGCACATATCGCCCACGACGATCTCTCCGTCCAGCCTGCGCAGGAATCGCGCCTGATCGAACGTGAGCGTCACGATGCGGATATCTTCCACATCAAAGCCGCTATGAAGACCCGGCTCGGCACTTACGCGGCGCTCGCCTGCGGGCAGATCGAAGACATACTCCGGCGCAATACCGTCCATGGCGGCGAAGAAGAACGCATTGCCCTTGCGGCACAGCGGCTGCGCCGTCGCATAGCGCAGATGCACGCCGGCAAGCTCCATGTGCACCGGCATGAAGAAGCATATTTCGCCGCACACGTCCATCCTTGGGAATTCGACGTCCAGCGCGTAGATTGAAGCGTCCTTCACGTCCTCAAGCGCCATGCCGCGCTGATGATGATTGACGAACACGAAGCCGGAGCTTCCGTCCGTGCGCAGCGCGCAGCGAAGGTTCTGAGCATCCGTGCAGGGCACAAAGCGCTCTGCAGGCACATGCTCCATCGGCGCGAGACTCTCTGCGAAATCCTCGGCGAACAGATGCAGCATATTCAGCATGCCATACTGATCCCGCGCCTGACCGTACTGGCCCAGGCAGGTCTGGAAGTCGTAACTCAGGATCGGCACGTCGTTGGGATAGCCCGTCGCGCGGGATTCCTGCAGGGTGGAAAGCCTGCCGATCTTGTTGGTGCCGCCGTGATACATGTAGTAGCCGATGAGGTTGTTGCCGCAGCCCAGCTTCACAAGAGACAGGGCGTAGGCGTCCATCGGCCTGACGATCGGCCGCCTGTGATGGGTCACCTGTAAACCGCTGCCCAGTTCGCAGGTGGCGAAGGGATAGCGCTCGTAGGGCAGGCGCCAGCCGTCCGCGTCCGTATCGTGCATCAGGTCCATGCCCACGGCGGTGTCGTTGCGCGTGGGATCGAAGGCAAAGTGATTGGACGGCGGAAGCGGCTCAAGCGACGCGTCCCACGGCGCATCGACATACGCCGCAAAGACCGGCAGCACCTCGTCCACCGGGATGCGCGCGCCGTATTTGCTGTTCCAGCCGGTGACGGTGTAGATCGGCGCGTCATAGCCGATCTCAAGCGCGAGTTTTTTCAGGGCGAGCAGGTGTTCCGCGTTGTCCACCAGTTCGTTTTCAAACTGGACGCCGACGATCGGGCCGCCATCCCTCAAAAACAGCCCCTTGGCCTGCTCGTAGACGCGCGCATACCAGATGCGCGCCTTTTCCATGTAGCGCGGATCATTGGTGCGCAGGGGGATGCCGCTTTCCATCAGCCAGTCCGGGAAGCCGCCGTTGCGGCATTCTCCATGCGCCCATGGGCCGATGCGCAGCATGACTTCAAGGCCAAGTTTCTGGCATTCGAGCAGGAACGCGCGCAGGTCGCGGTCGCCGGAAAAGTCAAACTCGCCCTCGATCTCCTCGTGATAGATCCACAGCGTGTATGTCGCCACGATATTTATGCCGCCGGCCTTCATCTTCGCCAGCTCGTGCGGCCAGTTTTCGCGGCTGTCGCGCACGAAGTGGTATTCGCCCATCACCGGCAGCACGGGTGCGCCGTCTCTTTCGATATATCGGCTGTTGATCTGAATGTGATCATCGCCCATTAGCATGTGGCCGCTCAGGATCGACGTAGGGACATAGGGCTTAAATCGGATATCCATGATCTGTCCTTTCTTCAGGGCTGCATGCCCAGCATGAACTGCAGGATCCGATCGCCTCCGCCGGGCAGGTTTTCGTGCGCAAAGTCCGGATAGAGGATCATCTGTTTGTCGCAGGTCATCTTGTTGTAGGCGGCGAACTGCGTGCTTGGCGGGCAGATATTGTCCATCAGGCCGGTGAGCATGAGCGTCTTTGCGCGGATGCGGTGGGCGATGTGCTGATTATCAATATATCCCAGCAGGGTGAAGGTTTCCGTTTCATGCTCGTGCAGCGGATCGTAGCGGCGGAAGTAATCGCGCAGCTCCGCATAGGCGTCAAGCGCCATATCCATCTCCCAAACGCGCTGATAGTCGCACAGGAAGGGATAGACGGGCGCGGCGCGGTTGAGCGTCGGGGTGAGCGCGGCGCAGGCCAGCGTCAGCGCGCCGCCCTGGGAAGCGCCCGTCGCGCCGACGCGGCGCTCGTCCACCTCGGGCATGGCCATCACGATGCGCGCCAGCTGCGCCGCATCCAGGAAGATCTGCGTGAAGAGCAGTTTCGCCGGATCGCCTTCGGCAAGGCCGCGGATGATGTGGCCGTGCAGGGTATTGCCGATCACGCCGCCCTTGTCCTCGGAGAGGCCGCCCTGACCGCGGCAGTCCATCGCCGCCGCGGCAAAGCCCGCCTGCACATAGCTCAGCAGCGAACTGAACTCCGGAGACGCGCCGGCATAGCCATGGTAGATGCATATGGCGGGAACGGGCGCGGCGATATCGGCGGGCATGGCCAGCTTGGCGTGCACGCGCGCGCCGCCCATGCCGGTGAAATACAGATGATAGCACTTGGCGCCCGGCACCTGAAAATCGGCCTCAATCAGCTCGCAGTCGGTGCCAAGGGCCTCCATCGCCTGCACCTGACGGTCCCAGAAGGCGTCGATATCCGGCGGACAGGGATTGATACCCATGTAGGTTTTCAGCTGGGAGAGCGGCATATCGAGCATCGGCATAAGATGTTCCTCCTTCTCGTGCGGTCGTCTTACAGAAGCTGCCTGTGCAGGATCACGCCCTGATGCGCGCCGTCGATGGCCAGAGCGGCGGCATAGCACTTTGCGGCGCGCGCCCTGTCGCCCAGGCCATAGCTGCCCAGCGCGATCAGGTATTCGCAGTGCACGCGATTGCGGACGGTCAGGTCTTCGTCAAAGAGCTGCAGATCCGGCAGGGACACGGCGAAGTAATCGATCTTTACCTCGTCGTAGTAGTGCTTCTCGCCGTAGGCGATCAGCTTATGGAAGCGGCCGCTGGCGCGCGCCTCGTCGCCCAGCGCTCTTGCGGCCAGCCCCTGATAGAGGATCATCTCCGCCGGCTGATCGTTGTAATACATGGCGCTGGCGGGCTCTTCGTCGCCGATGGCCGCGCGGGTGAAGTGCGCCCTGGCGGCGTCTTCGTTGCCCAGCATGCGCTCGCACTGGCCGAGGAAATAGTAGATGTTGTTGTCCTTCGCGCCCTCGAGCTTACCCTCGCCGAGGTTATGCGGGAAGACGAGCGCGCGCTCAAGCAGCTGCTTCGCCTTTGCTGCGTCGCCGGCATTCAGCGATCTGCGCGCCATTTGCGTCAGCGCCACGGCGTACTGCGTGGTCACCTTGCCTTCGCCGCCCTCCCACGGATGGAACTTGCGATTCGTGATGATCTCAAACGCCTCTTCATAGCGGCCCAGATCACAAAGCAGCGTGCAGTATTCGATGGTCAGATCGTCGCGGATGAACATGGTTTCCTTGTGATCCTCAAGGAATGCAAGGCGCTCTGTGATCGGCATGTTCAGCTTGCGGTAGAGCTGATCGAGCTCCAGCAGCACGCGTGCGTCGCTTTCGTCGAGATGGAAAGCGCGCTCCAGACACTCGCGCGCCTTTTCGGGGCTCTTCTGCTTGTTGTAATACGCCAGCGCGAGATTGCGCCAGACGGTCGGGAACGCGGGATCAAGCTCCGCGCTAAGCGCCCAGAGGGCGGCAGCGCGGCCGTACTGGCGCTTGTCGTAGAACAGGCAGCCCAGGTAATACGGCGCTTTGGCGTCCTGCGGATTGCGATCCATGGCATATTCCAGCGCGAGGATGTCTTCCGGCTTGTTGGGGAAGCAGTAGAGGCTGTCGCGCCTGGCCGCGTCTTCAAGCGCTGCCTTTGCCAGCGCTTCGTCGTACTTGCCGGCATAGAGCGCCTTATGATAGGCGATCATCGGGCTGCCCGCCGGGCAGAGATCGAGCACGGCAACGGCCTTGCGATAGAAGCCGGCCTCGGCGTAGTCGATCGCGCACTCAATGAAGCTGCTGGCGCGGCCCGCCATCAGGGCAAGCGCGCCCTCGATATCGCCGGATTCAATGCGGGAGACATAGTCAAATGCGTCGAGCTCGAGGTTTTGCTGATACCAGTTTGTAGCTTCGCTGACGCGGCCCAGCTCCGTAAGGATCATGCCGCGCAGGGCGCGCGCCTTGAGGTTGTGATAGTTCCGCACGAGGCTGCGATCGATATGCTCCAGCGCCAGGCGATAGTCGCCCCGGCGGCAGTCGATCGCGGCGAGATGATAGAAGCCCGTTTCCTGCTCAGCGGCGGTCCATGTCGCCTTGTAGAATGCGTCATATGCCTCGTTGCCGCGGCCCTGATACAGGAGCGACAGGCCGAGGTTCACATACGCCTCGCTGTCGTAAGGGTTGGGGTTTTTGGCGGTCATGCGCTCGATGGCCTTGCGGAAGTATGCCTCGCTTTTTTCAAACAGGCCGCGGCGCAGCAGCAGCTGGCCGTAGGCGTTGTTCGCGCGGATATCCCCGGGATCGCGCTTCAGCGCTTCAAGGTAATACGGATCGGGCAGATACGTCGCATGGCGGTACTGCTCGATGTGCAAGCCGGTCAGATAGAGCTCCTCGATGGTCTGGATCTCGTGCGGCAGTTTTGGCGGGCGCGGGATCGGGGATCTTCTCGATCTTCTTTTCCTGCGGCGCATAATCCAGCAGCTTGCGGCCGCGACAGTCGTACACGGCAAGGCACAGCGCGGTTTCGTCCGCATCGCTGATGACGCTGTCCTTGAGCACGTCAACCGGGCTGAGGGTCAGCGTCCTGTCGTAGACGACCCTGCCGTTTTCGGTGAGCACGACGCGCGCATCCTTGTATACGCCTGTCGCGTAGACGGTGAATTCGGCGGCGTTTTCCTTCTTTTCCAGATTCAGTACGGCCTCGGTGCTGGCGTTCTTGACGTAGCCCGCGGCCTTGTAGGGCATGAAATACTGGGTGAAGGTCTTCTCTTCATAGGGTTTGAGCCACGTGAAGTCCGGCTGATTGTCGCAGAACATGCCGGTCATCAGCTCGATGTACGGGCCATTTTCGTCGGTGAGGTTGCGGTCCCATGCCCGGCCGAAGTCGCCGTTGCCCCAGGTCCACTGCTTCTTACCGGGGGAGATGTGATGATCGGCGATATGCAGAATGCCTGCGCCCACGCCGTAGTCATAGCCGCCGACAAAGTTATAGTCGCTGTGGGCGCACATGTAGCTGGTGGGCACGGGGATATTCTTGTAGCGGGAGATGTCCACGCCTGCGCCGTAGTCGTGCTTATAGTACACGCCCGTGGCGATGGGGAATGTGGAGACGTCGCGCTTGCCGTGATCGAAGACGGCGGTCACATCCGGCGGGAAGACGCTCTGCGTGTTGTCGTTGACGGCGACGGCGGGATTGGCCCACCACAGGAACGTCTGCGGGAGGTTCGTGCGGTTGTAGAGCTGGCCCTTGATCTCGATATACGCCCTGTCCGGGTAGAGGGTGAAGGTCATCTTGCCCTTGGTGCCGTACATCTGATCGACCTCGGAGAGCTCCACCGCGCAGCTGCCGTCCTCGTGCTCGATGAGGCGATAGTCGGTCGGGCCGTAGGTGGTCGGGCGGTGATGCTGGGGCCAGTTGAACTCGATGCCGCCGGAGATCCACGGGCCGGTGAGGCCCACCAGCGCGGGCTTGATCACCTCGTTGTAGTAGACAAAATCATAGCCGTTGGTCTTGTCCATCGCGCGCTGAATACGGCCGCCCAGCTCAGGCAGCACCATCACGCGCAGATAGTCGTTTTCCAGATAGACGGCGGTATAGGGCTGATCGGTCTTCTCGTCGAGAATCTTGTCCACGACGGGCAGCGGATACACCTTGCCGCTGGAGCCCTGATAGACGCGCTTTTCAAGGAACATGGGGTTCTTGTCGGCCTTGCCGATGCCGTAGGTGGGCAGCATGATCGTCTCTGCCCAGACGGCGGCTTTTCCCTGCGTGTAATGCATGACGAATCCTCCTGTGCGCGGAAATTGAATGGATATATCCATTATACAGGGTAAGTGCGGCAGATACAATCACCGCGATGTTTTCCGGGCGTGCAAAGGCATGAAAAAACGCCCCGACCGTCTATAGGTCGAGGCGTTTTATCTGGCGCACCCATCGGGATTCGAACCCAAGGCCTTCCGCTTAGGAGTTAGCAAAAGCGCGTTATCCATTGGGTGCTGTGATGTCTTGCTGTGTCACAAAATCCAACAATATCAGGAAAATCGGAGGAATCGGATGTTTTCCTAATCCAGGCCGTATCGCCTGATTTTGCCCCGTTTCAGGGCGTCCACTTAGCAATTTCTTAGCAAATGGCGGTTCGAATTCTAAATTAGCAAAATTGCTAAGAGGCGATTTTTGTATGCTTGACAAGTGAAAATGATGTGTGCGGAGAGCTGAACAGCGTGTTTGGCTCTCTTTTTGTTGAAAGAGAGGGTTTTGAGTGAAAGAAAACCGAAAGATAGAGTTGACCTCGTACGATGAGATCTTCTCCACAGAGGAGAGCCGCCAGGATGCGGCGCGGGAAAAGGTGATGGAGATCCCGCTAAGCGAGTTGTATGCGTTCAGGGATCATCCGTTTAAGGTGCAGGATGATGAACGAATGCTGGATACCGCGCAGAGCATCCGGGAATACGGCGTGCTCGTCCCGGCTATCGCAAGATCGAGGAAGGATGGCGGGTATGAGCTGATCTCCGGACACAGGAGAAAGCGCGGCTGCGAGCTTGCAGGGCTTGAGACGATGCCGGTGATTATCAGGGATATGGATGATGACGCCGCGACAATCGTCATGGTGGACAGCAACATACAGCGTGAAAGCCTTCTCCCTAGCGAGAGGGCTTTTGCTTATCGGATGAAGCTGGAAGCGATCAAGAGGCAAGGCACGAGAAGTGATTTAACTTCTGCCCAAGTTGGACAGAAGTTGAATGCACGGCAGATGGTTGCGAAAGATGCAGGAGAAAGTGCTGGACAGATTCAACGCTTCATCCGTCTCACCAAGCTTATTCCTCAACTGCTTGACATGGTGGATGAGAAAAAGATTGCGTTCAATCCTGCGGTAGAACTATCTTACCTCAAACCGCAGGAACAGACGGAGCTTCTGGATGAGATGGAGAGTGAGCAGGCCACGCCGTCGCTTTCGCAGGCGCAGCAGCTCAAGAAGTTCAGTCAGGAAGGGCGGCTGTCGCTTGATGTGATGCGCGCGATCATGTCGGAAGAGAAGAAGCATGATCTGGATCGGGTGACGATCGGCAGCGACAAGCTGCAGAAGTATTTCCCAAAATCGTGGACGCCTGCGCAGATGGAGACGCAGATCATCAAGCTGCTGGAAAGCTGGCATAGAAAAAGGCAGCAGGCGCATGAA
>SVGO01000048.1 GCA_015056305.1 Clostridiales bacterium | reverse complement strand
TGGATGGCGCGAAGGATGTGCCGCTGGGCGACCGCAGGAACATGATGTACATGGGCTCGACGGTCGTCTATGGCCGCGGCAAGGCGGTTGTGACCGGAACGGGCATGAATACCGAGATGGGCAGGATCGCCGGGGCGCTGGCGCAGGCCGGGGACGAGCAGACGCCGCTGCAGATTAAGCTCGGTCAGCTGAGCAGGACGCTCACGGCGCTGGTGCTGGCGATCTGCGCGGTGATTTTCGGCGTGGGTCTGCTGCGCGCAAACCGCACGGCAGCGGGCGTCACGGGCGCGGCGATGCTGGATACATTCATGGTCGCCGTGTCTCTGGCCGTCGCGGCGATCCCGGAGGGACTTGCGGCGGTTGTGACGATTGTTCTGAGCATCGGCGTGACGAATATGTCCAAAAAGCAGGCGATTATCCGCAGGCTGACGGCGGTGGAGACGCTGGGCTGCACGCAGATCATCTGCTCAGATAAGACCGGCACGCTGACCCAGAACAGAATGACCGTCGTCGAGCATGCGGCAGACGATGAGCGATTGCTGATGACCGCCATGGCGCTGTGCTCCGACGCCAAATTCGACGAGGAGAAGGGCGAAGCCGTCGGCGAGCCGACGGAGTGCGCGCTGGTCAACGACGCGATGCAGGCGGGCATGAAGGGCGACGCGCCTGCGTATCCGCGCGTGGGCGAAGCGCCGTTTGACTCCATGCGCAAGATGATGTCCACCCTGCATAAGACGAAGGACGGAATCGTGCAGTTCACCAAGGGCGCGCCGGACGTGGTGCTGGACAGATGCACGCATGCGCTGGTGTGCGGCGAGGCCGTGGCGATGACCGATGCGATCCGTGCGGATATCCTCGCACAGAACAAGCGGATGGCCGATAAGGCCCTGCGCGTGCTTTGCGCGGCAAAGCGCGATTGGGACGCGATACCACAGAGCCTGAAACCGGATGATCTTGAGCAGAATCTCACCTATATCGGCCTGTCCGGCATGATTGATCCGGTGCGCCCGGAGGTGAAGGCGGCAATCGAGGAGTGCCGCGGCGCGGGCATCCGTCCGATCATGATCACAGGCGATCATAAGGACACCGCCGTGGCCATCGGTATGGAACTGGGCATTCTCAAAAATGCCGATCAGGCGATCACCGGCGCGCAGCTTGATGAGATGGACGATGAACGGCTGACCCAAAACATTGAGCAGTACGTCGTCTATGCCCGCGTGCAGCCGGAGCACAAGGTCCGTATCGTTTCCGCATGGAAGGAAAAGGGAAAAATTACCGCCATGACCGGCGACGGCGTGAACGATGCGCCGTCCATCAAGCGCGCGGACATCGGCGTGGGCATGGGCATCACCGGCACGGACGTGACCAAGAACGTTGCGGACATGGTGCTCGCCGACGACAACTTTGCCACGATCGTTTCCGCCGTGGAGGAAGGCCGGCGTATCTATGCGAATATCCGCAAGGCAATCCAGTTCCTGCTGGCGAGCAATCTGGCGGAGGTGCTCGCGATCTTCTTTGCGACGCTGCTTGGCTTTACGATCCTCGAGCCGGTGCATCTGCTGTGGATCAATCTGATCACCGACTGCTTCCCGGCGCTGGCGCTGGGCATGGAGAGAAGCGAAGAAGGCAGCATGAAGCGCCCGCCGCGCGATCCGGAGGAAAGCATTTTTGCCGGGGGCATGGCGTTTGACGTCTTCTTCCAGGGTGCGATTGTCGCTGTGCTGGTGCTCCTCTCCTACGGCATCGGGCACTTTATCGAGAGCGGCTATTGGGCGTTTGTCTCAAGCCACGACGGCACGACCATGGCGTTCCTCACGCTGTCCATGGTGGAGATCTTCCATTCGCTGAATATGCGCAGCCGCCGCGGCTCCATCTTCGGCCTGAAAACGCACAATATATTCCTTTATGGCGCGATGATTGTCTCTCTTGTGCTCACGACGCTGGTCATCGAGGTGCCCTTCCTCGCCGCCGCGTTCGATTTCACCATCATCAGTTGGTATGAGTACGCGATTGCGCTGGGGCTGGCTGTGCTGATCATCCCGATCATGGAGATCGTCAAGGCTGTGCAGCGCGCGCTGGGCGACCGGGATTGATCAAATCCACGCGACTTCTTGATCTCCGGCAGGGCATGCGCCTTGCCGGGCTTTCTGTTTCGGGGTATAATGGATGTGGGAAACGAACAGAATAGATGCCTGTTAAGACGGAACTTGACAGGGAATGAGATTTGCGATATACTATGATCGGTTTTTGAAAAACCGATAAGGAGGGGACACGATGCAAAGGCGCAGAAGGAGAACGAAGCTCAAGGACAGGGAGCTTCCGACCTATACCAAGGGCGAAGAGATATTCAACATGGTATCTCATATCGTCGGCGGCGCGATCGGCATTGCGGCGCTGGTGCTGTGCATCATCTTCTCGGCGGTCCGCAAAAACGGCTATGGCCTCGCGGGATCAATCGTCTATGGCGTCTCGATGATCACGCTCTATACGATGTCCAGCGTGTATCACGGCCTGCGCGAGGGCACGGCCAAGCGGGTGATGCAGGTGCTCGATCACTGCACGATCTATCTGCTCATTGCCGGCACGTATACGCCGATTCTTTTGAGCGCCATGCGGCCGATCGATCCGGTCGCGAGCTGGGTGCTGCTGGGCGTGGTGTGGGGACTTTCGGCGGTTGCGATCACGCTGACGGCGATCGACCTCAAGAAATATGCCGTATTCTCCATGATCTGCTATATCGGCATGGGCTGGTGCATCGTCTTCAAGATTCCGCTGCTGATTCAGGCGGTTGGCTGGGGCGGCTTCTGGCTGATTTTGCTTGGCGGTGTGTGCTATACGATCGGCGCAGTGCTTTATGGCATGGGCCGCACAAAGAAATACATGCACAGCGTGTTCCATCTCTTTGTCGTCGCGGGCAGCGTGCTGCATCTGCTGGCGATCCTGATTTATGCGCTTTGATCAAAGAAAGGCCGGAGAACGTCTCCGGTCTTTTTTCTTGGCATCGGGAGAATACAAATGTTGCATTTTATAATCTACAAGATGAATACCCTTCTTCTTGCAAATTGAACAAACCGGTGATACAATGATGGTATATCAAGTCAAAGGGAGTGCGCGTATGATCCGCTTAAAAGAACTGTTCCGGCTTGAGAACCTGAAAAAGCTTCGCCTGATTGCGGGCCAGGATGGCCTGGAGCGCACGGTGACGGCGGCAGTCCTGCTGGAGTATGACTCCTCGCGCATGGAGCTGCCGGATTTCTATCGCGGCGACCTGGTCGTGACGACCCTTGCCTATGCGCGCGGCGACAGTCAGCTTGTAGCCAATTCGCTGCTGGCGCTGATGAATCAGGGCATTGCGGGTCTGCTGGTGAAGACGGCGTATTTCAGCGAGCTGCCTGCGAGCGTGGTGAATATGGCCAACAGGCTGGGCACGCCGCTTTTCCTGTTTGACGAGACGTATATCGAGGAGGTCATCCTCGAGGTGACCGAGCTCATCCGCGGCAAGCGGCATTTTGCCGGATACGAGCAGGAGCTCGACGCGCTCATGCGCGGCGCGCTGACGGCGGAGCAGGTCAAGGAGAAGGTGCAGCGCATTGACCCGACCGGCTCGAGAGCATACCGCATCTGCGCGCTGTATCCGCGCGAGCGGCTGATCGCGCTGGAGGAGAAAATGTATGCGCTGCTGAGCAGCGACGAGGCCTTGGCGCAAATATGCATCTGCATGGAGTGGCGGCGGATGCTGATCGTGCTGCTGCATGAGGACGAGGGCGCCGACGCGGAGATACGGGCGATTCTGGAGCGAGCGCAGATCGAGCGCGAAGGGCTGTCCGTCGGCGTGAGCGAGCGGCAGACGGATCAGACGCGCTTTGGCACAGCGCTCAGCGAGGCCGTCTATGCGGCGAAGGCTGCAAGGCTCACGAAGAAAGAAACCTTGTATGCGCATGAGCTGGGACTGTATGCGTATCTTTTCCCGATGAGCGAGAATGCGTTCGTGTGCAGCCGGTGCAGGAGTCAGCTGCAGCGCATCCGCGAATATGACGCGCAGAACCGCACGAGCCTGGAGCAGACGGCAAGGGTGTATGTGTCCGAGCGGATGGAGATCGCCGCGACGGCAAAGGCGCTGTTCCAGCATCCCAATACGGTGCGCTATCGGCTGACGAAGATCCAGAAGCTGATGGAGCTGGAGGACGACGCGCTGTTTGCGCCGATGCTGAGCCTGATGATCAATCTCTCGCAGATCCTCGAAGAGGAAGGACGTACCTAAAGCAGAGGGGGTACGTATGGGGACTCCGTCCCCATGCCCCCGGCAGGGACATTGTCCCTGCACCCATTATGCTGCGCATTGCGCAGCATAGATAAACATCTTCATGCCGCCGCGAAGCGAAGATGGGGTCTTGGGATGAAATCCCCAGGCGGGGCACGGGGCGGTAGCCCCGAACGTTCCCACGAAGGAGGCTTTATGAATCACCGCATGATCCCGGGCGATATCGTCCGGCATT
The DNA here is from genome assembly GCA_015056305.1 of Clostridiales bacterium. GTDB lineage: Bacteria > Bacillota > Clostridia > Christensenellales > Aristaeellaceae > Ventricola. The sequence goes on along the minus strand of SVGO01000048.1, from coordinate 16,323 downwards.
TCAAGGGAAACGAATACGAAATCCTGTATATTGCCCGCGACAGCGAGACGCAGCAGGAAGTGATCGTCTATCGCGCGCTGTATGGCGAGGGCGGCGTCTGGGTGCGTCCGCGGGACATGTTCGAGTCGAAGGTAGACAGGGACAAATACCCGGACGTGAAGCAGGAATACCGGTTTGAAAAGATCACGGAGGAGAGCCATGGCTGACGCACAATCGCGCCTGAAGGCGGTGAAGCTGACGATTCCCGTCATGTGCGGCTATCTGTTTTTGGGCGCGGCGTTCGGCGCGACGCTGGCGCAGGCGGGTTTCGGCCCGGCTTGGGCGCTGATGATGAGCGGCCTTGTTTACGCCGGCAGCCTGCAGTTTGTGATGGTGCCGCTGATGGCGTCCGGCGCGGCGCTGGGCACGGTTGCGCTGACGGCGCTGATGGTCAACGCGCGCCATCTGTTCTACGGCGTGAGCTATATCGACCGATTCAAGCGCATGGGCATGCTGCGGCCGTATATGGTCTTCTCGCTGACGGACGAGACATATTCCGTATTCTGCGGCCTGCCGGGCGAGGAGAGCGACGGCGTGATGCTGCGCGTGGCGCTCTATGATCATCTTTACTGGGTGACGGGCTCGGTGGTCGGCGCGCTGCTGATGCAGCAGCTGCCCTTTGATCTGACGGGCATTGATTTTTCGATGACCGCGCTGTTCATCGTCATCTGTCTGGAGCGCGCGCTGAATAAGTCGGACCGCATGCCGGTCGCGATCGGCGGCGCGTGCGCGATCGGGTGCCTGCTGCTGCTCGGGCCGGACAGGTTCCTCGCGCCCGCGCTGGCGCTGACGGCCGCTGTGCTCATGGCGGTTGATGCCGTTCGCCATGGAAAGGGGGCGGCGGCATGAACATGCATGCATTCTGGATCGTGATGATTTGCGCAGGCGTGACGCTTGCTTTGCGCGCGCTGCCGTTTGTGTTCTTCGGCGGCAAGGGCGGCGTGCCCAAGTGGGTCGTGTCGCTGGGCGGCGTGCTGCCGCCTGCGATCATGGCGGCGCTGGTGGTCTATTGCCTCAAGAGCGTGCCCTTCGGCACATTTGCAGACGGCGCAATGCAGCTCATCGCTGGCGCGGTGGTTGTGGCCGTGCATTTGTACAAGCGCAATACGCTCCTGAGCATCGCGGCAGGCACGGCGGCGTACATGCTGCTGATCCGGCTGTGAGGGGACGAGGAGGACGATGGGGCTTCCGCCCCATACCCCGACAAGGGACTTCGCCCCTTGACCCCATGTACGCTTCGCGGCGGTTTAAAGAAGTAGGAAAAGGTGAGAAAGTATGAATATTATTGCCCGCGCGGCGGTTTATATTTATGACGGAAGCGCCATGTCGCCGATCTTTCCGCACAAGGCAGAGAAGCCTGCGGACGAGACAGGCGCATATCTGAGCGCAGTCGCGGACAGGCTGATGAACTCGGACACCAGCCGCACGACATGCGTCGAGCCCGGCAGCGCGCAGGAAGAGATGCTCAGGCGCTTTGGCTATACGCCGTTTCATGAGGCGGCGGACGCGCTCATGCGCGGCATGGACGAGAGCATGCAGGCGCTCGAAATTCCGCGCGCGGGGTTTGACATGGTGATCTTCTCCTTTGACAAGGACAACGACCCGCATCTGTGCGTGGCGCAGCTGCCCTATCGCCGGGCGATGGTCCATCAGATCGAGATGGAGGAAGAGAAGATTGCCGCCCGGATTCAGGAGCACGGCTATGTGCTGCCGCTCTCCGGATCGAAGGCGTATTCGGGCTTTGTGGTCAATCTGTCCACGGGCGACATCCGCCTGCGCGACACGGTGGTGCTGACCAACGTAGGCAACCGGATGCTGTTCTCCGAGTCGCTTTTTGCCATGGCGAAGACGCGCACGACGAAGGAAGCTGTGCAGGCGGTGACGGAGATGATCGAGCAGGCCGCGCCGCCGGATATGAGGCTGCAGGAACTAAAGCCCGCACTCAAGCGCGCGATGGCCAGGTCCATTGAGGAGAAGGGCGTCATCGACGTGCAGGACGTCGCCGAGGAGATCTTCCGCAGCGATCCCGAGCGCGAGGCGATTATCGAAGAGGTCTCCCGCCAGATGCAGGAGGAGGCCATGGAACCGGTGATCCCGGTGGAAAATAAGCGCGTGATGACCCAGCTGGCGAAGCTGAAGATCAAGACCGACAACGGCATCTCGATCTCGCTGCCGCGCATGCTCGCCGACGACGAGAACAGCTTTGCGGTCGTGAGCAACGACGACGGCACGATGTCGATCATCATCAGCAGGGTTCAGGAATTGAAGACTGAATAACCGGCCTGAGGCCGGATGCATTTCCGAAGAAGTGATCATACGGCCTGGCGTCTGCGAACGTGGCCGAAAACAGAAATGGGGGATCATCTATGGATTTTGAAAAGTACGGCGCGTATATTCTGGAGGAGACGGCGGCGCTGCTGGCTATTGACAGCCCCAGCGGCATGACGCACAAAGCGGCGGAGCACGTGGCCGCGCGCTTTGCGGCGCTGGGCTATCCCAGCGAGATCACGCGCAAGAACGGCGTGCTGGTGCAGCTGGGCGGCGAAGATATCGACAATGGTCTGCTGTTGGAGGTCCACATGGATACGCTGGGCGGCATGGTTGTCCAGGTGAAGCCCAATGGCCGCCTGAAGATCACCAACATTGGCGGTCTGAATGCGAATAATGTCGAGACGGAGAACTGCCGCGTGATGACGCGCGGGGGCGACGTATACGAGGGCGTGGCGCAGCTGTGCAATGCGTCCATCCACGTCAACGGCGAATACAATGACACCAAGCGCACGTTTGATACGATCGAGGTGCTGCTTGATGAGAATGTGAAAAGTGCCGAGGACGTGAAGAAGCTGGGCGTAAACGTGGGCGATTATGTCTGCTTTGATCCGCGCGTGCGCATCACCAAGAGCGGCTATATCAAGAGCCGCTTCCTGGATGACAAGCTGAGCGTGGGCATTCTGCTGGGCTATGCGAAGTACCTGAAGGACGAGGGCATTGCGCTGGGACGCGCGGTGTATGCGCATATCACGTCCTATGAAGAGGTGGGCCATGGCGGCTGCACGAACGTGCCGGCTGGCGTGACCGAAGCGATCGTGGTGGATATGGGCTGCGTCGGCGAAGGCCTGGAGTGCGACGAGCATATGGTATCCATCTGCGCCAAGGACCGCAGCGGCCCGTTTGATTATGACGTGACCAATGGCCTGATTGCCGCGGCGAAGAAGATGGGCGCGAATTACGCGGTGGACGTGTATCCGTTCTACAGCAGCGACGTGGCGACGACGCTGCGCGCAGGCTACGACGTGAAGCACGGCCTGATCGGTGCGGGCGTGTATGCGTCCCATGGCTATGAGCGCAGCCACGTCGATGGCGCCGTGGCGACGCTGAAGGTACTGGCGGGGTATATCGAGTAAGGGGACGTATGGGGACGCTGTCCCCATGCCCCTGGCAGGGACAGTGCCCCTGCACCCCTTCTTCGCTTCGCGGCGGCTTGAAGAAAACTGAGCAATAATAATGGACGCAGGATATTTCCTGCGTCCGTATTTTTATCTATGCATCTTCAAACATGCGCGAAGCGGAGAAGGGGTTCGGGGACAACGTCCCCGAGCAGGTTTTAGGGCGGCAGCCCTAACGTATCCCTTTACGCCTTGTCCGGCATGCTCTTGAGCTGCCGCAGCACGCCGGTCATGATCACGATCGTCAGCACCAGCGTGCAGACGTCGGAGATCGGCTGCGCGATCTGGATGCCGATCAGCCCCAGCGCGCCCGGCAGCACCAGCAGCGCGGGAATCAGGAAAATACCCTGACGCGCGACGGACAGAAGCGTTGCCCGCGCGCCGTAGCCGATGGACTGCGTGAGCATATTGCTCATGACGATGAAGCCCCACAGCGGAATCGTGGATAGCTGCAGCCGCAGCGCCAGCGTGCCGATGCGGATGACCTCCGCGTCGTCGCGGCGGAAGACGGTCACGATCTGCTCGGAGAAGAGCATCGCCGTGCCGCCGAGCACCACCAGCAGCACCGTGGCCACCTTCACGCAGAACCAGAAGGCTTCGCGCACGCGGGAATACTTGCCCGCGCCGTAGCTAAAGCCGCATACAGGCTGGAAGCCCTGACCGAAGCCGATGATCGAGGAATTGATGAACATGATGAATCGCGTGACGATGGACATCGCCGCGATCGCCGCGTCGCCGTGCACGCCCGCGGCGGTGTTGAGCAGGATGGTCGAGATGCTCGCGATGCCCTGCCTGCCCAGAGACGGGAAGCCGATGTAGAGGATCCTGCCGTACATCTTGGCCGTGGGTTTGAAGTTGCGCGGATCGATCGTGATCGCGTCGGGCTTCGTGTTGCACATGAACAGCAGGATCGAGAAGCTCACAAACTGGGAGATCGCCGTGGCGATCGCCGCGCCAGACGTGCCCAGTCCCAGGACGAAGATGAAGATCGGGTCGAGGATCATGTTGAGGATGCCGCCGGTGGAGATGCCGACCATGCCGTACATCGCCAGGCCCTCAAAGCGCAGCAGGTTGTTCATCACAAACGAGCACATCATGAACGGCGTGGCGTAGAAGATGTACGTTGCGTAGTCCTTGGCGTAGGGCGCGATGGTCTCCGTCGCGCCGAGGAAGCGCACCAGCACATCGATATTAGAAAGCCCCAGAATCGCCAGTACCACGCCCAAACCGAACGCCGAAAAGAAGCCGACCGCCGCATAGCGGCGCGCGCGCTCCTCGTCGCCGGCGCCCAGCGCTTGGGAGACGTTCGTGCCCGTGCCCATGCCCATCATGAAGGACACGGCCTGGATGATCGCCATCGCCGAGAAGATGACGCCGACCGCGCCGGAGGCGGACGTGCCGATCTGGCTGACGAAGAACGTGTCCGCCATGTTGTAGATGGCGGTGATGAGCATGGAAATGATCGTGGGGATCGCCAGGCGCGGAATGACGCGGCTGACGGGCGCGCCGAGCATCATCTGCGTGCGCTTTTCGGGGGACATACCTTTCATCATGGGGAATCAGCTCTTTTCGTAAGGATTAGATCAGCACATAGCCGATCAGGGAAATCGCAAGGCTAAGAAGCAGCGCGGCAAGCACGTCGCTGATGTAATGCTGTCCGCACAGCACGCGCAGGCTGGCGATCAGCGCGCACAGCAGCAGCATCGCGGCGACGATCATCGGCGAGGGATACGCATAGGCGACGGCGAGCGCGATCGCAGCGGCGCTGGCCGTGTGGCGGGAGGGCATGCTCTTGCCCTTGCCGCGCTTATAGCTGCCCACAGGCTCCGCGTCAAAGCGGTCATAGGGCCGCTCGCGTCCGATCACAGGACGAAGCGCCGTGCAGACGATGAAGCATGCTGCCGGCACAAGCAGTACGCGCACAAGGCGGATATCGCGTGCGAGCATGAGCAAAAGCAGCGTGAGCATATAGGCTGCGGCACAGACGAGCGTGGGCAGGCGCAGAAGGCGGCTGCCGCCGGACAGGCGCTCAAGCGCGCGCCGGGTCGCGCCGGTCATGCGGATATAGGCGTCTCTGGTCATGGATCCTCCGGGATTTTATGGCAATCGGGAAAAACAGGCGGCGAGCACCGATCTGGTTGAAATTATAAGGTATTTCGGAAGGAGGGCAGGAACTGCCCGCACTTGACCGGGCGTATGGGAGTGTTTATAATCATATATGATCACGATAAAAGGGGAATGAATGCATGCTTGAGAGAATGAAGGCGGCCATCTTTGACATGGACGGCACGCTGCTGGATTCGATGGGCGAGTGGCGCAAGCTCAACTGTTCGTTCGTCCGCGATCAGGGGATCGAACTGACGAGCGATCAGGAGAATGATCTGCTGAGCATGTCCGGCATGATGGTCGTGGAGTATGTGAAGGAGAAATTCGGCATCGAAGCGCCGTTTTCTTATCTGCTGGAGCGCTCGAGCCGGCTGATGGAGGCGCCCTATCGCGCGGGCGTGCCGCATAAGAGCGGCGCGGCGGACTATCTTGCGCGCCTGCGTGCGCGCGGCGTGAAGTGCGTGATCTGCACGGCGACGCCGTCGCGGCTGATGATGATCGCGCTGAACAAGGCGGGCATCGTGCGCGATCTGGATTACATCTTCAGCACGGATATGCTGGAGGGCGGCAAGGCCGATCCGGCGTTTTACGATCGGCTGTGCGCCATGATCGGCGAGAAGAAAGAGGACTGCGTGATGTTCGAGGATGCGCTCTATGCCATGAAGGGCGCGCGCACTGCGGGCCTTGGCGTGGTCGGCGTCACGGACGAGACGAACCTGCGCGACCGCGAGGCGATTCACGCTGTGTGCGACGTGGTGATCGATTCGTTTGATGAGCTGGAATAAAGGATATATCGGAGCCTTCCCCGAGGGGAGGGCTTTTCTTTTACGTAAGGGAGATAAAGGTGATTAAGGCTTAAAGCCGCCGCGAAGCGAAGAAGGGGTCTGGGGTTCGGTTTATCCGAACTGGGGCAGGAGTGAATGATAGCCCAGTGGGCTGTCAGAGCTGCCCTGACCGACGAGCGTCGAGCGAGGAGATGGAAATCCCCAGGCGGGTTTGGCACCGAAGCCGAGCGCGTCCAGTGGACGCATTGAGCGAGGCGGAGCGTGGGAAACCACAAGGAGCAATGGAACATCGCGACTATGCGGGCTTCCCGGACCGGCAGCCCTAACGTTCCTGTGCGCGAAGCGCAAGATAAGCGGGAATCAAACAGGGGCCGATAGGCGACGCTTTTGATTCTGATACACTTCGATAGAATGTCTGCGCGAATGATCCGGCTGCGGCCGGGGACCTCATCCGTTAGTCCTTCGGACTGCCACCTTCCCCAAAAGGGGAAGGCAGATCTTGTTGGAATGCTTCTTTCAAATCAAAGGTTGTATTACCCGCGTAGTAAGGAGACCTTCCCCTGTGGGGAAGGTGGCGCGGCGTCAGCCGCGACGGATGAGGTCCCGCCCGCAGGCGGCGGTCCCCAACGTTTAATATCCATATTGTTTCTCAAAGAATCTCCCTGAGCGTCAGCGCGCACAGCAGCTCCCTTGGAAACGCGGCGAGCGTATGCATCGCCAGTGAGGAGAACCTGCCCTCATGCCGGAGAATCAGATGCAGGCAGGCCAGTACAATCTTCCTGTCCGGCTGCGGCGGCGCGAAGAGCACGCCGATGCGCCCGCCCAGCAGCGAGCCGAGCATGGCCTGCGCCTGCTCAAGCGGCAGCGCCGCGCGGATGGCGTCCCGGAGGGCTTCGAACGTGTAAACCTTTGCCGGATCAATCTCCAGCGTCTGCGCACATAGCTCCAGCGCACGCAGAAAATATTCGATTGCATCGCTGCCCGGACGCATCTCTTCTTCCAGCAGGGAAAACAGCGGCGCATCGTTTTTGCGCCCGCTCATCTCGGCTTCATAGGCCGTGAGGAAGCAGACAAAGTCCTGCGTACGGCCGGACAGCAGCTGCGCGTCGATGGGATCAAAGCTGTAATGTGTGCCGCGCAAACGGCCGAAGGCGCGCATGGCGTCGTTGTAGCCCAGCGCCATATTGCGCTGACTGCGTTCGGGATCGAACGTGAGCAGACCGCCCAGCGGCTGCGATGCGCGGATGTAGGTGATATTCGGGCGCAGGGCATAGTGCGTATGCGCCTGCGTGCGGCCGATATCCACGGCGATGATGTGCTTTGCGCCCGCGCGGATCGCCATCTCTACCGGCACATTGTCACTAAAGCCGCCGTCCAGATAGCGCTCGCCCGCGATCTGTTTCATCGGGAGCGCGGGAAAGCAAGCGGCGCTCGCCTCCAGCCAGTCACATAGGCTGCCGGGCGCCATGTCCTCGAGCCGCTTTTCCGTCATCGAGAGCGATGGGAAGCGCGTGGTCACAAGGCCGAAGGATATGCCGCTCGAACGCAGCTTTTGTTCATCGACGGCGGCGCGCATAACAGAAAAGAGGGGCGTCGCATCGAGCCCCTTCTTTTGCGCGTTGCGGGTGATGAAATCGAGCATCCTGTCCGGGCGGGAGAAGACCAATTCGGCCTCCTCGGCCAGCGCAATGCTCTCAGGCGTGACCACGTCGCTCAGGCGGATGGTCGCCCATAGACCTGCGGCAGCGTCCGGATTGCCCTGGGCGAGCATGGCGGCATTGAGCGCGCCAATGGACGTGCCATAAGCATGCGCGTAGCCGACGCCCAGCGCGTCAAGCGCACGGGCGACGCCGATCTGATATGCGCCTTTCGCGCCGCCGCCGCCCAGCACGAGTGCGGTCTGCGAGGGGATAAGCCGTTTATACATGCTCAGCGCTCTTCGATCTGGGCCAGATCAGCCAGCATTTCAACGGTCTTCTGAATGCCCATCAGCGCAGAATTGATGCAGACATGGTAGTTCTGCGCCTTGCCCCACTTCATGTCGGTGTAGCGGAAGTAGTGGTTGCCGCGTTCCTTGTCCGAACGGGTGATCTCCTTGATCGCTGCGGCCTCGTCCTCGTTGTGCAGATGCATGATGCGCTTCACGCGCGCATCCATCGGCGCATGAATGAAAACGTTGATCGTATTCTCGCGGCCCTCGAGGATATAGTCCGCGCAGCGGCCGACGATGACGGCGCTCTCCTTGGCGGCGATATCTCGGATAACCTGCGCCTGCGCGATGAAGATATTCTCAGACAGGGGCAGATAATGATGGGAGAAGAAGCCGTTGTGATAGCTGGCCGTGGCGGAGAAATTATGCATCATGCCGCTGCGGATGCGCTGTTCGTTGCCGGCGATAAATTCCTCGGCAAGGCCGCTCTTCTGTGCGGCAAGGGTAATAATCTCTTTATCGTAAAAGGAGATACCCAGGCGCTCGGCGAGCGCTTTGCCGATCTCGCGGCCGCCGCTGCCGTATTCGCGGCCGATGGTGATGATAAGAGGATTCTTCATGGGATCGCCCTCCTTTGCTGGAAAACATGGGAATCGACGGGCCTCGGCCCTTTTGCTGATTTTATTATACCACAATTGCACGCTGATGAAAGAATAGTTTTTCATTTCAGAAAGAATCAGGGAAGAAATGGAAGCGATTAAACGTTATGTAGACAAGAACGGAGGGATAACTTTGAAGAAAATCGTGTTTGTGCTGTGTCTGACGGCGCTGCTGGCGGTTTCGACGCTTGCGCTGGGCGAGCTCGGCTTTGCCGAGGTGATAAAGAACAATGTGAACATGCGGCGCGCGCCGGGCGGCAAAACCATCATGCAGCTGGATGCGCCGCGAAGCGTGTTTGTCTTCGAGGAGAAGCGCGACGGCGAGTATCTGTGGTGCCATGTGAACACATTCCGGGGGAAGGATACCGTGGACGGCTGGATCCGCGGGGACATGCTGCGCTTTGTGTCCGATGAATTCACGGATATCGTACAGGTGCAGGCGGGCGATCACTATGCGACGGGCGTGCGCAGCGACGGCACGGTGGCGATTCTGGGCGACGATATGCCGCATGCGCCGTGCGTCGATACGGTACGTACGTGGCGGAATATCGATAAGATTGCGTCGTCCACCTGCGCTGTCTATGCGCTCAAGCGGGATAAAAGCCTGATTACCGTGGGCCGGAGCAGCCAATATGGCATCTGGCAGGCGGCGGATATCAGCGGCGAGCAGCCTGTGCTGCTGGACCAGGATGGATATATTCTGCCGGAAAGCTGGGCAGACAGCGGGAACAGGGAGTTCTATTTCCCGCAGGAGGCACGCGGCATGCGCTTTGTCGAGGCGGCGCCGGTGGAGCGCCATGTGAAAGGCGGCCTCACAAGAGAGGGAAAGGTCGTCTGGTTTGAAGGGAACAAAGGGCTGGAGAGCGCGTTTGCAAACGGGCCGTACACGGATATCGACATGTATTTCTATCATCTGGCTGCGCTGCGCGAAGACGGCAGGGTGGACGCGGCCATCCGGCTGGATGTCTACAAGCAGGAAGCGCCGCACAGCGCCTGCGACGTCGGTTACTGGGAGAATGTTGTGCAGGTGGCGACAGGCGTGCGCCACACGCTGGGCCTGAAGGCGGACGGCACGGTATACTATGCCGGAGACGACGCGCGCCACAGGGCGCAGGTGGAAAGCTGGACGGACGTGGCGCAGATCGACGCGGGCAACGGCTACTCCATCGCGCTCAAAAAAGACGGCAGCGTCGTGATGGCGGGCGCGTATACGAGCTATGACCGCTAAAGCGCATTTGTTTTTTCCCTTCGGCTGTGCTACAATGATTCAAGCAATATTTTTCCGAAGGGAATGACATATATGACCATCCGTTTGTACGATCAGGATTCTGCGCTGCTTCATTTCACGGCGACGGTGACGGGCTGTGAGGAAAAGAAGGGGCAATATATCGTGACGCTGGACCAGACCGCCTTTTTCCCGGAGGGCGGCGGCCAGGGCGCGGACCATGGACTGCTGGGCGGCGTGAACGTGATCGACTGCCATGAGCACGGCGGCGAGGTGGAGCATACTACAGACAGCCCGCTTGAGGTGGGCGCTGTGGTCGAAGGCCATGTGGATGCTGTGCGCAGGCTGGACATGATGCAGCAGCACAGCGGCGAGCATATCTTCTCCGGCCTGGTGTGCCAGCTCTTTGGCTATGACAACGTGGGCTTCCATATCGGCTCCGAGGCGGTGACGATGGACTTTAACGGGCCGCTGACCGAGGAGGACGTGCGCCGCGTGGAGCAGCTGGCCAATGAGATCGTATGGCAGAACGTGCCGGTCAATACCCTGCTGCCCAATAAGGAAGAGCTGGAGGCGATGCACTATCGCAGCAAGAAAGCGCTGGAGGGCACGGTGCGCATCGTGAACATCCCGGGCGCGGACACCTGCGCCTGCTGCGGCACGCATGTGAAGCAGACCGGCTCCATCGGCCAGATCAAGGTGATGGGCTGGCAGAAATACAAGGGCGGCGTGCGCGTATCGATCCTGTGCGGCAGGCGGGCCTTAGCGGAGGAGAATATTCTGCTGGAGCAGGTGAAGGGCGGCAGCGTGGCGCTCTCGTGTAAGCAGCACGAGCTCAGCGGTGCGGTCGAGCGGCTGATGGCTGAGCGCGATCAGCTGCGCTTGAAGAACGAGCAGCTGGCCATGCAGATTTTTGAGATGATGGCGGCGCAGGAAGAGGCAAATGCTGTGCGCATGGTGATCTGCGATGCGCTGCCGGCAAGCGCCGTACGCAAGGCGGCGGGCAGGCTCTGCGTGGGCGCGCGGATGGCGCTGGTGCTTGTGCCGCGCGAGGAAGGATATAGCTTTGCGATGTCGTCCGAGACGGAGGATGTGCGGCCGGCGACCAAGGCGCTGTGCAGCGCCTTCGGCGGGAAGGGCGGCGGCCCGAAGGATATGACCCAGGGCGTGCTCATGGGCGGAACGCCGGAGGAAATCCGAATGAAGCTCAATGAGGCGGCGGGGGAAGAATAAATATAGAAGCTTCAAGCCGCCGCGAAGCGAAAATGGGGTCAAGGGGCGAAGTCCCTTGTCAGGGGCTTGGGGATGAAATCCCCAACGTAACCCGTTGAAAAGAAAAAAGCAAGAATCTCAGAGGAGCCGAAGGCGACAATTGAGATTCCGGTACAGTTTCGGAAGAATCTTGGCGATTATCGCAGATATTCTTTCGAAGCGTATCAGAATCGTAATTGTCGCCTATCGGCTCCTCTCCGATTCTTGCTTATCGGGCGCTTCGCGCATGGGTTACGTTAGGGCTGCCGCCCTAAGACCCGCTCGGGGACATTGTCCCCGAACCCCTTCTTCGCTTCGCGCCGGTTTAAAGTTTCTATTCTTCCGTCATGGCGTCGATCAATCCCGCGCAGGCGAGCGGCTGCGCCCTTACCCCCGAAGCCGCAGCCTCCCAGATCGCCGCAATCGCATCGGCGTAGTGCCCCTGCTGATACAGCTGATCCGCGATGCGCAGACATCGCACCAGCGTCGCCGCGGGCGAGGGCAGCTCGCTGTCGTAGATCGCGGGCACGCGCGGAAAAAACGCCGCCGGATCCCTTGGCGCATGCATCACCAGTCCATCCTCGCGGACAAACGCATGAAGCGCCGCACTCAGAAGCCGAAGCCCGCTCTGCGCATATTCCTCCATGCCCTCGCTTTGTCCGAGCGTGAGCTGCGCGAGCGCAAGCGCGGCGCTGGCGCCGCATGTGGCCTGTGCGTGAATTGGACTGGACGGATAAGCCGACGCAGGAAGAGGTGTTATGCCATGTCCTGCCGGAGGCTGGCTGATGAGGAAACTGACGGCGCGCTGTGCGGCCTGCGTGTATCGCGCTTCGCCGAGCCGCCTGCCGCATGCGGCGAGCACCGCTGCGGCGAGCGCGCAATGCTCTGTGATCACATAAGGCCTTGGCTGCTGGGGTGTGCGCGCTGCACGGGCGCGGAGCAGGGCGGGCGCAGCGCGGCGAAGGAAGGCTGCGTCCTCAGGCGTGAGCGCGTCGGGCAGCGTTGGATATCGCGCAGGCGAGGGATCATCCAGCCTTTGCGCACGGCGCTGCTTTGTCGTTGTCGGATCGGCGACGGGCGAAAAGCGGCTGGGTATGACTTCCGGTTCTCTTTGCGTCTGTTGGCGCAGCAGGGACAGAAGCCGGCAGGCACGAAGCCCGTTTTCGCTGCCGAGCGCGGCGCAGGCCTGCTCGGACGTGAAGGCATAGGTCTCACGCGGCGCATAGATCGCGGGCGACAGGCCGCCGCCGGAGAGGGAAAATGCGCTCACAAGCGCGTCGAGCGTATGCACGGCTTCGCTGCGCCTTCCGCCGGTCATCAGGCAGAGGGCGAGCAGCGCATTGACGCCCAGCGGCTTTTCCGGCACGAAAACGCGCCAGTCGTCCGTGAGCGTCGCGCGGAAGAAGCTGCCGTCCAGCGGGTCGTGCAGCGCGGAGGCGAGCATGGCGTCCATCGCCCTGGAAAAGGCGCTGCCCAGTGCTTTGTCCCCGCGCGTGCCGGCGTGCTGCGCAAAGCGGAGTCCGCAGACGAAGGGTGTTTTGATCCCGCCGAATCCGCCGCTCTGCCCGTCTTCGATGGCGAGCAGCGCGCGGCTCAGGTGATGGGCGGCGTCCTGCGGCGAATAGGGTTTTCCTGCCGATGCAGATGAAAACGAACGGATAACCTGCGACGCCTGCGCCGTGCACGCGGGCGGATTCTGCTGATAACGTCTGTCTGCCTGCGAAAGCCAGACGTACAGCCGGGAGGGATCCAGCGGGAATCCGGGCGGCGGGAGCGGCGCGGCCAGAAAGGGCATGGCGTCCTCGGTCATCAGTGCGCACAGGGGCAGCGCGCCTTCGCCGGAAAAGAGCACGCCTGCACGCTGGCACAGCAGCTCCACATCCGGCCGCTCGCCGGGGCGCAGCTGAACGGGGACGGTGCGCTCGGCAAGCTGAAGGCTCACAGAAGGATCGAGCAGCGCTTCCGGGTGATCGCCGATAAGCAGGAAGACGGGCACATGCTGCGCTCGGGCCCGGGCGAATGCATCTGCGCCAAAGGGGAAGAATGTCGCCGTGGGCTGCGGCTGCCTTGCGGCGGCAGGCATGCCCTGCACGGAGGGAGAGGATTGCGGCACAGAAAAAACGCGCATGCGATTCCATCCTTTTCTTGGGATAGAATCAGCATGCGCGTGTTCGGCGGATATTATGCGGATCAGCCTTCCAGGCTGCGGTCTCTTCTGAAGGGCCAGCTGGCTTCTTCGAGCGCGATGTCGCGATGCGTGACATTCACGGCCTGACCGAATGCACGCAGATGCGCGCCCAGCGCCTCGCTGATGGCGACAGAGCGATGTGCGCCGCCGGTACAGCCGATGGCGATCATCAGCCGGCGCTTGCCCTCCTTCTGATACAGGGGGATGAGATAATCGACGAGCGCATACAGGTGCGCAAGAAAGGCCCGGGTCTCTTCCTTGCCCATCACGTAGTCGCGCACAGGCGCTTCCATGCCGGTGTATGCGCGGATCTCTTTGATATAGAAGGGATTGGGCAAAAAGCGCACGTCGAACACCAGATCGCTCTCGCGCGGGATGCCGCGCTTGTAGCCAAAGGACATGATCTCCGTGCGCAGGGTATGGTGATTCTGGCCCTGGGCGATGATCTCATCAACGGCAGCGCGAATCTCCTTGGCCTTCATGCCCGCTGTGGAGAGCACGTAATTGGCGTGCTCGCGAAGGGGCTGAAGCAGCTCGCGCTCGCGGGCGATGCATTCCTCAAGCGTTATGCCGCGTTTCATGAGCGGATGGTCGCGGCGCGTCTCCTTGTATCGGTCGATCAGCGTCTCGGTGTCCGCCTCCAGAAAGAGCATGGAGACGTCGTGGCTGTCGTGTGCGGCAGAGATGGCAGAAAGAACTGCCTCGGCGTTGAACAGCGCGCCACTGCGCGAGTCTACGCCCAGTGCGACGCTCTGATCGAGCTCCACCTTTTCGCACAGCCGCAGCGCCTGCTCCAGCAGCATCGGCGGCAGGTTATCCATACACTGATAGCCGCTGTCCTCCAGATGCTTGATCGTGCAGGTTTTGCCTGCGCCGGACAGACCGGTGACGATGAGAAACCTCATACGCGTTTTCCTTTCGTATCACTTGGAGTCAGTCCTCGCCGAGGATACGGACCTCCGGTTCGAGCATTACGCCGGTAGCCTCAAGCACGCGCGCCTTGATTTCATCCATCAGAGCGAGAATATCGCTGGCGGTGGCGTGGCCGAGATTGACAACGAAGCCGGCGTGCTTCTCGCTCACCTGTGCATCGCCGATGCGCAGGCCGCGCAGGCCGCAGTCGTCGATCAGCTTCGCGGCAAACAGACCGGCCGGGCGCTTGAATGTGCTGCCCGCGCTGGGGTAATTCAGCGGCTGCTTTTCGCGGCGCGCGCGTGCGCATTCGTCCATGCGCGCGCGGATGACGTCCGGATCTTCAGGCGTGAGCTCCATGACGACGTCGGTGACGATGACATGGGCGTCCATCATGGCGCTGTGGCGATAGGAGAAGCCGAGCTGTGCGCCCTCAAAGGAAACAATCTTGCCGTCGGAGAGGCTCACCGCATCCACGCGGGTGACCACCTGAGAGAGCTCGCCGCCGTAAGCGCCGGCATTCATGATCACGCCGCCGCCGAGCGTGCCGGGTACGCCGGCCATCTCGGCCAGACCGGCGAGACCTTCGCTGAGCGCGAACTGCGCCGCGGCGCTCATGGAGATGCCGGCCTTTGCGTAAACCGTGTTGCCTTCGCGGCGGATCCCGGCGCATTCGCCGGCGATGCGGATCACAAGACCGCGGATGCCGCCGTCACGAACCAGCAGATTGGAGCCGTTGCCGATGATCGTCGTCTGCACGCCGGCGTGTTTGGCGGCGCGCAGTGCAACGGCGATCTCGCGGGGGTCGGTGATATTCACCAGCACATCGGCGGGTCCGCCGACACGGAAGGTGGTATAGCGCGCCATAGGGGCGCGGGGAATGATGCGTTCCGGCGCAAAATTGGCCGCAACAAGCGATTGAATCAGGGCGTCCATGGATGTCCTCCGTTGCTTGAATGACATTATTGTACCCTAATCTTCAGGGATAGACAAGCTAAAAATCGGAAGATACGCGCTGCGGAACCGAAGCTTCATATAAATATGCGGCGAATTCAGAGGCAACCTTGTGCGATTCGGAGTCGGATAAAACGGCGCAGAGAAGATCGCTGGCCGGAGACGGATGCAGTACAGAGAAGCCGATGGGGAGCCGGGAGGAGCATGCATCCGGGCAGAGCACGACGTCCGGATAGGGTTTGGAAAGCTGATCCGGCGCTGTGCGCGTGACGCGCAGATGGACGGCCGGATATGCTTTCTGATAGGCGCTCAGCAGCTTATATAAGGAAGAGACGGCGGCTTCATCTTCGCAGCACAGGGCGATACGCAGCAATGCGCGCTGCGGTGTGCTTACGGCATAGGGAGCCGAGACGGCAGTAAGGATCTCGGGCGCATAGACGAACATCAGGCAGAGCAGCACAAGCAGCGCAAAGCGTCCCATTGTTTTGATCATGATCATCACCTTAAGCAGGATATGCGGCCAAATTGGTGGCGTTTCAAAAAAGTTTGAAAAAAGTTCAAAAAGGTGTTGACAAACGTCTGACGGCGTAGTATACTAGCCTAGCTGTCATGCGAGAGGGGAACCACGAGCGGGACATGATCCTTGAAAACGATACAGAATCAAGAAGAACGCGAGGTTGCGATTTCACGGTCGCAGCCTAACAAAGACAGTCAATTCGAGAATGAGTTTTGAACCTTGAAGTTCACTTCAAGGATTCGATACAGAATCAAACACGAGAGTTTGATCCTGGCTCAGGACGAACGCTGGCGGCGTGCCTAACACATGCA
>SVGO01000047.1 GCA_015056305.1 Clostridiales bacterium | reverse complement strand
GGTGGCAGTCCGAAGGACTGACGGATGAGGTCCCCGGCCGCAGCCGGACCATTCATACAGAAATCCTATCGAAGTGTATCAGAATCAAAAGCGTCGCCTATCGGCTCCTGTTTGATTCCCGCTTATCCTGCGCTTCGCGCATGGGCTACGTTGGGGATTTCATCCCCAAACCCCTGACAAGGGACTTCGCCCCTTGACCCCATGTACGCTTCGCGCACTCTTACGCTACTTTATCTTCCTTTTGTTTATTAATAGAGACGGACGAATCATTTCGCCCGTCTCTTTTCTATCCCCTTTTTGGCAGTCTCAATCATCCATGCCACGCCCATCGGAAAGAACATACCCGCCAGCAGATAAAGAATGTTCCATTCGCTGCGTCCGCCGGGCGCGTAATTGTAATGCGCCATCGTGCGCATGCTCTTTACTGAGAAATCCGCTGCGCCAATCCCCAAAGCATTGAGCGTGAGGAATACGCAGTTGAGCGCGAAGAAACCCATGAAGTGATGCATCATGATGTCGAATGTGTGTCGGCTGGCATAGAGCGCCAGACGGCTCTTTTTCACGTAAGGCGCAAGCAGACGCGCAATGCGCAGGAAAAACGCAATGGCCAACGCGCCGCCGAAGTATACGCCGAACGCGCCGCAGACAAAATAATCGCACGAGGAAACAATGTATGCCAGATTTTCGTAGCGCACGCACAGCAGCGCGCGGGCGATCACGATGATCGTCAGATAGGGCACGGTCTTCATCACGTCGTGCCGCTCAAGCCTGCGCCGATAGAGCTGACCGCCTGCATAGCCCGGCAGGAGGATCAGCGTGCGCATCAAAAACAGCGGCAGCGCGTCGTGTTTTCCTGCATGGCAGAGCTCCACCGCGCAGCTGCCCAGCGCCAGACAGACGAGGAACGTGATGATCTCGTTGTCCTTCCATAGTTTTGCCCCGCGGCGCAGCAGGCTATAGATCGCCTGCACCATAAACAGCGGGAACAGGAACCAGGCGCCCAGATTCCACACGAAGTGCTCGCCGTCCGTCAGCGGAGCGACGAGCAGCGTGTACAGGCTCAGCGGCTCGCCAATCTCAAACCCGCCGAAGCGCCGCAGGAACGCCGCGCCCACACCGTAAACCAGATTCCAGATATACAGCGGCACGAGCAGCCGTCTGGCGCGCGCGCCAAGATCGGCAAGGACGCCGCCGTGCAGGCGGAAGAAATAACCCGCGCCGAAGGCAAAGAGCATCAGGTGGAACGAGTAATACCGAAACAGGTCGCCCAGAGCGAACATGTCGTCCAGCGTGGTATGTCCGTCCACGACAAAGACGATCGCGAGCAGATACAGCGCGCGGAAAACATAGTTTTCCTGACGCGGTGCGGAAGAATTTTCAGCCATCGTTTACCTCGTTATATATCTTAAAATATGATATCAAAGAATAAACATAAGTATACAAACAGAATGGGTGTATGTATTTCTCTTCTGGTTTATATTACGTGATTATTATATCATATTTTTGCGCTGTGACAAGAAATGAAAAGATATTCACGAAAATGAGAAAAAATGAGTGATTGTTAAAAAATTGATGTGTCGAAAACGATTGAAACATGGAAAAATAGTGTTGATGTTGCTAAAATACATCATTTTTGTCAGTAGACGTTCAGAGAATCAACCGTATACTTAAAGTAACAGGCTAAATGTAGCCAAAAGGATACCACAAAGCTGGTTTGGGAGGTGGCACTATGGTCAAGTTTGGTGAGCGTCTGAAAGCCGCACGCACCGCCAAACATATGAGCCAGCAAGCCCTTGCGGATGTGATTGGAAAGAGTCTCAATACCGTCGGGCTTTATGAGCGTGGTCTCAGGCAGCCGAGTCTGGAAACGCTGTGTTTGCTGGCGGATACGCTGGAAGTCTCCTGCGATTATCTGCTGGCGAGGACCGAAGCCAAGAAAATGGCGAAGATGTCGGAAGCCGCGGATGAGAATCTCGCGATGCGTGTTTCCAGAATTGAGAACCATCTAGGGCTCGATTGATCGGATGCACATCTGAATTTAAAAGAAAAAGCGTCGAAGTTCGGCGCTTTTTTGTTTGGTGGGAATTGCACGAAAAGCGAAGATCACTGATCGGCGTCGCTGCGCCTGATGGAGTCCTCCATGTTCAGGCGGTGATGACGCTTGCGCGGGGGCGTAAGCTGATAGAGGCGATAGCGCTCGCGAACGTCGCTGATCTCTTCCTCGATGGCGCTGTAGATGCGCTGATGGGTGATGAGCAGGCCGTTGGCGCCGCGCTTGAAATGCATCTGGCCGAAGGCAAAGCCATGCGCCGGGCAAACGGAAAGCGCCATATACTTCTCGCGTCCGCTGTCGAACCACGGCGTGTCAAAAGCGGTGCGCATGCCGCACTTGGGACAGGCGATGTTCATCAGGCGCTCGTCCGCCAGGGCGTCCGTCTGATAGGTATGCCGGGTGGGCAGGGAGATCAGCGTAGAGGCGGCGACGCGCTTTTCCTTGGCGATGGTGCGCTCAAGCTGCGCGCGCTTTTCGCCGTCCAGTGCGTTTGCAGCTTCGTCGATGGAACAAAGCAGCGCCGCGGTGCACTGCGCGTCGTATACGGCCCTGTGCGCCGGCACGTCGATGGTGATATTCTGATGCTCCATGGCGGCGTGCAGGTTCATCTGCTGATAGCAGGAGCCAAGGCACGCGCCGCCGAAGACGAGCTGCGCGTCGATGGGCGGCTCAAAGGGGAGCTGCGTCTGATGGAAGGCGGCGTTGCGCCGAAGCACCGGGAAATCGTCCCGCCCCCAGGTGACCAGCTGTGCATCCTCGCCGCACCAGAGGATAAAATCGGAAAAGACGTCGGCAAACGTGCCGCCCGCTTCCAGCTCGGCCTCCGTCATGCCGGTGACCTTCTTGATATGCTTGTCCAGCCGTTTATAGAGTCTGGGGCGGATCAGCCGGGAAAACGTGTCCACAACCTCGTAGTTTCGGTTCACGCGGCATGCGCCGATCTCAATGATCTCATGAGGCATGCGGTGATTGGGGTTGTAGCTCGACTGGTTCCACTCTAGATCGAACACGATGAGATGGCGGCAGTCGCCGCTGGCAAAAGAAAACATGGTCCACATCCTAAATCAAAGTCCTGTGCATCCTATTGTAACGCATTGCGGCGCTTTTTCATAGAGGGAATTTGAATTAGGGATTCTCTTGAATGGGCGACGGTTTTTTGATATCATCAAAACAGCATACGAAATAAAAGGGGAATGCCTATGAACCTGTTTGATATCCTGGGCCCGGTGATGGTCGGCCCCAGCTCCTCGCATACGGCGGGCGCGGTGCGCATCGGCCGCATGGCGCGAAGGCTCCTCGGCGAGGGCACGCCGAGGATGGCGCGGATTATCCTCTCCGGCTCCTTTGCCGCCACGGGCCAGGGGCACGGCACGGACCGTGCGCTGATCGCGGGCCTGCTTGGCATGCAGCCCGACGATGGACGGATTCCCGAAAGCTTTTCCGCAGCCAATGAGGCGGGCATGGCCTATACGTTCTCACGGGTGAATCTCCCCGGCGAGCACCCCAATACGGCGAAGATCGAGCTTACCGGCAAGTCGGGCAGAGCGCTTTCCATGATCGCCTCGTCGCTCGGCGGCGGCCGCATCATGGTCGTGGAGATGAACGGCCTTCGCGTGAGTTTCTCCGGCGATCTGCCTACGCTGATCGTGCTCAACCGCGACCAGCCGGGCCATGTGCGCGATGTGTCGGATATCCTCGCGCGCGCGGGCGTGAATATCGCCACGCTGCATCTGTATCGCGATTATCCCGGCGGCAGCGCCGTCATGATCATCGAAACGGATAAGATTGTTTCGAGCGAGCATCTGGATCAGCTAAGGTCAATCCGGGGCATCACCGGCGTGACGTTCGTCGGCACGGAAAAGGAGGGCTGAAAATGGCGATTGAATCCCTGGCCGCGCTGGAGGCTGCCGGCAGAAATGAGGATCTCTTCGATGCGATCGTCAAGAGCGACTGCGTGGACCGCGGCGTGACGCCCGGCGCGTCGATCTCGCAGATGACCGTGCTCTACAACGCGATCCGCAGCGCCAAGGAAAACTATGATCCCGGCCAGCGTTCGCGTAGCGGCATGGTCGGCGGCGACGGCGCGAAGATGCGCAGCTACGCCGCGTCGGGCAAGACAATCTGCGGCGAATACATCGGCTCCGTGCTCGCGCAGGCGATCGAGATGGGCGAGAGCAACGCCTGCATGAAGTGCATCGTCGCCGCGCCGACGGCGGGCAGCTGCGGCGTGCTGCCGGCGGTGCTGCTGCCGTATCAGGAGCGCGAAAAGCTGGATGATGCGGCCATGGTGCGCGCAATGTATGTCGCGGGCGCGGTCGGTCAGGTGATCGCCAAGAAAGCGTCCATCGCGGGCGCGGCGGGCGGCTGTCAGGCGGAGATCGGCACGGCGAGCGCCATGGGCGCGGCTGCGCTGTGCTATCTGGCGGGCGGCAGCGCGCAGGCTGTGTGCCATGCGGCGGCGATGGCAATCAAGAGCCTGCTGGGTCTGGTTTGCGATCCGGTGGCGGGGTTGGTTGAGGTGCCGTGCGTCAAGCGCAATGCCGCCGGCGCGATGATCGCCATGTCCAGCGCGGATCTGGCGCTGGCGGGCATCCGCAGCGCTGTGCCGCCGGACGAGGTGATCGACGCCATGCGCGAGGTCGGCGACAAGATGGACATCTCCCTGCGGGAGACGGGTCTGGGCGGCGTGGCCGCGACGGCGTTTGGCCAGGCGATCAGTGAGAAGATGAGCGGGCTGTAAATGACGCGTCATACTATTTTCAAATTAGATTAATCCTGCGCGAAGCGAGGAAGGGAGTCTGAGGGATGAAATCCCTCAGGCAGGTTTGGGCGGCAGCCCAACGTGTCTCTTAAGTGCACTTGGTGCAAATTTTTCTGAGATCAAAAAAGGCGGGCATGCGGACATGCTCGCCTTTTTTGTAGTGTGTTTAACGCATAGCCTGCGGATTATACGCAAGGCGGATGTCTTCGGTCTTCACATTCTGCCAGTTGAATGCTTTGACCAGTTCATCCAGAGAGGCAGGTCTGTTTTCCTCGATCACGCCCGCGCTGCAGGCGAGCATGCCCAGAATCTGCTCAGGGGTCATGATTTTGCTCAGCGCGGTCAGGTCGAGATCCTTGTCCCGCTTTGCGAGGCGGCGGCCATGCGCGTCCATGAGCAGCGGGATATGGAAATACGACGGCGAGTCAAAGCCGAGCGTTCTTTGCAGGTGCATCTGGCGCGGGGTGGAGAAGAGGATATCGCGGCCGCGGACGATTTCATTCACGCCGGACAGCGCGTCGTCGATGACGACGGCGAGCTGATAGCCGAACAGGCCGTCCGAGCGCCTAATGATATAGTCGCCGCAGTCTCGGGAAAGATGCTCGCTGACAGGGCCGAAATGCCCGTCCTCAAAGGAAACAACCTCATCAGGTACGCGCAGCCGAAGCGCAGGGCAGCGCGTTTTTCTGCGCTCGGCGATTTCGTCCGCCGAAAGGTTTGCGCATGCGCGGCTGTAAACGCTCTCGCGATCGCCTAGATTCGGCGCGATGGCGGCATGCAGCTGCGCGCGGGTGCAGAAGCACGGATAGACGAGGCCAAGCTGCTCCAGCTCGCCAAGATAGCGCTCATAGACGTCCGTACGCCGGCTCTGATAAAGCGGCTCCTCGTCCCAGTCAAAGCCCAGAAAGAGAAGATCCTCGATGCATTGATCGGACAGGCGCCTGGGACAGCGCGGCACATCCAGATCCTCGATGCGCAGCAGGAATCTGCCGCCCTTGCTGCGCGCGCTCAGATAGGCGAGCAGGCAGCACAGCAGATTGCCCAGATGCAGCCGTCCGCTGGGCGTGGGCGCAAAGCGCCCGGTGACTTCTGCGCTCATGCGTCCATCAGCGGGACGCGCATGCCGCTGGATTTCTTTTCGCCGTCGGGCATGATCAGCTCGATTTCAAGCCGCTGGAAATCGATCGATTCCGTGAAATGCTCTTTGGAAAAGGACGTGCGTCCGAATTTTTCGAATTCTCTGTTGTGCTTGGGCAGCTGCAGCGGGCGCTGCACGTCGAAGCGGCGGCAGATTTCCAGAAACGCCTCTTCGATGTCGTCGTTTTCGATGGTCACCGTTTCCTGTCTGGCGATGCGGTGTCCCACGATGATGCGGCCCCAGAGCCTGTTTTTGTCCATGTTTGTCTCCTTTACGCGGCGGGAAAAATACGGTATAATCGGCATATATGGCAGGCAGACACTGCCGAAAAGGCACTGCCTGCATTTTATATGATTGAAGGGGATTTGTAAAGCCATGCGGCTCACACTTTGTCCGCTGTTTTCCGGTTCCTCCGGCAACAGCATCTATATCGCCTGCTCCCGCACGCGCCTGCTCGTGGACGCGGGCATGAGCGCGGCGCGCATTGAGGCGCATCTGCGCGAAATCGGCGTGGATATCCGCGAGATCGACGGCATCCTGGTGACGCACGAGCATGTGGATCATGTGCGCGGACTGGGCGTGCTCTCGCGCAAGTATGGTTTGCCGATCTATGCCAACGAGGGCACGTGGGACGGCATTCTGCTTCGCGAATCGGGCATCCCGTTGCGCAGCGTGCGCACGTTCTACACCGGCGAGGATTTTTACATCGGCGACATCAACGTGCATCCCTTCCCGATTCCGCACGACGCCAACGAGCCGGTCGGCTACAGCTTCTCCTGTCAGGGGCTGCGCTGCGCGGTGGCGACGGACCTGGGACATATCAGCCCAAGCTGGATGGAAGCGATCACGGGCTGTCAGGCGCTGGTGCTGGAGGCCAATCACGATGTCGAGATGGTCAGCAGGGGGCCGTATCCCTCTCATCTCAAGCGGCGTATCCTTGGCAAAAAGGGCCATCTGAACAACGAGGACTGCGCCAAGGCGCTGCTGGAGCTGGTGAAATCGGGCACGCAGGCCGTATTTCTTTCTCATCTATCTCAGGACAATAATTTGCCGGAATTGGCATATAATACCGTATGCGGGGCGCTGTATGAAGCGGGATACGACGTGGGCACGGATGTGCGCGTGAGCGTATCGCGCAGGGACAGGGTATCGGACATGCTGGTACTGGAGGGCGGCGCCTGAAGCGGCGGAAGGAGCCTGAGACCATGGGACGGAAAGTGACGCTGAACCTGGACGCGGACACGGAAAAGAAGCTGACGGCGCTGGCCGGCGAACTGGGCTATACCCGGGAGATGGCGGCGATCTATGCCGTGCGGCTGATCAGCGCATGCATGCGCGAAGGCTTGCTTGACGGCGGGTATGCGCGTGCGTGGCCCGACGAGGCACAGCGCCTGACCGGCGGCGCGCGCGTGCTGGAGATGCCGCGCAAGAAAGCGGGCGGCGCCCGCTCGCATTTGAGAACAACTTAACAGCGAAAAGCTGTCTGACGCCCACGGCACAAATTCTCGTGTGATTTTCTAAAAAAATGCCGCGCAGGGCGATGAAGGCGCATAAATCGTCAAAGAGATGTGCAGACTTCCTTTTGAAGAAAGGAGTGGACTGCATGGATCGACTATCTCTCTTGCTTGTGATCATCGGCGCGATCAACTGGGGTCTGATCGGACTGTTCCAGTTTGATCTGGTGGCGTTCCTCTTCGGCGGACAATCTGCGCTGATCTCCCGCGTGCTCTATACGATCATCGGCGCGGCGGGCGTGTGGAGCATCTCGATGCTCTTTACCAGCCGGGAAGCGAGAAACGCCAAGGATACCCAGATGCATACGGGCGGCGCGAACGCCTAACTCAAGAGCAATCATGCCCCTTTCCCGCACGCGCAGGCGTCATCGGGAGAGGGGCAAAAAAATACCCGGAATGTTCACAATTTCCCCCTGTCATATCGCTATCTGTTGGTGTATAATGAGAGCATGTGACGATATGGATGGGAGGATGCACTGTGAGCACGATTGTCGAACAATTCTCCGCGGTTGTGTGGAACGTGATCAACAGGCCGAGCATTGTCGATCTGATTGATATCCTCCTTCTGACGATGATCATCTACGAAATGCTGCTGCATATGCGCCATACGCGCATTTCCCAGACGATCAAGGGTGTTGTCATCCTGCTGCTGGCGACCTGGGCCAGCGATATGATCGGCATGCGCACGATCCATGCGCTGCTTTCCTGGGTGATCAACGCGGGCCCCGTGCTGCTGATTGTGCTGTTCCAGCCGGAGATCCGCCGCATCCTTGAGGAACTGGGCACCAATGCGATTCTGGACAGCGGCATGCGCAAGCAGCCCATGAGCAATACCGATCTGATGATCGACGAAATGGTGCTGGCGCTTGGCAATATGTCCCGCCGCCGTGTGGGCGCGCTGATTGTCGTGGAGAACAAGACCCGCCTGACGGACGTCATTGCAACCGGCACGCCCGTGGACGGCAAGATTTCCCAGCCGCTGCTGGAAAACATCTTCGAGCCCAATACGCCGCTGCATGACGGCGCCGTTGTCGTGCGCGGCGAGCGCATCATGTCCGCTGCGTGCCTTTTGCATCTGTCCGATACCACCGGCGTGGGCCGCGATCTGGGTACGCGCCATCGCGCGGGTCTGGGCATGAGCGAGGTGTCCGACGCGACGGTGTTCATCGTCTCCGAGGAGACGGGCATCATCTCCATGGCCCGCGGCGGTCAGCTGACGCGCCATCTGGACGAGGAATCCCTGAAAAAGATCCTCCATGAGCTCTATGACAAGGAGGAGAAGGAGCCTGTCCGTCTGCCGCTGAATGTGCCCAGACTCCATCTCAAGCAAAGGAGGCGAGACGCGCATGATGAACCGCAGACCGACAAAAAAGAGTGACGCGCCCCGCGGTCCTTTTAAGGGGCTGCGCAGCTGGATGTCGCGCATCGTCGCCAGCAAGCGCTTTCTGCTGCTGATGTCGCTGCTGCTCGCGCTGCTGACGTGGAGCGCATTGGTCGCCTCCGACGCGACGATGACGAGGCCGAAGTTCTTTGCGAATGTGCCGGTGAACGTGACCAACGAATCCACGCTCAAGAGCCGCGGCTATATCGTTATGGACGATATCAAGGAGCTCGTGCCGAGCGTCCGCATGACGGTCGAGGTGACGCAGCAGAACTATAACCGCGTGACCAGCACGTCCTATAACCCGCATTTTGACTTGTCCAAGGTCGAGGGCATCGGCGAGAATACGCTGTATATCAACTATTCCTCGCAGCTTTACGGCCCTGTCATCGACTGCGAACCGGAGAGCATCACGGTGAACGTCGAGCGCTACATGACCAGGCGCGTGCCGGTTGTGCTGGAGCTGACGGGCTTTGCGCAGGATAATGTCTATCTGGACAGCTACCGCACCGATCCGAATATGCTCTCCGTCTCCGGTCCGCAGTCGCTGGTCACCAGCGTGGCGCGCGCTGTGGCAAAGCTGGATCTGTCCACGCTGTCGCTGGATCGCGCAAGCGACCGCACGGCGCTGGACGTCGAGCTGCAGGACGCCGCGGGTCAGGTGATCGTGTCGGATAAGCTGGAGATCACCAACCAGACGGTCATCACCGATTCCGTCGTCGTCGATACGGAGGTCGTTCCGGCGGCGATGGTGCCCCTTGCCATCGAGAGCCTGGTTGCCGGCGAGCCGGCCGAGGGCTATGAGCTGGTCAATATCTACGTGGAGCAGGATGCGCTTCGCGTGGCCGCGAAAGAAGAACTGCTTGGTTCCATCGAGTTCATCACCGCCGACACGCCGCTGGATATTACCGGCGCGACGGAAAGTATGGACGGCTATGTGAGAATCAAGCGACTGACAGGCATTGAGAATTCGCTGCCCACCGAGATCGCCGTCACGGCGGAGATCGCCGAAAAGACCATCGAGCGCACGCTGCGCGGCGTGAGCATTGAGATCGATGGCGTGGGCGAGGGCCTGAAGGCCCGGCTGTCCGATGCGGGCAGCACGGTGCAGCTCACGGGCGCGTACAGTTTTATCGATTCGCTTGCGCGCGAGGATGTGCATCTGTATGTGGATGCGCTTGGCCTTGAGGCGGGCAAACATACCCTCCCGGTGCAGATCCGCATCGACAACGCGCCGGAGTTTGCCTGTGCGCTGAGCGTGCCGGAAATCACCGTGACGCTGGTGGAAGCCAACCCATAAAACGCGGGCGACGACAGCCCCTTTCCGGCCGCGGACAGCGACCGGATTTTTCGTATGATTGAGTTTCGCAAAGGAGCTGGAAAAACATGGGTACATTTGCAGATTCCCTGTTTACGGTGCTGATGAGCTGGGTAAGGGGTCTGGTGAACGCGATCTGGGCGCTGTTTTCCGCCGACCACACAACGGCGCTGGAGTTTCTTGGAAAGAACTGGCTGATCATCGCAGCAGCCATTATATTCGGCGGTCTTGTGATCGACTGGATCATCTGGCTGCTGCGCTGGCAGCCGTATCATCTGTGGGCGCAGCGCGCCAGAAGGCTGCTGCGCATCGAGGAGCCGGAGGAAGAGGAAGAGACGCCGGGACGCGCCCATGCGGCAGTGATGCCGGGCAGGAAGCGGGTCTATACCAAGGCGCAGCTCGATGAGAGCATGGAAATCCAGCCGTTTGCTGCTGCGGCGATCGATCGGGCACAGGAAGAGGCCGTCTTTGAGCAGGCGCAAAGCGCGCCGGACGAGTATGCCTATCCTGGCATGCGCTATGACAGCGCGGCGCAGGAGGAGCTGGGCAGCACGCAGCGCTACGGCGCGGTGACGCAGGAAGGCCCGGGCGCGGCGGAGGTCGCCAGACGGAAGGCGGAGATCGAGGCCTGGCAGCTGCAGATGCAGGAGGAGGCCCGCGCCAGGGCAGAGGCGGAGCGCGCGCAGCGCGAGGCCTATGAGGCCGCGCAGGCGCGCCTCGCGCAGGAGGCCTATGAAGCGGAGCAGGCGCGCCTTGCGCAGGAGGCCTATGAAGCGGAGCAGGCGCGCCTTGCGCAGGAGGCCTATGAAGCCGAACAGGCACGCCTTGCGCAGGAGGCCTATGAGGCCGAACAGGCACGCCTTGCGCAGGAGGAATATGAGCGCCAGCTGGCGGAGTATGAGCGTCAAAAGGCGCAGTATGAACGGGATCTGGCGGAATACGAGCGGCAGAAGGCTGAGTACGAGGCGCAGCTTGCGCGGGAAACTGCTGCGCAGGAACAGGCAGAGGAGATTGCCCCGCCGCAGACAGCCCACCGCAGAAGGGGCGCATCCGTGAGCTACAGCGACTATGTCGCCGGCGAGGCAGTAGAGGAGCTGCCGGATGCGCCGCAGTGGCCGCAGATGTCGCACAGCACGATGGACGCAGCGCCCGTGCAGGAAGAAAAGGCGGTCAGGCACAGCAAGCTGCTGGACCGCATGGCGAAGATGATCGAGCCGGAGGAGGAGCAGCTCGCCTCGCGCACGAAACTGCCTCCGCGCGTGAATATGCAGGATGCCTATAAGCCCGCTGCCGCGCCGCGCAAGCCGGGCAGACGCACCCGCAACAGCTGAGGAGACGCCGATGGACGATGCGATGGTGGTGGTACTGGAGCAGCTCGCCGCGGGGATTTCGATTGTGCTGATGGGGATTTGCGGCGTTCAGCTGCTTGTCCGCCTGATCCGCGTGCTGCGCGGACAGGAAGATGCATCCGGCCTTGGACAGGGGCGGCGCTTTGCCCCGGGCAGCCATCTGGCGTGGGCGGCGCTTATAGGGCTTTTGTCGCGGCTGATGCTCTATGTGCTCGCGTATGCGATGTACCGGCTGCTGGGCGTGGGCGGCGACGGCCTGATGCAGTCGCTGGAGCCGCTGTGGACGCACTGGGATACGCGCCACTATATCGGCATTGCCCAGGAGTGGTACACCAGCGTGGGCGACGAGCGGCTGCGGCTGGTGTTTTTCCCGCTGTATCCGCTGCTGATGCGCCTGCTCTCCATGATCACCGGCGCCAACGCGTTTTATAGCGGCGTGCTCATCTCGCTTGCCTGCAGCGCAGCGGCGAGCGCACTTTTGTATGATCTGGCGTATATGCACTTTGGCGGGGATGAGGCCGGACTGAGCCTTGCGTATTTCCTGCTCAGCCCGCTGAGCGTGTTTTTGTGCTGCGTGTATACGGAATCGCTGTTCATCTGCCTGACGCTGGCGGCCGTCTGCCTGCTGCGCAGGGGTCATCCATATCTGGCGGCGGTTTTCGGCATGCTCAGCGCGTTCACGCGCATGCCGGGCGTGATCGTCGCGGGCATGATGATCATTGCGTTCATCGGGAAAATCCCCGAAAAGAAGGTAAACAGCCGCACGCTGCTTGCCTGCCTTGCGCAGGTGGCGATCGTCTTTGGCGGCTTTGCGGCGTATCTGGCGGTCAATAAGGCCGTGACGGGCGATGCGTTTGCCTACCTGACCTATCAAAGAGAAAACTGGTATCAGCAGCCTGGCTCCTTCTGGAATTCCACGGCCAATACCATGCAGTATTTCCTCAACGGCGCGGGCGAGAGCGATTGGCTGTGGACATGGGGCTTTCAGCTGCTGTGCATGATGGGCGCGTATGGGCTGCTTGCCTTTGGCAGCGGCAGGATTCCGTTCGATCTGGCGGCGTATAGCTTTGTGTATGTGGCCGTGGTGCTTTCGCCGACATGGCTGCTCTCCGGCGCGCGGTATCTGTATGCGCTGTGTGCTTTCCCGCTGCTGCTTGCGCGCATGCGCATTGGCAAAACGGGTCACATGGTCCTGCTGAT
The DNA here is from genome assembly GCA_015056305.1 of Clostridiales bacterium. Taxonomy (GTDB): domain Bacteria; phylum Bacillota; class Clostridia; order Christensenellales; family Aristaeellaceae; genus Ventricola. Next base: position 8,125 of record SVGO01000047.1, on the reverse strand, counting down.
CTTGTCCGGCGCGATGCTCGTCCTCTGGACATTCGGCTATACCATTGCTGTACAGGTGCTGTAGGCTGACGAATGGGGTATGGGGCTCTGCCCCATCGCCCCGCCAAAGGGCTTTCCGGTCGCCCTTTGGAAACCTTCGGTTTCAAATGTTGAATGTTTATTTGATTTAATTCATTATTACTGCCGCGAAGCGAACATGGGGTGCAGGGGCGAAGTCCCTGCCAGGGGTTCGGGGACAGCGTCCCCGAGAAAGGTTCCATATGATCCACGTACTGTGTCCGAATCCGGCCATCGATAAGCTCTATGCGATCGATGGCTTTGCTGCGGGCGAGGACTATCCCGGACAGCGGCCGGCCACGCGCTTTGGCGGCAAGGGCGTGAACGTCGCGCGCGTGCTCAGCCAGCTTGGCGAGGATGTTCATCTGTATGCCTTCATGGGCGAGGAGAGCGAGACGGGCTTCCGGCGGGAGATGGAGGGCCGCTGCGCGTGCACGTTTGTGACTGTGCGCGGCGCATGCCGCACGACGGTGAACATCATCGACAGGAAAAACGACCGTGAAACCGTGATCACCGAGGCCGGGCCGAGGGTGACCGATGAGCATACGACGAAGATGCTTGCGCAGCTGGAGGAAAACCTGCGGCCGGGCGATATCCTTGCATGCTCCGGCTCGATCATCGACGGCGCGCCGGAGGATCTCTATGCGCAGGCGAGCGCGCTGGCAAGGAGCAGGGGCGCGCGCTGCGCGCTGGACTGCAACGCCCAAACGCTGCCGCCGTCGCTGCGCGGGACAAACTATGCACTGGGTAAGCCCAATGAGCGCGAACTCTGCGCGCTGCTGGGCGAAGAGCGCACGCAGGAGCACAGTAAGATCGCGGCGTATGCCCGCAGGCTCATGCCGCCGTATGGCGCGCTGGTCGTGTCCATGGGCGCGCAGGGCGGCGTGTGGGTTGATTCAATGTGCGCGTATCTGGCGCGCGTGCCGCAGGTGCGGGTCATCTCTACCGTGGGCAGCGGCGACGCCGCGCTCGCCGGCGCGCTGCGGGCGATGGCGCTGGGGCTTGCGCCGGAGGAGGCGCTGCGCCTTGCGATGGCCTGCGGCGCGGCCAATGCGATGCTGGGCGAGGTTGGCAGCGTCAGGATGCAGGACGTGGCGTCGATATCGGAGAAGATCACGACTGAAAAGATCGGATGAATGCACAGGAGGACCTTGCGATGATCTATGTGACATATGATGAAGCCATTGCGAAGATGACGAAGGGCCTTTCGCGCTTTATGGATGAGGCGACGGCGGCGCACTTTGCGGGAATCTTCGCTGGCAATTCGCTCGACGGCGTGTACAGCCATGGCATGAACCGCTATCCGCGCTATCTGGAGGATATGAAAAGCGGCCTGTGCGATCCGTCGGTCACACAGGCGGAGAAGGTCTCCGGGCTGGGCGGCCTGGAGGTCTGGGATGCGCACTTTGGCGTCGGTCCGCTGATCGCCGAGCAGATGGCGCAAAGGGCCATCGAGCTGGCCAGGACGCATGGCATCGCCTGCGTCGCCCTGCGCAATAACAGCCATTGGCTGCGCGCGGGCCGCTACGGCCTGATGATGGCGGACGCAGGCATGATGGGCATCTGCATGACCAATACCTGCATGAACCTCGTCGCCTACGGCGCGAAGGAGCCGTCCACGGGCAATAACCCGATCACATTTGCGATCCCGCGCAGAGCAGGCAGCCTGGTGATGGATATGGCTGTCAGCCAGTATGCCTTTGGCAAGCTGGAAATCATGGCGCAGGAGGGCGGCATGCTCGATACGGCCTGCGGCTATGATCTGGAAGGCAACCTGACCAACGACCCCAGGAAGATCACGCAGAGCAAGCTGATGACGCCCATGGCCCTGTGGAAGGGCAGCGCGCTGTCGATCATGATTGACCTGATGACGGCGATGCTCTCGCTGGGCAGGACGTCGCTGGAAATCGGCAAGCCGGGCGACGGCGAGAAGGGCATGAGCCAGATGTTCATCTGCATGAATCCGGCGGCCGTGATCGATATGGACAAGGCGGAGGAGCAGATGGAGCGTACGGTTGCGTTCCTGAATCGCCTTGAGCCTAAGGAGGGCATGAGCGGCGTGCATGCCCCGGGCGAGAATCTGGAAAAGACTCGCCAAAGAAACCGCGAGCGCGGCATTCCGGTGACCGAAGGCACCTGGCAGAAGATTCTGGATTCTGCCGTGTAATGATCAGGCCTCCCCGAAAGGGGAGGCTTTGTGATTATGGATGGGGTTTGTAGATCAATTTGTGCTCCGCGCAGGCCCAGGCGTCCATGGCTGCCGTGCGCAGCTGGATCTCCACGGGCATCCAATAGATATTGGCCTGAAGGCGGACGGGAATGCGCGCGATCAGGTGCAGGCTGCGATAGCCGCTGCGCTTGGGAGAGGCGATATAGTCGTGGATATCCTCCAGATGCAGCGCGCCGTTTTCAAGCAAAAGATCGGCAAAGCGATAGACCGCCTCGCGGGAGGCGAGCACGGCGCGCAAACCGGCGATATCGCGCAGCGCGGCTGCGGCGGAATCGGCTGTTTCAGGCAGCCTTTTTCTTTGCAGCTTGCCGCGGATGGATGCGGCGGATTTGAGCCTGTAATGAAACGTGAGCACGTCAAGGGGCATTTTCGCGCGCGCGGCGCAGAGCATTTCCAGCACGGCATGGGCTGCGGCTTCATAGGGCGCATAGAACGCGGCGGAGAAAACAGGATCTGCCTGTGCGGGCAGCGTTTGTGCATGGGCGCTTGATGACAAGGAACTCACCTCGATCGGAATGGACGCTGGGGCGTGTATGATCAGGATAACCCGGCATGTTTACAGCAGTGTGGATGCAGGGGAATATGAGCAATCATGAAGCGGACGCTTTGCAAGCATATGCTGCCTCAGGAAGAATTATGATGCGCAAAGCGCGGCAGGTTTTGCTGTACAGACGGCGTTTTTTACCGTATAATAAAAATGGATTTTCATGCGAGAAAGGATATGCTGTCATGAAAAAGAATGTTGTGAGCGACGCGCTGCGTACGGGGCTTGATAAGACCCCGGGTAAGCTTTTGCGCGTGGTGCTCTGGGTGCTGGCGACCGTGGTGTTCTTCGTCTTTGCGCGGTATGCGCGCTATGCGAAGATCGATGATTTCAGCGGCTACAAGACCGCCGAGATGCAGATGCTTTCCGGCGTGGTGTTCGGCGCGATTTTTGCGCTCGCCTATGGCGTGCAGCTGCGCGCGGGCAGAAGGCTGCCTGTGTATATGCATGTGCTGCTGGCCGTGATCACGGGCGCGATTCTGCTCGGCAAGATTTCGCTGCTGGATTATGTCAGCGACGATTACGATATCTTCCTGGCCAACTGGATCTACGAGTATTCACAGATAAGCATTAAAGAAGGCCTTGGACGGTATATCGGCAGCGACTACACGCCGCCGTATCTGTATCTGATGCAGCTTGTTTCCCGCGTCAGGGATTATCCGCCGCAGTATCTGGTCAAGGCGATCTCCATGGCCTTTGAGGTGCTGATGGCGTATGCGCTCATGAAGATCGCGGCGCTGAAAGTGAAGGGCGAGGGCGCGCGGCTGATGATCTTTCACATTGCGCTGCTGCTGCCCACGGTCGTTTTCAACGGCGCGTACTGGGGTCAGTGCGACGTGATCTATACGTCGCTTTGCCTGATGGCGCTGTATATGGGGCTCACCCGCCGCTCTGCGCGCAGCATGATCTTCTACGGTCTGGCGCTGTCGTTCAAGCTGCAGACGGTGTTCTTCATGCCGGTGATGCTGGTGCTGTGGCTGCGAAAGGACATTAAGCTGCGCCATCTGGCGCTCATCCCGGCGGCGTATATGTTCATGATGATTCCGGCGCTGTGGGGCGGCAAGTCGCTGCACCATGTGCTCACGGTGTACATGCAGCAGGCGGATCAGTATAACTTTATCACCATGAACGCGCCGAACCTCTACCAGTTCCTGCCGGATCTGGACAGCACGCTGCTCTACACCATGTTCAGTCCGATGGCGATGATGCTGGGCTTTGCCTGCGTGATGGCGATGTGCGCGCTGGTTGCTGTGCATCGTGACCGGCTGTCTGACGATGCCGCGGTGCTGGTGTGCCTGGTGATGCTCTCGGGCATTCCGTATTTCCTGCCCAAGATGCATGAACGCTATACATTCGGCGCGGATGTGCTCTCGCTGGCTGCGGCGGCGTATGCGCCGCGCAGGCGCTTCCTGCTGCCGCTGTGCTTCGGCTTTGCATCCTATGTGGCGTATACGGCGGGACTGCCGGGCGCGAAGATCATGGATCTGAGATGGGCGGCGATGTTCCAGGGCGTCGGTCTGGCGCTGACGGCTGCCGAGCTGTGGCGCAGCCTGAATGAAAAGAAGGATATGGCTGTCATGGCGGAGGTGAAGGCGTGATGAGCGATAAGAAGAATATGCGCGTGATCGCGGCGGATCCGCTGCGCTTTGCGATGATGGCGCGCCTCTGCAGCAAGGGAACCGCGCTGCTTTTTGCCGTGCTGATGGTGGTCTTCTATGTGATTGCATATAAGCTCTGCGCTGCGATGGAGGGCGCGGCTGTGATCGCCGCCTGCGGCACACTGGGCGCTGCGATCCTGACGGCGTTTGCATGGCGCGCAGTGGCGCGCGAGGATGCGCCGGTGATTGTGCTTTTGTGTCTGGCGGCGCTTTCGATGCTGGCCGTGGGCGCGCATCTGGCGATGCTGGATATCAAGCCCGGCCGCTATACGAAGGTGCTCGAGCCGCTGCTTGGCGACATGTGGAATTATGAACTGGTGACGGCGGCCGCCTGGGAGGACGACGGCTGGTCGGGCGTGTATCTGCTGATCCTGGCGCTGCTCTCGCGCATCGAGACGTTCTCCTGGCTGTATGCGCTCAAGCTGATCGACATGATCTGCCAGTGCGTCGCGGCGGGCGCGGTGCTCAGGCTGGCGCTGCTGCGCGGCGCGAAGGTATACGGCGCGATTGCGGCGATGTTTTGTGCAGTGCTTGCGCCGACGATGCTCATGAATGCGGGCGTGTGGGCGCAGTGCGACGCGACGTTTGCAATGTTTGCGCTGTGGGGTCTTGCGCTGCTGCTGTCGGATCATCCGATGTCGGGCTGCGTGCTCTGGGGCCTTGCGCTGGGCACGAAGCTGCAGAGCGCGTTCCTCTTCCCGCTGCTGATCGTGCTGTTCATGAAAAACCGCGTGCAGCTGCGCCATGTTCTGGCGCTGGCGGCCAGCGCATTCCTGTGCCAGATCGCCATCGTGCTGGACGGTCAGGGGATCATGAGCATGATCACGCGCTACGCCGTGCAGTTGGAGAATGCGCGCTGGGATCTGGGCCTGTCCGACGGCATGCCCAATGTCTATAAGCTGATGGTCGTGGCTTCCACGCGTGAATTCAGCGGTATGGGCCTGTATCTGGGTATCGCCTGCGCGATGCTGGTGGTTGGTGCGCTGCTGCGCACAAAGCGCGAGCTGACGAATGACGTGCTGCTGCTGGGCGCGCTGCTGCTTGCCTGCGGCCTGCCGCTGATCCTGCCGCAGATGAATGCGCGCAGCCTGTATCTGGCGACAATGCTCGGCTTTGCCTGCGCGGGCAACGCGCGCCGCATGATCGCTGCATTCCTGATCGAGTTTATTTCGCTCTGGGCGTATATGACGGGTATCTTCGGCTACGAAGTTGTGCCGGTAACAATCCTTGCGCTGCTGGCCATCGGCGCAGCCGTGCTGGTGATGCTTGAGCTCTTTGAGATCATCTTTGTGAAGAAAAGCGAGGAGGCGCCTTGCGCATGAGGAAGCTTGGTAGCTTGCTGGAGCGCGCGGACGAGGGCCTGCGCAGCCTGCTGATTGGCAGGAAGGTTCCTGCCTGGCTGCTGGGCGCAGGCACGTTTGCTGCGTTCATGCTGCTGATGATGACGCGCACGCTTACGCAGCTTGCGGGTGCGAGCCTTGCGGCGCGGGCGTGGGCCGTGCTGATTCTCTGCCTGCCGCTGGGCGTGATGCTGTGCTTTGCCCTGCGCCTGACGCGGGAAAAAAGCACGCTGGAGCAGCTGTGTGCGTTCGCGCTGTGTGCTGTTTCGATGCTCGCCCGTGTGAGCTTTATTGAACGCTCCTCCGGCGATTACGACATCTATCTCGCGGACTGGATTGCAAAGCTCGCCGCCGGATCGTTTGGCGAGGGCATGAAGGCGAATGTCGGCGAGTACAATGTGCTCTATCAGTATATTCTCTTTGTGATCACGCGGCTGGGCGTGCCGGCGCTGTATGCGGTGAAGGCGGTGTCCTTTGCGGGCGATGCGTTCCTCGCGGGTGCGGCGGCTACGCTGGCCGGAAAGAAGAACGGCCTGATCGCCTTCGGCGCGGTGCTTCTGCTGCCGACGGTTGCGCTCAACGGCGGCATGTTCGCCCAGTGTGACAGTCTGTACGCGGCGTGTGCGCTGTGGGGGCTTGCCTTCGCGCTGCACAACAGGCCTGCGGGATCGGCGGCGTGCTTTGCGCTGTCGCTGGCCTTCAAGCTGCAAAGTGCGTTTATCCTGCCGATCGTCGTCGTGCTCTGGGCCGGACGCAGGCTGCGCGTGCGCGAGGCGCTGATCTTCGCGCTCACGCTGCTGCTTGTGATGCTGCCGGCGCTGCTGGGCGGCAAGAGCATCGGGGATATCATCGGGATCTACACCTCGCAGACGGGGCTGTACACAGGCCTCAATTACAACGCGGCGAACTTCTTCGGCCTGATGGAGACGGCCGGGCTGGACGTGTATGCCTATGGAAATTTCGCCATGGCGCTGGCGTTCGGCGCATGCGCGCTGTTGGTTCTTTGGGGCGTGCGCCGGGCACAGGCGCTGACCGACGGCGAGTATGTCCGGCTGGCGCTTTTGCTGGTGCTGCTGATCGTGTTCCTGCTGCCCAGGATGCACGAGCGCTATTTCTATCTGGCGACGCCGCTGAGCGTCGCGCTTGCGGCGAGGCGCGGCGGCCGGACGGTGATCGCGGCGGCGCTCATCGAGCTGGCGCTGCTGTCGACCTGCTGGGCGCTGGCGATCCCGCTGAGCCTTGCGTCGGCGATGATGCTTTCTGCTGCGGTATTGGTGTTGACAGATTGTAAGAAATGATTTGCGGGACAGCGCCTGATATGTTATAATCAAGAAAGGGGAAGCCGTCGCCCATACTGACGCCGGCGCAAGCTGAAGAAGACGACAGGAAGAACGGAGGAAGATCATGAACAGGGATGAGATGCTCGCATTTTTGAAAAATGAGGCGCGCGGAATTGCCACGATGTTTGGCCCGAACTGTGAAACCCTGGTGCATGACATGACCCGGCCGGGTCATCCGATCCTGGCGATTTACAACGGCACAGTCACAGACCGCGAGGTCGGCTCGACGGCAGATATCTTTGGCGATATCGGCGATTATGACGAGACGGTTTACGAAAAGAAGGATTACACCAATCAGATGGTGCTCTCCCGGGACGGGCGTACGCTCAAGAGTTCGACATTTAATGTCGTCGGTTCGGATTATCACTTTGCGCTGGGCATCAATCTGGACATCACCAACATGGTGCGCGCCACGCAGGTGCTCAGCGAGCTGACCGCGACCAGCGGTGATCTGCAGCAGACGATGATGCAGGACGCGCGCAGCCAGCTGGAGGAGCTTCTGCGCGAATGCATCAGCGCCGTGGGCAAGGAGCCCGAGGCAATGAAGAAGACCGACCGCATGCGCATCATCCGCATGCTCTACAAGCGCCGTGCGTTTACCTATCAGAAGTCGGTGGCGATCGTTGCTGAGCGGCTGAACGTGTCCAGGTACACGGTGTATAAATATATGCACGAGCTGGAAGAGGCCGAGAAGAAGGGCGAGCATCTGCAGGATTAATAGGAAATGAGATAAAGGGCGTCGATAACGACGCCCTTTTTGTGCGCAAAAGGGAGATAGTGCGCAGTAAGGATATAGGCGGAATTAAACTGAATAAGCAACTTCAGTGCCTGCAGGCTCCCTCAGTCAGCTTCGCTGACAGCTCCCTCCCGGAGGGAGCCTCCTCGTATACGCTTCGCTTATAAATCAGCGCTGCTGATGCGCAAAACATTCTTAGAGTCTGAGCCTCCCTCCGGGA